>CAZCEN010000103.1:0-10464 GCA_964497205.1 uncultured Sporomusaceae bacterium
CTAATTGCTGCACTTTTTGTTGTTCAGGGGAAAGCGACATATCAAGCATCATTCATCAACCTTTCATTTTGGCTTCAATAATCTGTTTGAGCTGACCCCACTTGGTCTGGAATATCTCACTCGGCATCTGTTTTAAATCGGGGGAAATCACCGGTTTAAAATCCATCAATGCCAAAACATCCTTTTCCAAATCAATACCGGGAGCAATTTCCGTTAAGGTTACTTGTCCGTTTTCCAGGGTAAACACAGCACGTTCGGTAACATATACCACCGGCTTATTATTTTTAGCAGCATATTTTCCACTAAAAGTGATCTGTTCCACTTGATTGATGAATTTTTTACCTTTCCCCTCCTGGACAATGTTAAGTTTTCCTTCTTCAATGGCAACTTCAAGACCGCCGGCAGTAAAAGTACCGCAATAGACTACCTTCTTTGAACCTTGGCTAACATTGATAAAACCGCCAGGTCCCATGGCCCGCCCCTTAAATTTGCTTACATTTACGTTTCCTACTTCATCTACCTGTGCCAAACCCAAAAATGCTACATCAAGACCGCCACCATCATAAAAGTCAAACTGATTGGCGTGTCCAATTACAGCTTCTCCGTTGTATGACTGACCAAAATGGGGCAGACTAGCCGGTACTCCGCCAATCCCTCCCGCCTCTGTAGTGAATGTCATCATTTCCGAAACCTTTTCTTCGGCTCCTATAGCGGCAACATCACTTGGGATTCCCACTCCCAGATTTACAACTGCATCAGGTACCAGCTCCATGGCAGCACGTCGGGCAATAATCTTGCGTTCGGTTAAAGGAAGCTCCGGAATACTGTCCAAAGGCACCTTAACATCACCGCAAAAGACAGGATTGAAGTAAAGCCCCTCGGTCTGCCAGCAGCATCTTTGATCTGTAGCCACAACAATGTGATCAACTAAAATGCCGGGAACCTTAACGTCCCGTGGATGCAGCGAACCGGCTTTGGCCAGATATTCCACCTGGGCAAGCACTAGGCCGCCGTTATTTTTCACGGCTTGTGCCAGTTCCAGCATTTCAAGCATAACCGACTCTTTTTCGGTGGTGAGATTGCCGTTTTCATCAGCGGTAGTTGCCCTGATGATTGCGACGTCAATAGGAAAAGTCTTGTAATAAAGCCACTGCTCGCCGTCAAATTCCACTAATTTTACCATATCTTCCACTGTCTTGGCGTTCATTTTACCGCCGTCCAGGCGCGGATCAACAAAAGTCCCCATACCGACCTTAGTCAGGACACCCGGTCTTTTTGCTGCAATTTCACGATAAAGCTGAACAATAACTCCCTGTGGCAAGCAATAGCCTTCGATCTTGCTTTCCGACACCAGCTTCGACATAGTAGCCGATGATCCGATATGGGCACCGATCCACCTTTTAATTAACCCTTCATAGCCGATCCGTACTGTTCCCCGGTCTTTCCAGTCGCCTGTTGCCGAGGCATGTACAAGGGTCAAATTTCTCGGTTGGCCTGTTCCGGTAAATCTTTTCTCAAGCGCCTCCGCAATTTCTTCAGCCCAGCCTGCAAGACCGAAACCGGTAGTTGCTACTGTCATGTTGTCTTGTAGCAAGGCTGCTGCTTGATCAGCGGTTATCAATTTTGCCATCATTGTTACACTCCTTTATGTGTGAATTATTACTACGTGCCTATATATAGCATTTTTTGTGCCAATAATTTATCAAAGATAAAAACCCAGCAATAGCAAGCCTTAAAAGCATTTATTCTCTCGCCCAGCCTCATTTTATGTACCAATTCATTCAATCTTCAGTAAATTCAAAACTGTCAATATACCTCTTTAGGTACATTGACAGTAAGCTCACATACAAATAAAAAATGGATATCTCTTTAAAGAGCATCCATTCATCTAATTCTCAAACTTTCACATCATTCTGCTTTTGATATTCTTTTAATTTACGATACAGAACCGTCCGGTAAATACCTAAGCTTTCAGCAGTTTCTCCAATTTTCCCATTGGTTTCCCTCAATACATGATTGATATATTGCTTTTCAACCGTTTTCAATACATCCCGCAAAGTTCCACTTAGGCCCAGCAATTTAAAAATATTGTATTGATATTCATTCCCCTGAGCCATTGCATCAAAAATCAAATTGTCTGTTTGGCTATCTTGCAGGCTGCTGATTACTTTCCGTTCTACAACACTTTTTAATTCCCGTACATTTCCGGGCCATTTATAACTTTGCAATTCTGCAAAAGTCTCAGAATCAAACTCAACATCCAAACCGTATTTTTTATTAAAATTTTCCAGGAAACGCAAGGCCAGCACCACAATATCTTCCGGTCGCTCACGCAACGGTGGAATCATAATCGGTATTACGTTGAGCCGATAATATAAATCACTCCGGAATAAGCCTTCCTCTACCATCTTTTTTAAGTTTTTATTAGTTGCCGCAATAAGCCTAAAATCCATTTTCCGGTCAACATTGCTGCCAATGCGACGAACTTCACAGGTTTCAAGTACTCTCAGCAGTTTCGCCTGAAGCGCAAAGGGAAGTTCCGCAATTTCGTCTAAAAACAAGGTACCATTATGGGCAGCTTCAAATAGTCCAACTTTTCCTTCGGCATTTGCGCCAGTAAAAGCGCCCTTTTCGTAGCCAAATAATTCTGACTCTACAAGATTTTCCGGTAGATTAGCGCAGTTTACTGCAATAAATGCCTCTTCCGATCTTTTGCTGTGCCGGTGAATATATTTAGCCAATATCTCTTTTCCTGTTCCTGATTCCCCGGTTAACAACACTGTACTGTCTACCTGCGCAACATTATGAGCCTTCAATAATACTTGTTTCATCTTCTTGCTTTCGGCCACAATGCTTTCCGTATCTAGAACATAGCTTCTCAAATACTCTATTTCCCGCTTACGCCGGCTTACTCGTTCCTTCTCCTCACGGCTAGCGTAGGTTTCCTGGGTATTGTAAGGCCTGCCATAGGTTACAACTAGGATTACTTCTCCATTATCATCTAATATTGGTGTACTGCTCGAATATTGTATAAAATCTAGTTTGGTTGTTAATACTCCGCTTTTAACACACTTTGTTTCTGCCGCCTCCATAGCAAAAGACTTAGTGTAAAAGCCTTTTTTTACCAGATCATCTACGTTGGATCTTAGCAATCGATCCAAAGACATATCTAAAGTTAACGCCGTTGTTGAATTGGAAAGCAGTATATTACCGTCTTTGTCAGTTACAAAAATTGCATGCGGCAGTTTGTCAAAAATTTGACGCAAATTTTTCTGAGCAAGCTCGTAATTCCGTTCTATCATTTTTGACTTGCATTGCATTAAACAGCCTCCTCCCATCAACCAGTCACTTATATCAGCAATATTATTTAACTTGGAACAGTGCAAAAACAGTCCCACATAGAGTGAGACTGTTTTGCCTTGTTCGGCAATTAATTATATCGACCATATTTTTCTACCGCAGCAAAAAATGCATCAACATTTTCGCGTTTGGCATTCATCGGCAAGTTACAGCCTGATGAGTATATTAGTCCTTCACCATTTTTAAATGTTGTAATCAGTTTTTTAGCATATTCGTCCAACTCACTTGGTGAAGCTACCGTGAATAATGATGGGCTTACATCTCCCTTAATTGCGCAATGACCTTTCAGTATTTCGTGAGCCTTAAAAATATCTGTCGCACTGTCTAATTCCAGGATAAATTTAGCCTTCGGCAAATCAAGGAAGTATTCTAAATTCTTTGTCCAGTCTGCGTCGAAATGCAGAACCGGGACAATATCCTTTTCTACTAACTTTTCAACCATAACTTTTAATTGCGGCCAGACAAACCGTTCAAAATTCTTTTTGTTTATGAATTGGCCGGCACCTCTGACCCCACCAACAAATACCCGGTTAATTCCGGTGGTTTTAACAGCTCCCTCACAGCCGGCAATGATTGCATCGTTAACTATCCAAAGCAACTCTTCCACCTGGTCGGCAATCTGATACATATCTTTATAAAAACGCTCCATAGAGCGGACAATCGATAATGCATCAAACGGAACAGTACCCATAATGGCTCCCCAGGTTAAACTTTGGCCCCTGGCAAGGCTCCGGTCAATCTCATCTTGGCGAAGCTTGGCCATCTCTTTTTGTCCGGCAAGTACTTCTTCCCTGCTAACCTGATGAGCCCTTTCAAGGAAGGTCAAGCGGTATTCCAGCCAACTTTTTTCTTTGAGAATTGCGTAATCTTCACGAGTCATGGTTTCAAATTCATGAATTTGGTATTGCGCATTTTCTTCTAATTCTTTCCCCGGCATTTTGAAACGTCCGGGACCACACTTTGTGGCAACCGGTCCAATACGACCATGCAGCATATAAGCGTTGCTGTCCCATACCGGATAGTCTTCCCATACTTTCTGGATAGCAGCTTGCGCTTTATCCCAATTCCAGAGGAACTCTTGGTTAGTCATCCCAACATGCTGACCCGCATATTGTTCAATAATAGGGGCACAAACCACCCTGTCCACCGGTTGAAGATTAATTGAAGCTACCAGTCTTTCTTCTGCAGTCATTACATCTGCCATTTAATCCACTCCCTCAAAATAATAATTAATCACACAGAGTCTGCAACCTCCTGGATATCAGCCGCAGTTGCGGCTAGCTGCTGAATTGATGCTGAAATCTCACCTGTTGAAGTAGCCTGAGCATTTCCTAATTCTGCTGTTTTCGCTAATACATCTACTACTTTTTTAGTATCCTGCTGTATGGTCTTAAGAATAGTCTCGATATCCTTAACCGAATTACCACTATTAATAGCCATTTTCCGGATTTCCTCCGCTACAACTGCAAATCCACGCCCATGTTCTCCCGCTCTGGCAGCCTCAATCGCGGCATTGAGCCCTAGTAAATTCGAATTAGCTGCCACGTCGCTAACAAAGCGTAAAATATCAGTGGTTTTTTTTATGTCATTCAAAACTTTTTCTCCATCATGGAGAACCTGTGCTAAGTCATCGGAAAGGTTACTGGCCGATATGTTAAGATTTTCAACCGTTGCGCTCAACTCTTGGGAGGTTGCTGCTATATTCTGTGCGGCATTCTGTAAAACTTCATGAGTTTGCATACTGACCGCAGCACCAACAATACCAATGAATTCTTGATTTTCGTCAAATACAGGCCTTACAATAGCTTTACAGGGAATACCGTATACGTGCGTAGGTATTGAAGTTACCACTTTCTTCTTGGTTCTGATGCATTCCAACATAGCTCCGCCTTTAGCAATCTCCCCAATTTTTACCTCTGCGTGAAATGTGTCTGCTGGCGAATAATGAAGGATCTTTCCCTCTGTATCACACACCATTACTGAGCAGTCAAATACATTCAGTTCGCGAAAAACAGAAGCAGTTTTGCTAACATCATCTAACCTCATGCTCGTCACTCCTTTGCTCTCGAAGAATAATACATTAAGTTCAAGCATGTTTGCTGCATTGTACAACTTAAATGATTTATGCAAATTTTATACCAACATCTAATGACCCTGAAATCACAGCATACACGTTTTAATCTCATCATAGAAATCCTATTTTATGTACCTGTATCGAAACATGTTGTAATCATAACAATGGATAATGTACCCTTCAGAGTACTATGCGACTGTATCAATTGAATAATACAAGACCAACATAAGAAACTGTATTTTTTCCATTGTAGTAGGGGATTCCACACGTTTTTTCCAGGTTAATTACATCAATGCCAAAAGCTTCTACTGATGGAAATGCTTCTTCGGGAAACCGGCATTTTTCATTATCCAAATAGGCACAGCGTTCACAAAGTTCACAGGCTCCAGCATTCAGCGGCAGTATGTCTGTCATTTTATACTTATCTTTAACATTGGCCAGTAATTCTCTAAATACTTTGTCATGAGCTTTTTTAGCCGCCATCATACCTTTCCAGTCAAATGAACTGGCCATTTGATGCACTGTTTGAATCAAAAGTCCATAGTGGTAACGGCACGCTTTAGCTTTACTCTCGGCAAAAGAACCCACCCCCGGCGGACACATCCAATTGGTAGCATATTTTCTGCAAACATTCTGTTCGCATGCTTTTCTAAAATCTTCTACAAAATTAATTTTGTCTACTTCGATAATAGCCGCATGATTTGCTCTTGCAGCAATTGCTTCATTTACCAGTTTATTAAGACTCCTCATTTGTGGTTGTTCCCCCTAAAATCCTTACTATCGCAAAGATGTTAATAGGCAAATCATAGGAGCAAACAGCAAAACATCTTTTTTAAGACACGATTTGTATATACATCTATATATAGACTAGCTAAAATTTACTAACTTGTCAATATCTTTTTATTTTTCTTATAATTATTCCTGCTGTACTAAAACAAAAACAACGCCCTGAACCCCATTAGAGAGATTCTAGGACGTTGTTTTTGCTCAAGCTCAAATTATTCATAGACGTTCCTTGGCTAATTTGAGTCTGAGCCGCATCACTACCACCACAAATATCACTTATTGTAACCGCTCTTCCCGGTTCAAGCACCAGGAATTCCTCATCCCACTCTCCACGTAACAATTTATAGAATAACCTCAATGACCCTGACGTAACATCATGATACAGATTGAGTCTCGCCGCAATATCCTTCGTATAGGTAAGTACGCTCTCCAACGGATAAGCACCCGTATCAATCAGCATAAAGCGTTTATAATGTCCCAACATAATTTTCATTATTTTTGAGGTTCTATTCTGTCCATAGCGTTTAATACAACGCTCGTATTCTTTAAGCAAGTTGTTCTCGTAATCCAACCAGCCTTTGGTCAAAAAATACGTCCCCATCTCTTTCGATATATTCTTTCTGGTTTCACACGAACCTAAGAGCAAAGGAATGCAATCATCGACTTTAGGCAGCACTAATTTTGCCTTATTTGATTTAATACCCAGCAGGCTATTTCCACAATAACCAAATAGCAGCAATATTGTGTCAACATTATCAATCCGATTGATCTCTTCTTGAATTTTTTTATGTAATAATTCAGGTGTGTTATGCAAACCTGACTCAACATATATTATAGGAAAATCCCTCTTGGTTTCCTGTACTGCTAATGTCAGTTCTGCTCGGAGTGTCTGGCACGCCAATATTGCCGTCCCCATCTGTCCACTTCCTTTATAACGATTGAGCCATTTTCTTTTTAGTCACAAGAATATTCCGGCAAAGTTCAGTTACCTTGGTACAATCGGTAGCCCAATAATCGGCTCCGGTATACTTTCTTACACTTTCATTGACCAAGCCGCCGATAATTACCGTTGTTTGAGAACGCAGTCCAGATTCTTCCAGCATCTGTATTGTGTTTTTCATGGAATCAAATGCCTCAGTAATCAATCCGGTCAAACAAACAATCCGACTATTATGCAGTTTAAGAGCTTCGACAAATTTCTCTCCAGGAACGTTAACACCTAAATCGCAGATATCAAATCCGTTATAGCGCATAATGCCTGTTGTGATATTTTTGCCAATATCATGAATATCCTCTGCCACTGTACCAAATACGACTGTAGGGTACGAAGCGATAGCTCTAACTACCCTGTCTTGATTTACCAAAGCAAGCACATCTTTAAAGATTTCAGACGCCATAATCAGGTCTGACAAAAAATATTCACCTTTACTGTAAAGCTCACCTACACGGTCGGTCCCCAACCTGATTTCTTCCAATAAAACATAGGGATTAATCCCCATCTCAAGACCTTGTTTAACGAGATTCATCACCGTAACATCGTCCAGTCTAGCCATGGCACAAACCAGCATTTTCTGGATTTTGAGCACAAATCTCACAACCTTCCTGAAATTGGATAAGAGGTAGCCTTCAATTCAAATCTATCTTTATGACAAACCATGACAGATACTCCGAGTGGTTTATCTTCTTTAGCGAAAATTACTTGTTTCACTACCAATGCTGGAAGCCCTTCGTTTGCTTCTAACAATTCAGCTTGTTCTGTTGATAAAGCCGACACAGATATTACCACATCATTGCGTACAGGTACACTGTCTTGATGCTTTGCAACCAATTCTGGTAAATCCGCATATTCCAGCATCGTTTCCAACAAAGGTTTACCTTTTTGATAGCGGAGAAATTTTTCTTCTATAGCGATCGGTAAATTTTTTCTAAACAATAACCGTTTAAGTGTAATGATGTTGGTTTCACCGATAAAACCCAATTCTGTGGCTAAATCCGATTTATTTCGAATTAAATTAACATTAATAAGTTTGTAGCATAATTGTTCATTGTCAGCACCGTTATTTTTTAGATCAATAACCAACTGATTTAAACGAGGGCGAGTAACAAAGCTTCCTTTGCCTTTGACTGTTTCAATTAAACCAGCCTCAGCCAACAAACTAATTCCCTGCCGAATAGTCATACGGCTAACACCGTACTGCTCACCAAGCTGCGTCTCGGTCGGAATCAAATCTCCATCTTTTAACACGCCAGCTTCAATTTGTTGTTTTATGTCCTCTGCCAAACGATAATAAACCGGTATTAAGGTTTCGCGACTTCTCATTATACCCTCTCACTTTTCACCCATTCTATCTATACATCTATACGTAGTTTATACTGATCAATTACTTTTGTCAATTATTTCAAATGACTCAACTTTCAAAGCACCGAAATCGCCTCAAAGCGAGCATGTCGTAACGATCAAAGTAATATAATCATTTTTTCTTAAAAAACGAAAAAACACCTCTACTGTCTGCTATCGTGAGTATGCAAAAATACTATCAGATGAGGTGCCTTACCTATGAAAAATTCTCAACGATTACATGAAATTCAGGACATATTTAAGGTAATTTCTTGTCCTTTTTCAAGCACCAGGAACTCCTCGTCCCACTGCTCTTTGAGAAGCTTGGTAATTATTCGTATCGAGCCGTCAGTAACTTCATGCTGCAATCCTAGCTCGTTAGCGAAGTTCTGTGTTCGTGGCGTAATACTATCAATAGGATAGGCTCCCGTATCTATAATCATTAGTCGTTTATAACTTGCAAGCATAGTCTGCATAACCTTGAAGGCTCTGGCGTGCCCGTAACGTTTGCAACAGTAATCATACTCATTCAACAAATTTTTTTCACCTTCAAGCCAACCTTTGGTAAGAAAATAGGTACCCATTTCTTGAGAAATCCATTTCTTTCTCTCACAGGATCCTAGTAATAGTGGAATACAATCCTCCACTTTAGGAATAACTAGCTTAGCTCTATCAGATTTAATTCCGAGCAAACCATGACCACAATACCCAAATAGCAGCAAAATAACGCTAACATTATCTAAAACAAGCCGGTCAATTTCTTGTTGTATTCTTTCTCTTAGACAATCAGGGTTATTGTGTAGTCCAGATTCGATATAAAAAACAGGATAATCCGACTTAGTATTTTTAATCGCTAATTCTAGTTCCCCTTTGAGAGTCTGACATGCCAATATCGCTGTACTCATTTATCTACCTCCGCCCAAGTAGCTACGAGAAACACGATCATAATAATACACTGTTGTAAATACAATTGTGGAAGATTTATCCTCTGGAAAATTTTAATTTATACTTATCCTGTAAAATCAGGTGTATCTTATCATTGAAACATAATTTTGTCAATTAAGAAAATTCCATAATTTAAACGCGATAGGGTCAGATTTTAACATACCTATTATATTTGAAACAATCACAAATAAAACCACCGTACGCTATCCAAGTACAGTCTTCGGCATAGTATGTACGGTTAACTGAGAAAATTTTTAAAAGAATTCGACTTAATATTTGACTCTAATAAGCTGGTTTCACATGCTTTCGTATTTTTAAAACCATTCACTACTAAAATACTAACCATGCACCAATAAACTATCAATTCAGACCATTCTTCAAGCAGCTGCGAATAAGGCTTAAGGACACTAATCAGACTTTTCTCGAAAACAAACTGCGCGGCTATTGCAAAAAGAACGAACAATATCCCGTCAATAGCTGGTATACGCCATATCTGTTTGATCTTAGACCAGCTAAAATTGTACCACAGGCCACACAGTGTACTAATAGTAATGATGGCATTGACTGGATAAACATATCGTCCGTACCAGATACTATGAATTGCAGGGAATATCGGACCATCCGGTCCAATAGAGACCGGATAAAAAAAAACTCTGCCCCAGCTCAGTTCGCGCCCAACAAGCATCAACCAGACAGGGATTGTCCATAACCATACTTTACAGATTTGACTATCGTCACGATTGTGGCGAGCCGCAAGCAAGGACAATACTGCCCCGGCGATAAGGATAATCACTTGAGTATTTTCGATCGGCCCGTTTTCCCATCCCCACCAGTCAGGTAGGAAAAATCCTAAAGGAAACAGCATTACCGCCAATAGTAAAGATACCCAGGTAGATGGGAATACTCTCCACATAAATAGTTGCGACAGCATAAACTCACGACCTTTTACAAAGATGGGAAC
>CAZCEN010000104.1:0-8147 GCA_964497205.1 uncultured Sporomusaceae bacterium
AGCTGTACAGGCAAAAACACAACTAGAGCAACTGATTTATTTGCAGGATCATCCGAAAGGTGTACATACCTTCACCAGTGAGCTCAATTATTACAGGGGCAATAGTGCATACCAATTCACACAACCTATCACTTTCAGTTATTGGCATAAGGATTTCTCCTATAGTTTAAATACAAAATATATAGTCTCGAAAAATAATACACCAGGGGCAAGCGGCCGGGTAAGTACGTTATCAGATACCACGCTATCGTTAACAAAACATACGGAAAAGCCTAAGTTCAATGTTGATTATAGTCTGGATATTAATATTCCTACGGGTAAAGCGACCTTGTCCCAGTCTGAACGCAATGCCAGAATGAATGAGGATTTATTCGAGGTCAGTCAATTTGGTAAGGGGTGGCAATTTACACCCGGAGTTGCGGTTAGTTGGAAAATTGGTAAGGAAGATACGTGGACACTGGGTACGAGTTACGCTTTCAGTGGTTCCTATGATCCGACAACCGACATAGTCAATGATGACATTTCTCCCGGTAATGAGTGGCGTAAGTTTCTCCGCTGGCAGCATGCGGGGCAGGACTGGCAGTTTGTCGGTGAGCTAAGTAATACCAGTACCGGGGTTACTAAAATCGCCAATGGGGAAGAGTATTCTACCGGAGACGAATGGGATTACCGGCTAACCTACAACAAGAAATTACCTGACAATCAAAATATTATGTTTTACTATTGGCGCGAACGGCAAAACTTAAATAGTATTGTACCGTCCGATACCGGGAATTCGCTTGCTCATTATCTAGGGACGATGTGGAGCAGGAAATTAAACGATAAGAAACTGGTTCGCGTTACTTTTGATGTTATGAAGGCTGACGGCAAACGGTATGATCGAATCAATAATTCTATTGATAACGGAACACCTCAATATTCCTCAGTTGATGTAGACGGGCGAACTAAATATACCCTCGGTGTTGGTTATGATATCCGACTGGATAAACAAAGCGTTTTTTCTATTGATTTGCAAAAATTCATCATGAAAGACGGGGAGTCAAATTTACCCCAACCATCGACTACTTATCATGGTTTCAATGTCTTGATGAAATATAATAGAAGTATTTAATAAAACGAGCAGTAGATACACCTCCTACTATGGTCGATATGCCTTTTGCCAGGATATCAACCATAGCAGGAGGTTTTATTTTTATATGTCGATATTGACATCATTAGTTACATAGTGTACTATTTAACTAGAACACTACAACGGAGGCGCTCAAATGGATACTAAACTTGAAGGAATTGAGTTTGATACCAGAATCCCAATCTATATTCAAATTATGGATTATATTAAACGACAGATTGTAACGGGTGAACTCAGTTGTGGTGCCAAACTGCCCTCGGTGCGGGAGATGGCTGCTGCTTTTAAAGTCAATCCCAATACCTTGCAGCGCGTATATCAGGAGCTGGAAAGAGAAGGTATCACCTTCACGCAGCGGGGGCTGGGCACTTTTGTAAGCGAGCGCCCGGACATTGTTTTGCAATTACAAAAAGATATGGCGAATGGACTTATCAGCCAATTTATTTCGGGTATGAAAACCATTGGCTTTTCGAATGAAAGAATTATCAAAGAAGTCGCCAACTACTTGTACAAGGAGGATACGAAATGAATAATATCTTAGAAGCGCAAATGCTTTCTAAATCTTTTTTCTCAAAAACTGTACTTCGCAATTTAAACCTTCAGGTTCGTGAGGGCAGCATCCTTGGTCTTCTAGGCCCAAATGGAAGCGGGAAAACCACTTTCTTAAAAATTGCAGCAGGGCTCTTACAACCTACATCCGGAAAACTGCTCATCGGCGGACATACGCCTGGTGTTATTACTAAGTCGATGGTAGCTTACATGCCGGATAAAAACTATCTCTTCAACTGGATGAAAATCAGCGATGCCATCCAATTTTATGCCGATTTTTATACTGATTTTGATAAGAGAAAAATGGGAGAGCTGCTGGAGTTTATGAATTTAAATCCTGACCTGAAAGTAGCTGCCCTTTCCAAAGGAATGACTGAGAAACTAAACCTGGCTTTGATTTTAGCAAGAAAAGCACGGCTTATGATACTGGATGAACCGTTGGGAGGAGTAGATCCCAGCGCCAGACAAAAGATTCTGGATGCTATTATTAATAATTTTAGTGAAGACCGGACCATTATCATTACGACTCATTTGGTTCGAGATATAGAAAGCCTGTTTGATGATGTCGCCTTTATCGCTGACGGTCAAATTCTCTTACAGGGTAATGCAGAGGAGTTACGCTACGAAAAAGGTAAATCCATTGAGGAGATTTTCTGTGAACTATATCAATAAATGCCGATTGGGAGGATTATAAATGTTAAAACTTATAAAATATAACTTTAGAAACGATATGAAAGAGCTTTTGATTGTTTTCAGCATATTCTTTATTACCGCGGCAGTAGTTGCCTTAAAATTCGACGAATGGCCTGACGGGTTGCTTGGCTTTTTAATCGTCAGTGCCTTTAGCTTTGCGCTAATTGGCACATTTATAGCCAACCTCCGACGATTTAGCAGCTATGTGTATGGAGACAAAAGCCCGCTTATCCTTACCTTACCCCAAACCGGGTTTTCTCTGGTCGGTTCATTACTGCTGACGTCATTATTAGAATTACTGTTGGTTGGTGTCGTAGGTGTCCTTTGTATCTCGATAGCCGGAGTGAGCTGGATGTCACTGCGAGGAGTCATGCTTGGGACTGCTATTCCTGCCATCCTGCCAATACTTATTGCGGTCTGTGCAAGCATTATAGGCGGTTGGATACTTTCATTGCTTACCTTCTATTTCTCGTTAGTTATTGGCCGGGGCCTGGTTCGTAATAAGTTTTTTGGTTGGCCGCTAGTCGTTATAAGCTTTGTTGGAGTTTCCTTCCTCTCTTCACTACCGGATCGTCTCATGGCAATTTGGCCGTATACAGTTACTCTACCCATGTCTTTCCCGATATTCGTTACCGATGCCACTCAATCAGCGGCACAAGTTTCAGTACAAATGGGCGAGATATTCACTATCGCTCCATTGGTGTTAGCAGCAAAAACTCTGGTAGCTTTCGTATTATTCTGGGCCACTTCCTATCTGGTTGAAACCAAGGTTGAGGTTTGTGAATAAGAATAACTCCTAATAAAAAATGAGGTGTCATATGTTAATTACAACCACACATACTTTAAGTGACTACAAAATTACCGAATACCTGGGAATCGTAAGCGGTGAGGTAGTAATGGGAACAAATGCTTTTAAAGACATAAAAGCAGCCTTATCCGATGTTTTCGGCGGCCGCAGTGCGTCTTATGAAAGCTCGTTATCGAAAAGTATCGATAATGTGTTGGAGGAAATGAAAGAACGGGCAAAAGCTATGGGAGCTGACGCCGTATTAGGCGTACAGCACAGCATATCCACGGTAGGCAATGGATTACTAATGGTAGTTATTATGGGAACGGCAGTAAAAGTGGAACATATGTAGTGTTCTGTCTCTAGGATTCAAAGAAAGCCCCATCTTAAGTCAGGTGGGTCTTTCTTTATGTAAATATCTTGGCATATTAATAGTGTGGCACAGTTCCCGCTTATGATAGAATAGTATTGGTTAATCGTTTGCTTCCATAGTTTAATTAATTATTCAATCTTTGACAACAAAGGATGATTGGCAAAAATGGATCAAATCATAGATGTTAGCGGTGGACGGGGCGGAAAGGCTTTTTTATTGGTTGGAACAGACAAGACAGCGCTGATAGACTGCGGAATGGCCTATTGTGCGGTTACTCTTATCAATAATTGTAAAGAAAGACTTAAGTCAAGAGCTCTGGATTATATTCTTATCAGCCATTCTCATTATGATCATATTGGGGCCATTCCCTATTTGCGGAAAGAATGGCCTGCCCTTAGCGTGCTTGGTGCGGAATATGCCCAAAGAGTACTTACTAAGCCCAATGCCTTACAAACGATTCGTAAGCTTAGTGAACAAGCTGCCGAACTTTATGGCGGGGGCGAACTTCCCTGCTATGATGATGAGTTGCTTCGAGTCGATGAAGTAGTTAATGACCGGGATGTCCTGGAACTTGGTGACATGCGGATTGAGGTTATTAAAACAATCGGGCATACCCAATGCTCATTGTCTTTTCTTGTTAACGGCCACATTCTGTTTGCCAGTGAAACAACAGGCTATATGAGTAAATCCGGCCTGGTTTATCCGGCCTTTATAACGAGCTGTTCGGACGCAATAGAGTCAATCTATATCTGTCAGAAGCTTAATCCGCGCTTAATAATATCGCCGCATTACGGACTGGTTAGTAAAACTAATACGACCGATTACTGGGACAAATGCCTTAGAGCGATTCAAGCAACGAAAGAGTTTATTCTTCATTTAGTGGAACAAGGTTATGACGAGCAGCAGATTTTGGACAAATATGAGCAAGCGTTTCGTGATGAGCACAGCAGGCTGGAGCAGCCGGTAAATGCTTTCCGTTTAAATGCGCAGAGTATGATTAAAACGGTGCTGCGGGAAGAATAAGTAATCACTTTCTAAAGATGACATCAGAAATCAACAATTTCTATCTATTCTTAATGTTTGCAGGATTATGGCAAGCCAGCTAGAATACAGAGTATGTAAAAAAAATAACGTACTCCTGAAGGAGGCTTGCTCATGTCAAAACAAATCTGTGAATTGGCCTATCAGGGAGCGTCAACTGCAGTAGGTCTTGCGGAAAAGCTCCTGAATGAAGCCATCGAAAAACACGGTGCTGAAGCATCGGTAAAGTATCCTGATACGGCATATAAATTGCCGCTGGTTACTGCGTTAAGTGGTGAAGAGATAACTACGTTAGGTGATATTGTTCCTGTTTTGAAGAGGATTAAAGAAAATAATCTTAAGCCTGAACCGGAGCTAGGAAACGCATTGCTGTCCGGTGAGGCAACTCTGTATGCCGGTGAAATTATTGAAGCGCTGCGTTATGTAGGCGGTGCAAAACCGGATGAGCCTCCTTATACCGGATTTTTACCTGATCCCATTTTGCGTAAGTTTGGAGTACCATTGGTTGACGGCACCATTCCCGGTGTTGCCGTTATTACCGGTAAAGCCAAAGACGCTAAAGCGGCTGCCGCGTTAGTTAAGGATTTGCAATCCAAAGGCATCCTTATTGCGCTTGTTAATGACATCATTGAACAATGCATTGAAGAAAACATCAAGGTTGGTGTGGATTACCTGACTTTCCCGCTGGGTAAGTTTACCCAGATTATTCATGCTTGTAACTTTGCTGCCCGCGCCGGTTTAGCATTTGGCGGTGTGCCCAAGGGGGCACGTGAGCAAATGCTTGCTTATACAAAGCGGCGTGTTCCCGCTTTTGTTATCGCTTTGGGAGAACTGGACGCCGTTACTGTCGCTATTGGCGCCGGAGCGTTATTTATGGGATTCCCGATTGTTACCGATCAGGCGCTGCCGCCAGAGCTGCAAATTCCCGGACTTCTGGAAGCGCAGCCTGACTATGATAAAATTGTTCAATTAGCTTTAGAGCTTCGCGAAATAAAACTCAAGATAGTGGACATTCCTGTACCGATTACCGTTGGTCCGGCTTTCGAAGGTGAGACCATCCGCAAGAAAGATGCCTGGGTAGAGTTCGGCGGCGGCCGGGCCCCTGGCTTTGAGCTTGTACGCATGTGCGGTGCCGATCAGGTGGAAGACGGCAAAATTGAAGTTATCGGACCGGAAATTGACGAAATGCCGGAAGGCAGCGTGTTTCCGCTGGGCATTATGGTGGATATCTATGGTCGTAAAATGCAGGAAGACTTTGAAGGGGTGCTTGAGCGCCGTATCCATTACTTCATCAACTATGGCGAAGGCTTGTGGCATGTGGCTCAGCGCGATTTGTGCTGGCTCAGAATCAGTAAAGCAGCCAAAGAGGCCGGGTTTAAAATCCGCCACTACGGCGAATTGCTGCTGGCCAAGTTTAAATCAGATTACCCGGCTATTGTTGACAGAGTACAAGTAACATTGATAACCGACGCCAAAGTTATCGAAGAGAAAATTGCTATTGCCCGTGAGAAATATCAAGCGCGCGATGCCAGACTAAAAGGTCTTACCGACGAGTCGGTTGATACTTTCTATTCCTGCACCCTGTGCCAGTCGTTTGCGCCGAATCATGTCTGCATTGTTTCACCGGAACGTGTTGGTTTATGCGGTGCAGTAAGCTGGCTTGACGCTAAGGCATCTAATGAAATTACACCGACAGGTCCTAACCAGCCTATAGCAAAAGGCCAATGCCTAAATGCTGAAAAGGGCATGTGGCAGAACCTGAATGATTTCCTCCACAGCGCTTCCAACCGTACGTTGGAGGAAGTTAACTTGTACACCTTAATGGATAGGCCAATGACATCCTGCGGCTGTTTCGAGGCCATCATTGCTATTCTGCCGATGACTAACGGGGTTATGATTACTACCCGTGAACACTCCGGTGACACTCCCTGCGGCATGACCTTCTCATCACTTGCAGGCACTTGCGGCGGCGGGGTACAGACACCCGGCTTCATGGGTATTGGCCGCCGTTATATTGTCAGCTCCAAGTTTATTGTCGCCGACGGTGGTCTGGGACGGATTGTCTGGATGCCGAAAGAACTAAAAGACTTCTTGAAGACAGAACTTACCGAGCGAGCTGTTGCTCTCGGACTTGGTGCCGACTTCATCGATAAAATTGCTGATGAAACCGTTGTCACAACAGAGGAAGAAATCCTCCCGTTCCTCGAAGAAACACAACACCCCGCACTCAAAATGGCACCATTAATGTAATAGGTTGTTGCACAAACCGGCACCGTTTATACGGTGCCGGTTTTTTTATCGTGCTGGAAAGTGCCTGAGCCATTGCTCACGGGTCAGGGAAGAAGTGAATATATTGTAGAGAAATAGGTGTTTTCGAAGAAGAACCGTGAAAATTTTTTTTGCGGGCACTTAAAGACTTCAGACAGTAAGAGGTGATATGGGTGAAGATCGCTCTTTTGTGTACGCAAGATAATGGCGGAGCAGGCAGAGCTGCTTTACGTCTGCATAAAGGTCTTAATCAAATTGGGGAAGACAGTACGTTCTACGTTAAAAGGAAAACAACCGATAGTTATAATGTTGTAGAAATGAGATCAGCCGAGTATTCTGAACAAACTCTCAAGTATTTACAAAAGTGTTTCTCAAATACATACGAAGGAAATACGATCTGTTCTGCCATGTATCCAGGCTTGGGGGTAAGGAATTTGGAAACACTGCAGAATTTTGATGTTATAAATCTTCATTGGATACCAGGACTTGTCTCCCTGGAAGATATACCCACCATGCACGCTATGGGGAAACCGGTTGTCTGGACACTGCATGACCAGAATCCAATGACGGGAGCATGCCATTATACGCATGGCTGTGAAAAGTATAAGTTCGATTGCTCGGATTGCCCGCAGCTGAAAGACAATTTACTGGATGTACCTAAGGCAATAATAAAGGCCAAGATAAGGGACTGGCCTAAAGATATTGTTGTTGTTACGCCCAGCCGGTGGCTTGCCGATTGTGCAAAAGAAAGTGCGGTTTTCAAAAAGCATCGTATTGAAGTAATCCCTTACTCACTGGAGACCGATATTTTTAAACCGGTTGCCAGCAATGAGGTAAAAACAAGGTTAGAAATACCTGAGAATGCCAAAGTCATTTTGTTTGGGGCGAATAGTCTTGCCGAAAAACGCAAAGGCTTGCCGGAATTAATAGAAGCAGTCAAGCACTTGCAGACGGATAGCAGGGTACAGCAACTGCTCGCGGATAACCAGTTATACATTGTATCCTTTGGTTATCCATCACCGCTTTTTGATAGTATCGGTATACCTTATAAAACAGTGGGATATACGATGCAGGATGAGATGCTTGTCCGGTTATATTCAACTGCTGATGTTGTGGCGCTGCCGTCCCTGGAGGATAATTTGCCCAATATTATGTTGGAAAGTATGGCCTGCGGGACACCGGTTGTTGCTTTTGCGACAGGTGGTATGAAAGAAACGATAAAAAGAGGCAAGAATGGTTTCTTAGTTCCATTACAGAATACCAAAATCTTTGCTAAACGGCTTATCGATGGAATTAATGGAGGGCACATG
>CAZCEN010000104.1:8247-10404 GCA_964497205.1 uncultured Sporomusaceae bacterium
TAGTTGAATTTCTTTGGTAAGTATTCAACTGCTATTTGATAGACTTGGAGTATAATCAAAGCTACAATTATAGTGTCAGTACTGATAGTTTGCAAAAGGAGATTATCCATGATTAATGATACCGGATTTGGGCACCGGGTTGCCTTATTGCGAAAAGATAAAGGATATACGCAGGAACAGATCAGTTTAATTTTGAATGTTACGCCCCAAGCGGTCTCGAAATGGGAAAAAAGCAGTGCGTTGCCGGATATCGGTTTGCTACCGCTGTTAGCAAAGACTCTTGGGGTGTCTGTTGATCGTCTGCTGACAGGAGGTAGTGTAATGGATAAAACAAGCCCCTATGACGGGGAATATAAGAAAGAAGGCTACTATTGGGGATTACAGCCTTCCTGGCTTGCAGAACAGATCGTAGAAATGCTAGAGGGAAGCCAAGGCGTCAAACGGCTGTTGGATATCGGCAGCGGGGAAGGGCGGGATGCTATATACTTTGCCAAACATGGATTTCAGGTTGATGCGTTAGAACTATCCACGCCTGGAACGGAAAAGATTAAACAGTATAGTAAAAAAGCAGGCTGTACGGTCAACATTGTTCATGCCAATATGATTGGGTATGAACTTACAGATTTATATGATGTAATCTATTCGATAGGTTCACTGCAATTTTTGCCGCTGGAGTTAAGGCAAAGTCATTTTGAAAAATACAAACGGCATACGAAAGTCGGTGGACTAAATGCTCACCTAATTTTTGTTGAAAAGCCATTTATCCAAACGGCTCCAGACTGGGATAAGGATGAGTTTTTCTATTTGTCTGGTGACTTGGCACGGTATTACTACGATTGGGAAATACTTCATTGCGGTGAGCAGATTATCGACTGTAATTCGGCAGGCATTCCTCATCAGCATGCAGTGAATTATATTATTGCTAAAAAAAATGTAGTGTAAAAGGTTCAGCCGGAGGAAATAGAAAAAAGCCAGCATGTGCTGGCTTTTTTCTATTTCCTCCGTAACGCGTTATACAGTTTTGCGGACTCCTTAGCGATGAAATCGCTGGAATAAGTGTGGTCGCTGGTGCGGGTGTAAAAACTAATTAAAATGGGATCATGGCCGTCTTGAACTACTCCTACGTCACAAAGCACGTCATCCAGTTCGCCAACCTTATGAAAAACGGGTACTTCCATAAAGCGGGGAATTTCATCCTGAAAGATGGTATTGGACAAATCATCTTTTAATCTTACGAGTTGCTTCTTTTCAAGATATTTTTCGTTGTAGATGGTTTCCATGACTTTGGCCATTTCATAGGGGGTGGTGACACTGTGATAGTCATATGTTTTGTAGGCTTGTTCATCGTGGATTTTGGTCTTTCTTAAGCGTAAATCCTGCTGAACTTTGCCTAAGTAATTTCCCGGGGTTGCGTCAAATTCGTTAAGTAATGACTGAAATGAATCGTTGTCACTCACCCGAATCATACTGTCTATGTAATCATCGTACTCGGACCTTTTATCGGCTGCGGCCTTGGGATAAAGATATTTGTAAGTAGCTAGTGCCACAATTAATTTGCTGGTAGAAGCGGTAGGAAAGACGTTGTCTTGGTTAAATTGAATGGTTTGTCCGGTTTTCACGTTTTTGGCATAAACGCCAACTTGCCCGTTAAAGCTTCGGAGGTCGCCGGCTATCTCTTTTTCTAGTGCGGGCGCAGCGTTGACTGTTAGGTTTGCTGCGAGGATAATAATAAGTGTACATAGAGTAATTAGCTTTTTAAACATCGAATTCCTCATTTCTTAACGGTAAAGTAGATTTAGCTTCAGGCGGTGTTTTTAAGTTCGTCTGAAGGTTAGTCGTCCTTATCCAGATACTTATCCTGCTCCTTAACCTACTCCGAAGGGTGCAGGAAGATGTTCCGAGTCTTAACGCAGATTCGTCACGGATAATTTCTATTTTAGCATAAATTTAGTAATTTAGGGGCAGGTGTTTTTTTCCATGGGAAAAGTTTCAAAACACCGTCAGCGTTTGCCCCTGACGGTGTTTTGACTAACCTTGGGATAACTTTTTGGCTTTGCTCAATCTCCGCAAACCTTGTCTGCCCCGCAATTTTTCCGTTCCTGCAGCTGCGTTGCCTTTTTCCGCTTTTTTTTGTTGATAAAGCTGTTTTAGCATGAC
>CAZCEN010000105.1:0-10024 GCA_964497205.1 uncultured Sporomusaceae bacterium
CGACTACTTGCTTAACTGGAAGTTCGCCACGAAACCGCTTATGATTGTACCTGTTGGTTTGGCATTCGGTGTTGTTTATTATCTGGTGTTTTCGTGGGCCATAAAAACCTTTAACTTACCAACCCCCGGCCGTTATGATGAGGAAGAAACCACTGCTCTTCCCAATATGGATGTCGATACATTTCCCACAATGTTGCTCGAAAAACTTGGTGGCGCAGAAAATTTACAGACCGTGGACTCTTGCATAACTAGGTTGCGGCTGAAAGTCAAGGATGCTGATGTTATCAATGAACAAGAAATTAAAGCAATTGGTGCCGGAGGATTGATTCGCCATGGCAACAACGTGCAGGTAGTCGTAGGCATAAAGGCTGAATTGATTGCTGACGAAATCAAGAAACTTCTACAACGTAATAAAAACATACAAGCATAACCGAAAATTGGGAGCGTTAGCTCCCGATTTTCCAATTAATACTTGGAGGAGACAAATGCAGCAGTTTAATACCACGACAACCAACATCGATGAAGTATCCCCCTTGGAGATGGTAAGAATTTTTAACAGGGAAGACAAGAAAGTGGCTCTGGCGGTTGAGGATTGCGGGCAGTCTGTTGCGATGGCGGTGGAAGCCGCAACAGAGGCTTTGCAGGGGGGAGGCAGACTAGTTTATATTGGGTCCGGTACGCCGGGTAAGATGGGCGTTATTGATGCGTCGGAGTGCCCGCCAACTTTCGGGGTGAGTGATAATACCGTAATTGGCATTATATCTGGTGGAACGGATGCGGTTGTCGGCTGGTGCGAAGATACCGAAGATAATGAGCACTTGGCGATAATAGATCTCGAAACAAAAAAATTCTCAGCGAAAGATATCCTAGTCTGTATTAGTGCCAGCGGCAACACACCCTATGTTCTTGCCGCTGCCGACTATGCCAAAAAACTTGGGGCTAAAACTATTGGTCTATGTTGCTCACCCGGAGGTAAGCTGGAAAAAGTCGTCGATATTTCCATAACAGTTGATGTAGGTCCTGAGGTCATCATGGGTTCTACCCGCCTCAAGGCGGGAACAGCTCAGAAGATGGTCTTAAACATTATCTCCTCCTGTGCCATGATTCAGTTGGGAAAAACATACGGCAACCTAATGGTTGACGTGCTTCCCTTGAATGATAAGTTAAAACGGCGTGTAGTGGAAATCGTACAGATTGCCTGCGACTGTGATGAAGCAACAGCACGTAAAGCACTGGCGAGAGCAAACAATAATGCCAAAACTGCCATTGTCATGCTGCTCAAGGGGCTGGAAGCCGAAGCGGCACAGCATTGCCTTGCGCAGCATGGCGGGTACGTAAAAAAGGCGCTAAAGGACTGAGACAATGAAAGCGATTTATAATGCAAAAGTAATAACTAATCAGGGAACGCTTGTTTCCCATGCAGTAGTCTTTACCGATAAGGTTATCGCCGTAGTTCCCGACAATGAACTTGAAGCTTTCATGGTTCAGGAACGGATTGATGCTAGTGGAAATTATGTTGCTCCCGGTTTTATCGATATTCATGTTCACGGTTGTGCCGGAGCCGACACGATGGATGAGGATGACGGCGCCCTTGATATCATAAGTAATAACCTGGTGCGGACAGGAGTTACGGCCTTTTTGCCTACTACAATGACCATGCCGTTCGATTTCGTTGAACATATTTTAAAACGCATCCGTTCTAAGGTAGGCCAAGGGTATGGCGCTGAAATAGTTGGGTGTCATCTGGAAGGACCGTTTATCAACAAGGAATACAAAGGGGCTCAGGACAAAACCCATATGCTTAATCCTGATTTCTCCAAAATAAGGGATTATACCGATGTAATCAAAATTGTTACCATTGCTCCAGAATTACCGGGTAGTCTTGAATTTGTCAGGCAGACGGTGGCTGACGGCATAATTGTATCGATAGGCCATAGTGCCGCTACCTATGACCGGGCTATGACGGCAATAAAGATGGGAGCATCACATATTACCCATACTTTTAATACTTTAGGGGCGCTCAATCATCGGCAGCCCGGCGTTATCGGTGCGCTGGCCGACAGTAATGTTACTTGCGATCTAATTGCCGATAACATCCATGTTCATCCCGCTGTCCAAAGATTGTTATTAAAGCTCACGGGTCCGGAGAAACTGATTCTGGGTAGTGACGCCATGCGAGCCACTCTTATGAAAGACGGAGAGTATGATTTGGGTGGTCAAAAGGTTTTTGTCAAGAATGGCGAAGCTCGCCTGGAAAATGGTGCGCTTGCCGGGAGTGTGCTTACTTTAGGGAACGCGGTGGCTAACTTCACCGCAACCAGCGGCCTGGCGCTTTCCGAAGTAATAAAGATGGTTACTCTTAATCCGGCCAGGCGACTGGGAATTGCCGATCGCAAAGGTACTATTGAGGCCGGCAAAGATGCCGATTTTGTTATGTTCGATAGTGGTTTAGATGTCGTTATGACCGTGGTACGGGGGCAGACAGTCTACAGGAGGTATCAGATTGAGAATTGTAATTGCCAAGGATTATGAGGATATGAGTGTCCGTGCGGCTATGATTGTGGCCGGACAAGTATGTCTTAAGCCGGCTAGTGTTCTTGGCCTGGCTACTGGAAGCACCCCTCTTTTGATGTATGAAAAACTTATCCGTATGCATTGCCAGGCTGGTCTTGATTTTTCGGAGGCGCTAACTTTCAATCTTGATGAATATCTCGGATTATCTTCCTCAGATGAGCATAGCTATCACTGGTATATGAATCATAATTTTTTTAACCATGTCAATGTCCGGCGGGAAAACATTCATATTCCTGACGGCATGGCACAAGATATTGAGCGGGAATGCCGCGAATACGACAGAAAAATTCTGGCATGCGGCGGTATTGATCTTCAGATTTTGGGTATTGGGACAAACGGACATATTGGTTTCAATGAGCCTGATATTAAGTTTGAAGCGACAACCCATAAGGTAAAACTTGACCTGGAAACAGTAACTGCAAACTCAAGATTTTTCGCTGATTTCAATGATGTACCGCGTTATGCTATCAGTATGGGCATAAAGACAATTATGCACGCTAAGAAAATTCTGCTTTTGGCCAATGGCGAAAATAAGGCAGAGGCCATCTACCGTGCGATTTATGGTGGTATTACGCCGGAGATACCGGCTTCCATTCTTCAGCTTCACCAGGATGTTACCGTTATTATTGAGCAGAGTGCGGCAAAGGATATAAGGCAAAACGTCGCTTAACGGCCGCAAAGTTATGGTAATATTTTAAGTTGAACAATGTGAGGTGCAATGATATGTTCGGTTTTTTTAATAAACACAAAACTTTTAGTCTGTACGCTCCGGTCAAAGGCAGTATTCAGGATGTGCAAGCGACTCCAGACCCCGTATTTAGCAGCGGCATGATGGGGGATGGTATATGTATCAATCCCGAAGGCAGCGTTATTACCGCTCCGTGTGACGGTGAAGTTATTGTTGTGCCGAAAACCCGTCATGCGGTAGCACTTAAATCAGCGAACGGGGTTGAGATATTAATTCATGTAGGGCTGGATACCGTCGAACTGGGAGGAGAAGGCTTTATTAGTCATGTCCGGCAAGGCGACCAAGTCAAGCTTGGTGACAAACTGCTTACTTTTGATGCTTCTTTTATCAGTAGCAAGGGCAAGTCTTTGGTGACGCCTGTTGTCATTACCAACATGGCTGATAAAGTTGACCGGCTGACAAAGCACTTTGATCGCGCTGACGGAATTATATTGGAAATTATGGCTAAATAGGTCTTATTATAAATTGTAAAGGGGTTCAGTTTTTATGATTAAAGTTCAGGTTGTTGTCAAGCGTGCTGCCGGGCTGCACGCTCGCCCGGCGGCGGTAATCGCCAGGAAAGCCTCTGGCTTTACCAGTAAGATAAGTCTTTTGGCCAATGAGAAAGCGGCTGATGCTAAAAGTTTGCTTGCAATTATGGGAATGGGCATAACTCAGGGAACAGAAATCACTTTGATGGCTGACGGGGCAGATGAAAAAGAATGTATTGCTGCCTTGAGTCCGCTTATAACGGCTATGGAATAGTTGGCTGTACTTTCTTTTAGGGCAAAAAAGCCTATACCCGTCAGTTGGTCGGGTATAGGCTTTGCTGTGCAAATTTTGCTTCACAGTTAGAAAAGATGTTTCAATTCGTGAATAATATGAGCGACGCCGCTTTCATCGTTGGATTTTGCTACATATTGACAGCACTTTTTGATTTTGTCTTCGGCGTTGCCCATGGCCACGCCAATGCCGGCTATTTCCAACATGGAAAGGTCGTTAAAGCTATCGCCGATTACGATTGTTTTACTGATGGGAATGTCTAGATGGTCGGTGAGATGTTTAAGAGCAAAACCTTTAGAGGCGTTACTGTTTATCATTTCAAAATTATACTGTCCGGAGATAAGCATAGTTAAACCTTTTTGATTACTGAAATAATTTCGTCCTTTGGTTAGTTTATCTGGGTCGAAGGAAAGCCCCAGCATATTGTAATATTCAATATCAGTATCTACTATACTGTCAATATCTTTAACGATTCTGATGCCTTTTTGCGAGTAAATAAGACTCAATATTTTGTCCAAGGCAGACGGATCAAGGGAAGGATCGGCAGCTTTAGCCCTGGCAAAATCCAGTCTCAGCACGTCTTCTGTATTAGGTGACAAAAAGATATTGTTGTCTGTGGAAATCTCATAGTAGTAGTCGTTATTATGCAGCCAGCGCAGGGATGGTTCGACGAATTCCTTAGCAAGAGACGTTGCTTTGAGCTTCTTTCCATCCCGGGTGTAGATAAATGAACCGTTATTAGAGATAATGTGTGCTGAAATCCCAGCCTTCTCACATACTGCACTGGCGTCGGCATAAGTGCGCCCGGTGGCAATTGCTAGTTCCAAGCCTTCGTTCTGTGCCAGTTCTAGCGCTGATACATTTTCGGGGCTGATCTCGTGCTGTGAGTTAAGTAGCGTACCATCAAGATCGGTCACGAATAGCTTCACTTTTTCACCTCATTATTATTTTTAGCTACAATAAGGCCAACGTTGTGCTTATTAAGCAAATCGGCAAAATCATCAGGTGGGTTGTTGGCAGTAATAACCAGGTCGATCTGGGAAAGATTGCATATTTTGAAACTGCACGTTTTCCCAAACTTGGATGAGTCAGTTAGTACTATCACTTGTTTTGCCTGACTAATCATCTTGCGGATGACAGCAGCATCTTCGTCATGATCCACGGTAAGGCCGTGTTCTGAAAGTCCAGCCGCACCGATGAAAAGCTTGTCGGCAAAACATTCAGACAAGGTACTCAGTGTCGTTGCCCCATAGAAGTAACGGTGCCTATGACATAGACGGCCACCCAGCATAATAAGGGTGATGTTTTCTTTAGTGGCAATTACATCGGCTACATTAATGGCGTTTGTGATAAGTGTGAAAGGTACGTCATCCAGTAGCTCCGCACATGTCAGTACCGTTGTTGAGGCATCGAAAATGACACAGTCACCTTGTTTTATCAGTCTGGCAGCGCATACGGCGATTTGCTGTTTTTCTTTAACATCGGCAACAATGCGTTCTACATACGGTTTGCTGCTGTCGTGAGATGCAGGCAGAATTGCTCCGCCGTGAGTACGAATGATGGCTCCACGATCGGCTAAGTTGACAAGATCTCTGCGGGCCGTATCCCGGGAAACTTCGTACAAACGGCAGATTTCATCCACGCTGATTCGCTTGTTTTGTTTAAGATAGTCAAGAATGGCTTGCATTCGTTCCTCTTGATACATCGAAGCCCTCCAATGGAATTATCTGGTTTTATACTTTGATTGTAATTGAGTATAAGTATTTAGTCAAGTATTTGTAATTAAATATAAGTAAAAGCATTTTTTGAAAATAGCTCCGGGTGGAAAGCCCGGTAGTTGAACGGAACGGACAAGACAAAGTGCCCCCATTTGTAGGAAAATAAAACTACGACTGGGGGTATTACTTATGGAAAACATTAATTTTTTTAGAACAATATATATTACTCGTAAGCAAAATTTACTAAACGATAATGAAGAATTAACATTTCTATCTTTATAAAATGCTACACTGTATTTAGCAACAAAGGAGGTTGGCTATGTACATAGCTATTAGTTAGAAATTGTTGAGCGGTTAGAAAACATTTATATATGGGTTATCAATTTAAGGAAGCTTTATAGATTAGCTTGTAGAAACACCTATAGGGTAGAAACATAAAGGAGACAAGGAATGAAGAGAATAGCTCTTATTGCCCACGATCAAAAAAAAGCAGAAATGCTTGCATTCGTGAAAGAACATGAAAGTGTTTTAGCTCAGCATTTTTTGCTAGCGACTGCTACTACAGGAAAAATAATCGCACAGAATACTGCGCTTACTGTAAAAACGTATTTATCCGGACCAATGGGTGGCGATCAGCAAATCGGAGCCCAAATTGCTTCTCAGGAAGTTGACATTGTAATTTTTCTTCGAGATCCATTAACTGCTCAACCGCACGAACCGGATATAACCGCTTTGCTTAGAATATGCGATGTTCATAATGTTCCCGTGGCCACTAATATGCAGTGTGCGCATTTAATCTTATCCTGCTTAGATGGAGTTATAAGAAGGTCGGCATAAGTGATAAAACTCAGACATTTACTAAACTGGCTATAATAAATAGCAGTGCGCCATAACAATGGCGCGCTGCTATTTATTATAGTGCACGGCGCATGGAGAGGATTCTTAATTATGTGTATCGGCATATTTTAGAGGTAGTACTTTTAGATGTACAAAATAGGGTATTTTACGAGCACACTTTGCTATTTGCAGTGCATATCAATAGTTAAAGGTTCTAACAGAATATAGCGATGGATCATAAGAGTTTTTTATTGTTAGGATAACCAACTCCAATTTCCATCGACCTTTAACCGCGAATTATAATGTTAGCAAGACTATTCTAATACCATGGGTCAGTCATTTATGCCCTAGAATGAATAGTCAATGTATCAATCGAATATGGAGGAGAAATAGTTTATGGAGAAAAATGGACAAGGTAAAGAAAAGAAAAAGGGAGCTGGTCTTACCACTCAAATTTTTCTTGCTCTCATTCTAGGTATTATTTTTGGCTATGCTTTTCCTACTCAGGCTCAGGCGTTAAAACCAATTGGCGACATGTTTATTCGTATGATTAAAATGATTGTTGTGCCGTT
Organism: uncultured Sporomusaceae bacterium; assembly: GCA_964497205.1. GTDB lineage: Bacteria > Bacillota > Negativicutes > Sporomusales > Sporomusaceae > Sporomusa. Next base: position 7,212 of record CAZCEN010000105.1, read on the forward strand.
GATTTTTGGTTCGTTGATTATGGGTATTGCTGGTACCGGCGACTTCAAAAAGCTGGGGCGTCTTGGCGGTAAAGCACTCATTTGGTTTGAAGTAGCAACAACGTTGGCTCTCATTGTTGGGTTAGTGGTGGTTAACGTATTTCAACCGGGTGTTGGACTTTCTCTCCCAACGGGTGATGCTAGTGCGGCAACCGGAGCAGCGAAAAAATCAATTGATATGGTGCAAATGATGGTTAATATTGTACCGACAAATGTAATTGATGCGGCAGCTCGTGGTGACATGCTGCAGATTATTTTATTTGCCTGCTTTTTTGGTGTAGCGGCAGCTGGCGTAGGTGCCAAAGGCGAAATAGTAATAAAATTTGCAACAAGTATAACGGAAATTATGTTTAAAGTCACGGGGTATGTTATGAAATGTGCTCCTATCGGTATCTTTGCGTTAATTGCTTATACTGTAGGTAAATTTGGTCTAGCGATGGTTATTCCTCTGGCCAAACTGATTGGTTCCTTGTATTTTGCCGTAATATTTTTCCTTGCCATCGTGCTGGTAGCCGCCGCTTTGCTTACTCGGGTAAATTTCTTTCATGTTGTACGGGCTCTCAAAGAGCCACTATTAATTTCTTACTCTACTGCTGCTAGTGAAGCAGCGCTGCCGGTAGCTATGGAAAAATTAGAGAAATTTGGTGTTCCTAAACATATTGTTACTTTCGTATTACCAACAGGTTATACGTTCAACCTGGACGGTTCGACGCTATATAGTTCGTTGGCCGTTGTGTTTATCGCGCAAATGTATAATATTGATTTTCCGATATCAACACAATTACTTATGATGGTAACCCTGATGTTATCTACCAAAGGTATTGCCGCGGTACCAGGGGCATCGATCATTGTTATTGCAGCTACCGCTTCTGCTTTTGGTTTGCCGGTAGAAGGTATCTCCATTATCCTTGGTGTTGATAGGATTATGGATATGGCCCGGACTACTTGTAATGTATTTGGTAACTGTATAGCGACCATCGTAGTAGCCCGTTGGGAGAAAGAATTACCTGATGAAATGCTGCAGGTAGCTTATGCACAAAACTATGATGATTGATTACTTAAAGTGAAGAAGCAATTTTAATTGGTTCTCTGGTGACTAGGAAACACTGTAATAGATTATATGGTTAAGGTGTACAAATCAGAGAGGTTTGCCCTCTCTGATTGATTTTTTGTATAATAAGAATCACACGTAAGGTGTGTAGTACGTATGTAAATGCATATATTACCTTACATATATACATTGCCTGGAGGATAATAACGGATGGATATTCAATTATTTCAATCATTTCTGTTAGTATCTAAACTGAGTAACATCACCAAAGCAGCCGAGATGTTGAATTTCACGCAACCAACAGTTACTGCTCAGATCCGAACGCTGGAAGAGCATTATGGGGTGCGTTTATTTGAGCGTATTGGCAGGAAACTTTATATTACTGAAGCCGGGCGTGAACTTACTCTGCATACAGAAAAGCTGTTGGCCGTTTACCGTGACATTAATACTGCAATGCAACGTTTTTCTGACATGGATAGTCCTATCAAAATAGGAGCATCGACTGCAGTTGCCAGCTATATCATTTCACCAATATTACTGGACTTTCAAAACACCGGAATTGCCGGCTCGGTTATTGTAGATATTTGCATCGACTTGCCGACAACGGTAAAAGGACTTATGGATAATACTTTTGATCTAGCTATTGTGCACAATAAAATTAACAATAGTCAAATCATACAATTTGACCTGTCACAGGAAAATTTGGTCTGGATAGTCAAACGTGATTTATTTGTTGAAAACAACCATTGTCAAGATGTAAGCCATTATCCTTTCATTAATTTTCGTCCTGGTTGTGTGTACCGAAGCTTGTATGAAGACGTACTGCAAGAAAAAGGGGTTCAGTCTATTATCGAATATAGCGACGCGGAAGCCATTAAACGGGCAGTGCTGGATGGAGTGGGTTCAAGTATTCTGCCCTATATATTAGTAGAACCGTTTTTAGCAGATGGAACATTAGTGGAATTTACTAATGTTCCACAGCTTACGTTCGTTATGTCTATCGCTTTTCATAAAAGTAAGGTGTTAACACCGGCTATGCGGGCTTTGCTTTTGATCTTTGCAGGACATGCCAATATTCAAAGCGACCTCACCAAATATATTGATGCTAAATCATAAGCAGTTTTTATCGTTAGGATAACCAACCCCAATTTCCATCGCCCCTTACCTGCAAGTTATAATGTTAGTAAGATCATTAAGGGGGAGGAACAATGCGGGCTTGTAGTTTTGTGTGTATTATCGGCGTAGTGTACTTACTCATTAACCAATTTTACCAGGGGCTCCATTGGGAACAGCTCATCTTCGGCGGTCTTGTGGTCGTCGCCATATGGACGGATTGCGAACGCTGGCTGCGGTATAAGTTTAGGCGGCGAAAGCATGGCTGACGATCAAAGGAAGAAGGAGTATGCTGCTCTTGCTATCATAGAAACAGGCTTGTATAAAGGGATAGGCGTGGTTTGGCGATTAGCGAAAGTTATTATTCCGGCAATTATCTTCGTATCTATTTTGCAAACGACAACTATATTAAATACCATTGGTCAACTATTTGCGCCAATTATGCAGATGGTCGGATTACCGGGTGAAGCAGCCATTGCATTTATCATCGGTATCTTTGCCAGTATTTACGCCGGTATTGGAGCTATGATCGTGTTACCCTTATCACGAGGAGAAGTAACTATCTTAAGTACTATGATTGCTATCTGCCATAGTGCGTTTATGGAAACGG
>CAZCEN010000105.1:10034-10360 GCA_964497205.1 uncultured Sporomusaceae bacterium
CAGTGGTGACTGAAGCAGGAGCCAGCGGCACCTTGGTATTCTGCATGCGTTTTATTGGCGCTTTTCTAGCCGCATGGCTTATTCATGTGTCGGGGATATAGGGGGGGAGAAGATGGCACTCTTAGCCACAGTATATCAGGGGCTGCTTGTTGGTCTCATAAGTGTGGGGAAACTGGCGCTTATCATTTTGCCGTTTATGGTTATGATTGAGTTTGCCAAACGGTACGGGTGGTTGGAGATCATTTCGAAGTGGTCACAGTGGTTTACAGATGTCTTTCGGCTGCCAAAAACTGCTGCTTTGCCCGCCTTCGTTGGTTTATTTATTG
>CAZCEN010000106.1:0-5189 GCA_964497205.1 uncultured Sporomusaceae bacterium
ATAAAGAAAACACGGCTTGCGCCGAGCCTTTGGCGAAAGCGGAAGTCGATGTTGCTCTTATCCAGGCGAAAGTTATACTTTCTATCAGGACAAAAAAAGCGTGATAACTGGGTATCACGCTTTAGAAAAAATGACTACTACTTTATAGTTTCTCTAATAACTCTTGAATACCTTTTAAGTATTCTTCATGATTAAAATAAAACACTTCTCCGGTACGCCGAACTTTAACTTCTATTTGATCTTCATCTATTGCCTTGGGTCCTATTGTAATTTTTATAGGATATCCAATAAGATCAGCGTCTTTGAATTTAACACCCGGGCGTTCATTGCGATCATCAAATAGCGTTTCGAACCCTTTATTGTTTAACTCGTTATATATTTTTTCCGCTAAAGCCATTTGCGCCTGATCTTTATTACTAATTGGAATAACTATTGCATGAAAAGGAGCGATAGGCACAGGCCAAATGATTCCATTTTCATCATTATTCTGTTCAATAGCCGCAGCCATTGTCCGGCTAACGCCTATCCCGTAACATCCCATAACCATCGGCTTTTCTTTACCGTCATCATCAATAAATGTAGCTTGCAACGAAGTACTGTATTTTGTAAATAGTTTAAATACCTGGCCAACTTCAATACCCCGAGCGGTTTTAACAGGGGCACCGCAACGAGGACAAGGATCATTTTCTTGAATGAGTCGGATATCAGTAACTATCGACGGGGTAAAATCACGTAAAGGATTAACATTTATGTAATGAGTATCTTTTTTATTAGCACCGCATACAGCGTTATGCATATTCATAACACTACTATCGGCTACAATAATAATATCCTTACTGCCTTCAATACCAACCGGCCCTATATAGCCGGCCTGGCTGCCAATTATATTTGAAATAGCTTCCTCATTAGCCATTTCAAGCTGAATGCAGCCAACTTTATTTAATAACTTAATTTCATTCACTTCATGGTCACCACGAACGAGAGCCAGTACCACAGCACCGGTATCTGTGCGAAAGGCCAATGTTTTAATCGTCTTTTCCGGACTTACTCCTAAATAGTGGCTTACCTCGCTAATTGACTTCATTTCTGGAGTATCTTTTTCGGTTAAAGGCAAACGCTCCTCAGCGGGGGCATTAATTGGATGAAGTTCGGCTTTCTCAACATTAGCAGCGTAGTCGCAGTCACCACAATAAACAATAGCGGCTTCACCGGAATCAGCAATTACCATAAATTCGTGTGAGCCGCTGCCACCAATAGCACCGGAATCGGCTTCTACTGCACGAAAAGTCAATCCGCAGCGGGTAAACACCCGCGTGTAGGCATCATACATTTTGTTGTAATTTACATCAAGGCCGGCTTCGTCTCGGTCAAATGAATAAGCATCCTTCATAATAAATTCACGACCACGCATGAGACCAAATCTTGGTCTGATTTCATCACGATATTTATTTTGAATTTGATAAAGCATAAGCGGTAATTGACGGTAAGAACGTACATCACCACGAACAATGGTAGTGATCATTTCTTCGTGGGTAGGACCTAGGCAGAAATTACGGTTATGACGGTCTTTCAATCGGAACATCTCATCACCATAGACGCTCCACCGGCCGGTTTCTTGCCACATTTCGGCAGGCTGAATAATTGGCATTGACAGTTCTTGGCCACCTTTGGCATCCATCTCTTCGCGAACTATTGTTTCTATCTTTTTTAGTACACGCCATGCCAACGGCAAATAGGAATAAACACCTCCGGCAGCTTTACGAATCAAACCGGCTCTGAGCATTAGTTTATGGCTAACTACTTCAGCTTCGGCAGGAGTTTCTCTTAAAGTAGGTGCAAATAATTGGGAAACACGCATATTAATCATTAGCCTCCTTATCAAGTTTATCAATTTCAGCAAATAAAGCTGTGACAAGTTCACTTTCCGGTACTTTACGAATAATTTCCCCTTTTCTAAATAGCAGTCCTTCGCCTTTTCCGCCAGCGATTCCTACATCAGCTTCTTTCGCTTCCCCGGGTCCGTTTACAACACACCCCATTACTGCTACGGTAATAGGATTCTTAAAGGATTTCAGTTTGTCATCTACCATCTCAGCAATATCTACCAAATTAATTTGGCAACGCCCACATGTTGGACAAGATACTAACGTTGGACCGTATTGTCTTAGCCCCAAAGACTTAAGAATCTCGTTGGCCACACGAACCTCTTCTACGGGGTCACCGGTTAAAGAAACTCTCAGAGTATCACCAATGCCCTGTGCCAATAATGCGCCAATACCTACAGCTGATTTAATGACACCTGAACGTATTGTCCCGGCTTCGGTTATACCAAGATGCAATGGGTAATCAACTGTCTCTGACATAAGCTGGTAAGCACGAATTGTCAAAGGGACGTCATGAGCTTTGAGCGAAATCTTAATATCATAAAAACTGTGTTCTTCCAAAATACGAATATGACTTAAAGCGCTTTCCACCATAGCCTCTGGGGTTGGATGGCCGCCATGCTTTGCCAGCAATTCCTTACTTATTGAACCGGCATTAACCCCAATACGAATAGGAATTTGACGCTTTTTAGCCTCCTTGACAACCGCAGTCACGTGTTCATGGTCGCCCATGTTGCCCGGATTTAACCGAAGACCATTAACACCACGTTCCATGGCAGTAAGTGCCAAACGGTAATCAAAATGTATATCAGCAATAAGTGGTACATCAACAAGAGATTTGATTGAACTAATTGCTTCAGCAGCGTTCATATCAGGTACCGCAACCCTAACAATATCGCACCCGGCGGTAAATAGTTGTTTAATTTGCTCAACGGTAGCTTGAACATTGTCAGTTCTGGTGTTTGTCATAGATTGTACTGATATCGGAGCATTGCCGCCGACAGTAATTTCACCAATTTGAATTGGACGTGTTTTTTTTCGCTGCATACTTCATCACCGGCTTAAAATAATTTTAATCGCGAAATGTCTTTAAAAGTTGCCACAACAAATAAAAGCATTAATAAGGCAAACCCTACCATCTGAATAAATTGCATCTGGTTTTTATTAAGAGGCTTACCTCTAAGACCTTCAACCGCTAGTGTAACAACATGCCCGCCATCTAACACAGGAACAGGTAAAAGATTAATCAAACCTAAATTAATGCTTAAAAAAGCGGCAAATTGCAGTAACGGAATAATCCCAAGCTGCGCAACTTCGCCTGCCATCTGTGCAACACCTATTGGTCCGGCTACATCCGCAGCAACTTTGCCTGTAATCATTTCCCCTATACCAACAAGCATACTTTGTGCTACTAAAAAGGTTTGTTTAGCGGCTAACCCAACAGACTCAAACGCTCCCGGCTGATATTTATTAATTTGCGGAGTAACACCTATAATTCCCCGTTTACCCTTTTCATCATATTCCGGAGTCAAAATAGCTGTTTTATTGCTTTCACTGCCGCGTGAATAGTTTATCTTAAGTTGTGTACCCGCACTACCTTGAATTACGCTAACAAATTGCCTCCAGGAGTCAATCGGTGTTCCGTTAACCGATGTTACCTTGTCCCCGGGCTGCAAACTGGCCATAGCCGCCGGCTTACCGGTAAAAACATTCCCTAGTATTGGCTCATTGGATGCAGTCTCAATACCTGCACTCATAAAAACAATAAAAAGCAACATTACAGGCAGGATAAAATTCATAACTGAACCAGCTACAATAACAACCATTCTCGCCCAAATCGGTTTCGCATTAAATGAACGTTCATCTTGTTCTTCGTCAGGATCCATTCCGGCAATTTTATTAAATCCACCTAAGGGAATTATACGAATTGAATAAATTGTTTCACCGATTTTCTTGCTTACCAGCTTGGGGCCAAAACCTATAGCGAATTCATCTACCCGCATACCGACACTCTTAGCAGTAATAAAATGGCCAAGCTCATGAAATAAGATCAATAATCCAAAAACAAAAATTGTCGCAATAATAGTAGACAATTTTTCACCAACCCTTCAGTATTGGTTACATTTTTCTTAAGTCTTTCACTACCAAAAGCGCATATTGTCGAGCCCATTTATCAGCAGCATATATTTGCTCTAAATCGGGATTAGCAATAAGTACGTGGTTTTCCATAGTATACCTTATTACTTTCGCAATATCAAGAAAAGCAATTTCTGAATTTAAAAAGGCGTACACTGCTACTTCATTGGCAGCATTAAAAACACAAGGCAAAGTGCCGCCTGCTTCGCCAGCCATATAGGCTAACTTCAACGCCGGGAAATTGTCTGTATCAGGATTTTCAAAAGTTAGTGCTGATAAAGTACTAAAATCAAGACGTGGAAAATTAGAAGCCACACGCTCAGGATAAGATAAAGCGTATTGAATCGGTAGACGCATATCAGGCATTCCCATCTGCGCTATTACACTACTATCAATAAACTCAACCATAGAATGAATTATACTTTGAGGATGAACACAAACGTCTATCATGTTATAGTCCACACCAAACAGCCACTTTGCTTCGATTACTTCCAACCCTTTATTAGCTAATGTAGCAGAATCGATAGTAATTTTGCGTCCCATAGACCAATTAGGATGGCGCAAACAATCTTCTATAGTGACATTGTCTAATTCAGCTGCCGTACGCCCTCGAAAAGGCCCACCAGACGCCGTTAAGATAATTCGTTTAATGTGTTTACTTTCTTCCCCTTGCAAACATTGAAAAACTGCACAATGCTCACTGTCAACAGGATAAATATTAACATTATTTTCTTTAGCTAGCGACATAACTAACTGACCTGCCGCCACTAAGGTCTCCTTATTAGCTAAAGCAATATTCTTTTTTGCTTTTATAGCAGCAATGGTTGGGTTCAGCCCGGCAAAGCCAACAAGCGATGTTAAAACCGTATCTGCTTGATTAAATGTAGCTGCTTCCAATAGACCTTGTTCGCCAGCTAATATTTTTGTTTGCCCTTTATAGCTGCGCACCATACGATCTGCCGCATGTTTATCTATTAGTACAGCAATTGGGGGCTTAAAATAATCAATCTGCTCCGCCAATAATGTTTCGTTTTGGTAAGCAGCCAGAGCAGCAACTTTGTACTTATCTGAGTTAGCGGCAATTACATCCAGCGCTTGAGTACCTATTGATCCGGTACTTCCTAAAATTGAGACATGCTTCATAAGGTATCTCCTGACAAGTTTTTTTAA
>CAZCEN010000106.1:5289-10354 GCA_964497205.1 uncultured Sporomusaceae bacterium
TCCCATTTGAAAGGAATCATAAAATAAAAGCGTTTATGTAGTAATACACAATAGGCACTGAAAACATTATTGCGTCAAAACGATCAAGCACGCCGCCATGTCCAGGCAAAATATTACCTGAGTCTTTTACCCCGCTAAACCTTTTTAACGCAGACTCTACAAGATCTCCTAATGGTGCAACTATTCCTACAAGTAAACCGATTACTAGTAGATGCGTCAATGGTACCGTAGTTATTGAACCTATAGCCATAACGCCAGCGACGCTCCCAATTAAACCACCAGCAGCCCCTTCGTAAGTTTTTCCGGGGCTAACAGCCGGACAGAGTTTGTTGCGCCCTAGTTTTGAGCCTACAAAGTAGGCTAAGGTGTCACTGGCCCAAGTGCCAAGGAAAGCTAACCAAAGATAAGCGGCGCCTATTGACAATTCACCAAAGGCCGTAAGTATAAAATCATATTGATCAGTAAAACGAAGTAGTATCAGATGAGAGAATGGTAAACCAATATATAGTGCTCCCACAATAGTGAAAGCAGCTTCATTAATGCCAAAACTCGCATGGGAAACTACTGTTTTTGCCATAGAAGCTGCAATAACCAGTAATATAATTGCAAACATTTCTTGCATGTTCCCCAACCAAGCACAGCACATAATTAAACCAATCCCTGCAAAACCAATAGCATACTGGACGTTTATACTTTTTACCTGCATCATTTTATAGAACTCATGCCACGCAACAAGCGCGAGTAATGTTACAGCCATAGCAAATAACCACTGCCCGTAATTAATGACACATATGGCTATCGGTATTCCAATAATTGCTGTTAAAATTCGCGTACCAAGCACAGTATAGGCACCTACCGTTTTTTTGTATTTTTAATTCCGCCAAATCTTCGTTCTCTTTGCTGATAATCGCATATAGCCTGAACTAAATCTACTGGCTTAAAATCTGGCCAATTGGTTTCGGTAAACCAAAATTCAGTATATGCCATTTGCCATAACAAAAAATTGCTAATACGAAAATCTCCACTTGGCCGAATTAATAAATCCGGCGCGGGAAGATTTGCAGTGTATAGATATTGTTCAATAGTTGATTCATTAATCTCGTCTATGCTAAATTCTTGTTTTAATACTTTCTCACTAATTATTTTAACAGCACGCATTAACTCTGCCCGTCCGCCATAGTTTACCGCAAGGTTCAAAACTAAGCCGGTATTGCGAGTTGTTAGCGCCTGAGCTTTTTCAATTTTCTCCTGTAAGGATTTCGATAATCCTTCAATGTTTCCGATAAACCGTATCCGCACATTATTTTTATTTAGCTCATTAATTTCATTATCAAGATAATCTGCTAGTAAGTTCATAAGTAAACTTACTTCATCCGCCGGCCGTCGCCAGTTTTCCGTAGAAAAAGCATATGCAGTTAAAACCTGTATCCCAATATTAGAAGCGGCTTTTACAATTTCTCGCAAAGTTTCCGCACCAGCTCGATGACCAAAGGTTCGGGGCAATCCCTTTTTCTGCGCCCACCTTCCATTGCCATCCATGATTATAGCCACATGCTTCGGGATTCTTGACTGATCAATACCTTCGTAATCATTATGCTGTTTCGTATCTGATTCACCAAACCACTTCTTCCACACACTAAGCCCTCCGGTAAACTTTAGCTATAGTTATTACAAAATTATCCCCAATACATAATAGTGTTAGCCACCGAATATCAAATTTAAACCCCCTCTTGCGAGGGGGATTTAAATTATTCCGGAGCTTTAATTGCATCACTAGGGCAAACTGCAGCGCAAGCGCCACACTCAACACACTCATCAGTGATAACATAAATGTCACCTTCTTGAATAGCGCCAACCGGGCAGGTAGCAGCGCAAGAACCACAAGCAACACATTCTTCTGTAATTTTGTAAGCCATTATTTAGACACCTCCTTTCCCATTTTAGCAGCAGCCATTAAATTTAAAATACCATCAGCATCTAATTGCTGCCTGACAACATAGAGTTCGTCTTCAAGCGGAAAAACGTTCCTCGAAGGCTTGGTAATAGTAACCGTGTATTTAACTTTAGCCTGTTCCAACTTGTCGATAACCTTAGTTAATGGTTGCGCAACTGTATCCAAACTGCTACACTTCCATTATTTCTTTTTCTTTTACAACCATTACTTGGTCTACTTCTTTAATATATTTATCTGTCAACTTTTGTATGTCATCTTGCGCTTTTTTGGCCTCATCTTCAGAAATTAATTTATCTTTTTCGCCTTTTTTTATATTGTCATTTGCATCACGCCTCAGATTACGAATAGCGACCCGGCATTCTTCCGCCTTTTTATGTATTACCTTTACAATTTCTGAACGGCGTTCTTGAGTAAGCTGCGGAATTGTCAACCTAATAACCGAGCCGTCATTGCTAGGCATTAATCCTAAATCGGATTTTTGAATCGCTTTGTCAATCGCGTTCAACAGTGTTTTTTCCCAAGGCTGAATAACAATCATTCTAGGCTCTGGCACAGAAACATTTGCGACCTGGTTAACTGGTGTTGGTGATCCGTAATAATCAACCATAACCTTTTCCAAAAGCGAAGGCGTTGCTCTACCTGCACGCAAACTGCCATACTCTTTCCGCAAAACTTCTAAAGCCTTTTTCATTTTGTCTTCATGGGCAGAATGAATCTCATTAATGGTCATTTCTTTTCTCCCCCAACGATAGTTCCTATATCTTTGCCTAAAGCGGCTTTTAAGATATTGCCAGGCTCATCGATACTAAATACCACAATTGGAATTTTATTATCCATACAGAGTGAAGTAGCAGTGGAGTCCATTACTCCTAATCCGCGCTGCAAAACTTCGATGTATTCAAGTTCTTTAAACTTTTTAGCGTCCGGATTATGACGAGGGTCAGAATCATATACCCCGTCAGCATTCTTTTTCGCCATTAAAATTACATCTGCTTCGATTTCAGCAGCTCTTAATGCAGCTGTCGTATCTGTGGAGAAATAAGGATTCCCCGTACCGGCGGCAAATATAACTACGCGTCCCTTTTCCATATGCCGTATAGCCCGGCGCCGGATATATGGTTCTGCAACCTGCTGCATATTGATAGCGCTTTGAACCCGGGAGTCAACTCCACAATGTTCAAGTGCATCTTGTAGAGCAAGTGAATTCATAACCGTTGCCAACATCCCCATATAATCAGCAGTTGCTCGGTCCATTCCTTTAGCACTGCCAGCAAGGCCACGCCAAATATTGCCGCCGCCAACTACAATAGCAACATCTAAATTACTTGCCTTAACTTCTTTAACTTCTCTGGCAATAGAGTCTACAACAACAGGGTCTATGCCATAACCTTTATTGCCAGCTAATGCTTCGCCACTTAGTTTTAAAACAACGCGTTTATATTTTCCAGCCACCAATAGGGAGAGCCTCCTTTTGATTGTATTTCTACAAATACTGTACAAATCCTTTATTTGGATATAACTTTTTTTAGAAAAAAGAGAACACGAAGTGTTCTCTTATTTTTTAACAGCCGCCATTACTTCAGCCGCAAAATCATTAGACTTTTTCTCAATGCCTTCACCTAATTGATATCTGGTAAAGCGGCGAACTGAGATATTTTCACCAATCTTAGCTATACTTTCAGTAATTAGCTGAGTGATTGTTTTATCTGGATCTTTAATAAAAGTTTGCTCCAACAAACAATTTTCTTTATAGTATTTTTCCAGACGACCTTCAATCATTTTTTCAACGATATGAGCCGGCTTGCCTTCGTTAAGTGCTTGAGCCCGAAGTATTTCTCTCTCATGGTTGAGTATCTCTTCCGGTACTTCCTGACGAGCAACATAGCTTGGGTTAGCTGCAGCTATTTGCATAGCTACATCACGAACTAATCCTTTAAACCCGTCTGTTTTAGCAACAAAGTCAGTTTCGCAGTTCACTTCAACTAACACACCGATGCGTCCGCCACCATGTATGTAAGACTCAACAAGACCCTCAGAAGCTACGCGGCTAGCTTTTTTTGCGGCAGCGGCCAATCCTTTTTCCCGCAAAAAATCAACTGCTTTTTCCATATCTCCATTGGTTTCACCCAGTGCTTTTTTGCAATCCATCATGCCAGCACCAGTACGTTCCCGTAGTTCTTTAACCATTTCAGCCGTTATCATTTCTAATCCTCCTACCTATTATTAAAGGTAAGAGGGCTAAAGCCCCTTACCTTTATTTTGCAATAGTAGTTTACTCTGCCATCTGTTCGCCTTGACGGCCTTCCAGAACAGCATCGGCAACTTTTGCGGTAAGCAGTTTGACGGCGCGAATAGCGTCATCATTGCCCGGAATTACATAATCAATTTCGTCAGGATCGCAGTTAGTATCAACAATACCGACGATAGGAATGCCTAAATTGCGAGCTTCAGCAACGGCAATCCGTTCTTTTCGAGGATCAATGATGAAAAGAGCCCCCGGCAGTTTATGCATATTTTTAATACCGCCAAGGAATTTTTGCAGCCGTTCCATTTCATGGCGCAAAGTAATAACTTCCTTTTTAGGCAATACTTCGAACATGCCTTTTTCTTCCATATCTTCAAGTTCACGCAGTCTATTGATGCGTTTTTGAATTGTTTGGAAGTTGGTCAACATACCACCAAGCCATCTTTCGTTGACATAGAACATGTCGCATCTGATAGCTTCTTCTTTAACAGCTTCCTGAGCCTGCTTTTTAGTACCTACAAACAACATAGTTTGTCCTTGGGCAGCTAAGTCACGTACAAAGTTATACGCTTCTTCTACCTTTTTAACTGTTTTTTGCAGGTCAATAATGTAGATACCATTACGCTCCGTAAATATGTAGGGAGCCATTTTAGGGTTCCATCTTCTGGTTTGATGACCGAAATGCACACCAGCTTCCAGAAGTTGTTTCATAGAAATAACTGACATAAATATACACCTCCTGTTAATTACCGCCGCAATCCGCATTTTTTGCCGACACCAACAATTGGCACAGTGGCAAAATTGAATTGCGTGTGTGATAACACCGAAAAGTAGTATAGCATAACTTTTCCTAGATAACAAGTAAA
>CAZCEN010000107.1:0-8016 GCA_964497205.1 uncultured Sporomusaceae bacterium
AAAAAAATAAGCCCTTTTTACAGGGCCTGGCAATATGTTCTACATACGGTAAACTATTTCACTTTCATAATTAATTATGATCATACCGACAACTATACTACCCCGGCATCTTTGAAAGATCACTAAATTTGGTAAATTGCTTATGAAAAAATAACTGTACACTGTCAACCGGACCATTACGATGTTTAGCTACAATAATATCCGTAATATTCTTACGCTCGGTTTCTGGCTCATAGTAATCTTCCCGGTAGATAAATGCAACAATGTCGGCATCCTGCTCCAAAGAGCCTGATTCCCGGAGGTCACTCAACATTGGCTTTTTAACCTGGCGGGACTCAACGCCCCGGCTTAACTGAGATAAGGCTATTACAGGAACCTTTAATTCCCTGGCCAGCGCTTTTAGTGAGCGGGAAATTTCGGAAATTTCCTGCTGGCGATTTTCGTTCTTGGAACTGCCGGAACTGCCCTGCATAAGCTGCAGGTAGTCAATGATGATAAGCTGTAAGTCATGTTCAATCTTTAGCCGGCGCGCCTTGGAACGCATCTCCATAACGGAAATACCGGCCGTGTCATCAATAAAGATGGGAGCGGCCGCCAAACGATCGGCGGCACGAACCAATTTATCCCAGTCATTGTTCTCTAACTCACCAATACGCAGGCGCTGAGCATCAATGGGAGCTTCGGCACACAGCATCCGCTGCACCAGCTGCTCCTTAGACATCTCTAAGGAGAAAAAGGCTACTGCCTTCTTTTCCTTGATAGCAATATTCTGCGCAATATTAAGTACGAAAGCCGTCTTACCCATACTGGGACGGGCCGCAATCAGAATCAAGTCTGATGGCTGCAGACCTGAAGTCAGTTTATCCAGATCCTTAAACCCGGTTGGCAGCCCGGTAATGCCGCCACGGGAGGAGTATAATTCAGAAACCTTATCAAAAACATCAAAAATGATATTTTTAATTGATGCAAATTCCTGACCGGCCTTACGGCTGGCAACCTCAAGAATCATTTTCTCAGCTTTGTCCATGATGACAGTTACTTCTTCATTGGCCTCATATCCCATCCCGGCTACATGAGTTGCCGTATTTATTAACTGCCGCAATAACGCTTTTTCTTCGACGATCCGTGCGTGATATGTGACGTTGGCGGCTGTAGGAACACTGTTGGCCAGCGCCGAAACATAGGCAATGCCGCCTGTGGCCTCCAGTTTTTCATCGCGGCGAAGCACTTCAACAACGGTAACCAAATCAACAGCTTCATTCTTATTGAATAATTCCATCATGGCATTATAAATAAGACGATGGGCTTCCCGGTAAAAGTCTTCCGGGTGAAGAATCTCGGATACCTTGGAAATCGCTTCGCGTTCAATCATCATAGCGCCCAGCACTGACTGCTCGGCTTCAACGTTTTGGGGGGGAACGCGGTCAATCATGTAAACTCTCCTCACTTAAAATGCCGCGCTCACCGGATAAGCAAACGAGCAAGCTGTCCGGTTAGCGCGGCCAATGCAATCTTGATCCTTGTCTTAGGCGGTGGCTTCTTGACTTTCGTCAAACAATATTGCCAACGCTTCTTCAACGGTAGAAACAGGGCGGATAGCCAAACCAAGATGACCCTCAGGAATATCGGCCTTGTTTTCTTCAGGTATAATCATGGTAACGATACCGGCTTGTTTAGCGCCATAGGCCTTTTCAAAAACACCACCTACCGCTTTAACCCGGCCTTGAATAGAAATTTCACCGGTAATGGCTACATCCTGCCGGATATGTTTACCGGTAATGGCCGATATAATAGCCGATAATATGGCCGTTCCGGCTGATGGCCCATCAATACGGCCACCACCAATAACATTGACATGGATATCATAGCTGGCCAAATCCTGTCCGGTAATCTTTCTAACAACAGCTGCAGCATTGAATACTGAGTCTTTGGCCATGCTGCCGGCAGTATCATTAAAGCGGATACTGCCTTTACCTTTTTCAGCAGGGAAGGCCACCGCTTCGATTTCCAGAACGGAACCTAGATAACCGCTTACGCCTAGGCCAAAGACCTTACCCACTTCGCTGGTAGTGGCTGCCTTACGGCTGACATAAGGTGACAGGCGGCTGACCTGAACAACACGATATACATCTTCTTTAGTGATAGAAACTTGTTCCTTCTCCTGACCTACCCGCATGAGAGCCATGCTATACGCATCTGACAAAATGTTGACTGCCTTTCGGCCTTCAATAGTATAGTCACTGATAAGTTGGGGCACTTCCGGGTCAATTGTAACTTCCAATTTCATAGCGGCGTTATAAACAATCTCTTCGATATGTTTCGGGGTCAGTGGCTCAAAATAAATTTCAGCACAGCGGGACCGTACGGCCGGCATAATATCGCTGGCTTCCCGGGTTGTGGCACCAATTAAAATAAAGTCTGCCGGTGCGCCTTCTTCGAATAACTTTTTGATATATTTCGGTACACTGCTATCAGACGGATCGAAATAGGCGGAATCAAAAAATACCCGCTTGTCTTCCAGTACTTTTAACAGCTTGTTTTGCAACATGGGGTCCATTTCGCCGATTTCATCAATGAACAAGATACCGCCATGGGCATCTGTTGCTAAACCGGGCTTAGGTTCAGGAACACCGCTGTCGGCTAGATCACGGCGCGCCCCTTGATAAATGGGGTCATGCACCGAACCTAACAACGGGTTGGTAACATCCCGGGGATCCCAACGCAGGGTCGTACCATCAACTTCAACGAAAGGAGCCTCTGTACCAAAGGGAGCACTTTTAATTTTTTTGGCCTCTTCCAACACCAGTCTGGCTGCCGTTGTTTTACCAACACCGGGTGGCCCATAAAGAATTAAGTGCTGCGGATACGGAGACGCCAGTTTGGCTCTGAGAGCCTCTACTGCCCGTTCCTGACCTATTATCTCATCAAGATTAGAGGGGCGCAGCAGTTCCATGGCCGAGCGCGTAAGCTTACGCGTTTCCAGTTTCTCCAGCATGGCGTATTTTTTCAGCGTCTGGGGATTCTCTGGATTCGCCTGGCTTTCTTCTTTGATTACTTGTGTACGGATTTCCTGTACGTATTCCTGATGGCGTTCTTCCATCTTTTCAGCAATCTTTTTCTCAATGCGGTCTTCAACAGTACGACGGGCACACAAGTCTGCCAATTCGTCTTCTATTTTTTCAAGAATCTGTGGAATTTCCGCGATAGCCGGTAATTTATCAATTGTCGGATCTTCAAATACCAGTTTTTGCAGCGCAAGAACCCGTTCTGCAAGGTTATTTGAGCGCATGAGTTCCAGCGCCCCAAGCTTACCGGCCTTAAGCACTACTTTTTCTGCACCTAAGACACCGGTATACAAACCGTACAGAGCGGCTACCTGACGTTTAAGCTGATCTTCCTGATCGCCGCGGCTGTTAGCAGCAGGCTCATTGTTGCTGCTGCGTACCAGTTTGTTAAAAAAATGTTTCATGTTATTACCTTTCTAATATTAAGCATTAGGGGCTGAATTTTAGTTGAAATCATACCAAGCAACCTCGTAAGAAATCACTTGTATGTAATTGCTATTCGGCAGCTTTAATAATAACTTCAATCTGGGTACTGACTTCCGGGTGCAGCTTAATGGTTACAGTAAAGGTTCCCAGAGATTTAATCGCATCTTTAAGCTCAATTTTGCGCTTATCCAGTTCGAGTTTATGCTCTTTTACCAAAGCATCAGCAATATCCTTGGCTGTTACCGAGCCGAACAGGCGGCCGCCTTCTCCCATTTTTACCGGGATGGTAACAGTAATTTTGGCCATTTGTGCTGCCAGAAGTTTGGCTTCATCAAGCATACGCTCTTTTTTGCGCTCTTCAGCGGCCTTTTGCAATTGAGCAGTATTTACGTTATTGGTAGTGGCCGGAATGGCCAGCTTTTGTGGCAACAGATAGTTACGGGCATAACCCTCAGAAACCTCGATGATATCGCCTTTTTTACCGAGTTTTTTCACTTCTTGCTGTAGTATTACTTTCATTTGTTCCACTCTCCTTTAGGTAGCTATCCACTATTTCAATTAATTTTGCTTTAACCTCATCCACACTGCTGTCTTTAACTTTAGTGCCGGCAACAGACTGGTGCCCGCCGCCCCCCAGTTTTTCCATAATGACTTGAACGTTGATATCGCCATGAGATCTGGCGCTGATACCAATACCGTCTTCGAAATTAAAAATTACAAAGCTTACCCGCACACCTTCAATGCCTAATAGCATATCGGCAGTTTGTGCGGCGGTTACCTGCGCATTCTTAACGACTGCCGGACAAACGGCAATAACCACCCCATCATGCGGCATTTCCGTATTCCTGATAATGGCTGCCTGATTTCTGATTGTCTGGAAATCAATCCTGAACAAGTGCCGCACCAGTGTCGGATCGGCACCTGCCCGGCGCAGATACGAAGCGGCCTCAAAAGTTCGTACGCCTGTTTGTACGGCAAAGTTCTTAGTATCTACAACGATCCCGGCATAAAGCGCTGAAGCTTCCAGCCGATTTAATTCGATTTTTTCATCAAAGTAGCCTAACAGCTCTGTGACTAATTCGCTGGCAGAGGAGGCCGAAGGTTCAAGATATACCAGCAAGGTATTGCCAATAATGGTTTCCGCCCGGCGATGATGGTCGATAATAACTGTCCGCTCGGCTCCGGCAAGCACGTCAGGAGCTGCCACGAGTTCTGGACGATGAGTATCAACGACAAACACCAAAGTCTTAGCGTTAACCAGTAAGGCGGCCTGCATCGGTGAAATAAATACGTCACGGTATTCTTCATAGTCAAGTAATAGCTCTGATAATTTGTCAACGGCCACCCCAGGCTGACTGACAACAATATGCACCTGCTTACCCATATGGCGCACCATCTTGGCAACACCTAAGGCAGCTCCCAGACTGTCAAAGTCTTCCCCGGTATGACCCATAACCACAATACTGCCGGCTTGTTCAATTAATTCCCGAATAGCCTGAGCAACAATTCGCGCTTTAACTCTAGTATTTTTCTCCACAGCCTTGGCTTTTCCGCCAAAAAACTGAACCTTGCCACTAATGTTGACTGCGGCCTGGTCACCACCACGGCTTAACGCCAAGTCCAGTCCGGCCTGCGCCCGTTGCCCCAGTTCAGCAACCGAGTTTTCGCCGGTCGCTGCGCCAATGCTTAAGGTTACCGGAATCTTATTACCGCCTTGTATACCCCGAATGCGATCAAGGATTTCGAACTTGTCTCCAGTCATAAGCCTATCTAGCGCACAACGGTTTAAAACGGCTATATAAGTATCTTCACTATATTTTTTTAAATGGCCATCCAGTTCTGTCATCCATTCCGCCAGCATACGGTTAACTTCACCTAAAATGGTAGTACGCTGACTCTCGGTAAGTCCTGTTAATGCATCATCATAATTATCAATCTGAATATAGGCCAAAACGGTCTGCACCCGGCAGCTGGCAGCCCGGTCAGTTTCGACGCCGGTTACATCAGATATATATAGCACAGTTAATGATTCTTCGACTTTCCGGTGAATGATTTCATAATGATATTGGCCTGTTTCAAACTTGGTTTGCCCGTCTTTCCCGGCTATTTTATCCAGCGGCAGATTTGCCCATACTTTTAACAGAGATTGTCCTACTTCCAAAGGCTCGGTCAGCCATTGGGCAAGTAAATTATTACGCCAGAAGATAACTCCTTGCGCATTTATGACTACGACGGCGAGCGGCAATTTTTCAAAAGCTTGTGTCGCCACAGTATCTACACACCGGCCTACCGTTTCCAGATAGCTGTCAACTTCCTTTTGCCGTGCCGAATGTCGTTCCCGTCCATATAAATAGAGGGCATACAGCATAACGGCACCGATGATGGCCGTATAGGGATTATAGTAGGCGATAATCAGTAGAAATGCAGCCGTTACAGCCAAATAGATACGGGTATCAAACCAAAATGATGGACCTTGAGGCATGATATATTCCTCCTGTTACTCCAATCGCGGAGCACGCAATTGACGATAGTCAAAAATAATATCAAAGGCACCGCCAATAACAAGTGCTTGCATGAAGATACCGTTAGAAAATATCAAGAACAGTATAATACCCCGGACTATTCTTGACAATTTGTATTTATCGGCAAGGAAGTAAAACACAGCCATTCCTTGAATAAATAACATCATAGTAGTAACAATCATAAGATTCATTCCGACACTGTTTAAAACCACAATTGACCGGGAACTGCCCCAATATATAGATACTAGAGCTACCGCCAGTGCATATATTGTAAGGCGCGGCATCGACCACCGGCGGAACGGCGGCAGCGACTCTATCGGTTGACCTAATTTTGCCAGCACCATTTTGGCCACTAAAAAATTCAAGTAGGTATCTACCATAGCCGCCATGATAAAACCGGCGGGCAAAATAATTTTCATAAGCGCAATTGCCGGGCGCATGGCTGCTTCCATTGTTGCCAGATCTTCCGGCTTCATCCCCATTTCCCGGTAGAAATTAATAGCCTGCTCCATTCCGGTAACCATAGCTTCGGTCTGAATGTTGAGCGGATTTACGCCCATAACTGCCGCACTTATAGCAATAACCATCACTTTAGAAATTAAGGATGCACCCGCCCCGATCAACAACGTCTTGACAGGAGGAAACTCTTTTCTCAGCCCATACCCTAAAGCAACACCGATTAAACCGGATCCAACTATTACTAAAACCGCATTAAGCGGATGCATAATAAGAGCACTTATGAGACCTGAGGCAACAAGGGCCATAATGCTCCATTTATAGCCATGTCTTACACCCAGCAGCACAATAGGTACTGGCCAAATCAAGTTAACAAATACGCCCAGTACCGGTATATAGGTGCTAATAAGCGCAAAAATTATCGCTACAGCGGTAAGTACGCCGCCTTCAACAACAGGTCTGACAGGACTTCTTTGCATTTTTCACCTCTTCTGTCGGAGATGACGGCGGTATTCACTCATATCTCCAAACCAACGTTCAATTTCTGGTTCTTGTTTTATATTGTGTCCAAGCTTAGTATTTACAATCTCATCCAGTTCTGCATAATCAAATCCCAACCGACGGCCAAGAACAAATGCCAGAATAATTACCTGTGCAAGCGCTTCCCCGATAGCCTCCCGTTTATTGATAGCCATCGCTTGATATAGTTTGCCCACTTCAGCCAAAAGATCAGCCTTCAGGCCTTCGATTAACCTTAGTTTGCGCAAGATATCTGATCCCTGGGAGAACACCAAAGATCCCCTCCTTAGTCCATCCTTTTATATTCTAAAGAGCACTCAGTATTTCCTTCTTTTATCTTGCAGGAAAATAGTATAAGCCCCGGAGTATCCGGGGCATAAAAAACAACATAATAATTATTCTAAGAATTATAGCGAATTTGTCGAACACTATTCCTGAAAACACAGAAAAAAAGTTGATCCCTCCGGGTTTGTCGAAACTGTAAGTTTTGCATTATGCCGTTCAGCAATACCGTAGCAAATCGCTAGTCCCAGACCAGTACCATTTTCCTTACTTGTCAAGAATGGCGTGCCCAGCTTTTCCATGATATGCGGCGGAATACCCGTACCTTCATCTTGCACGGCCAAAACTACCTGTCCATCTCTCTGGTAGGTTCGGATTGTTACTGTACCGCCTTTCGCCATAGCCTCCAGACCATTGCGAACTAAATTAAGCAATAACTGGCGGATTTCCTTTTCATTTAACTTAAGCCTGTCGATTTCGCCTAAATCCAACGTAATGTTTTTACCGGTAGCGATGGCATCTGTTGTTAGTAGGGGTTCCATAGCCTTGATAATATCATTTAAATCCGCTTCATTAGTACTTGACTGCTTGGTTTTGGCCACAGATAAGAATTCTGAAATAATCGAATTGGCGCGGTCAAGCTCACTAATCATAAGCCCAAAATACTCCCGGTACTGCTGACACTCCGGCTTTTTTTCCAACATTTGCAGAAAACCGCGAACCGTTGTCATCGGATTTCTAACTTC
>CAZCEN010000107.1:8116-10344 GCA_964497205.1 uncultured Sporomusaceae bacterium
GTATATCCTATCAGTTCCTCCCGAGACCAGCCTGATGTTTCAACAAAACTGTTATTAACATCAACTACTTTTCCCTTACTATCGTAGATGGACATAATGCTGGGGCTAGCATAAAATGCAGTATAAAAACGATCATTAGCCCGGCTAAGTTCTCCTGTACGTTCTTCGACCAGTTGTTCTAACCGTTGCTGATAGTTCTCTAACTGATTTTGCATGTGAATATAATTTGATACATCTATAGCGGTCTGCAACAAACCAACGGCAACTCCGTCAACTTCTATCCGTTTTAAATTCCAGTCCAAATCAAAGTCAGTTCCTGCTGGCCTCCAAGCAGAGCTGGAGAAAGTTTCTCCCGTTTCGAGAGCCTTTCTGCAGATCGCGACTCTTTGTTCTGCATATTCCTCTCCTAGCACTTCGGTAAAGACCTCACGAATGGTCCGGCCTATTAACTTTTCTGGTGTCAAGTTCAGCCTGCTGGCAATCCATTTGTTGACCTGAGTGTACCTCAGCCGGGTATCAAACAGGGCAATTCCGATGGGAACCTGGTCGAGAATTGCCTTAAATGTCGCTAAATGCTTTTTATCCCGAAGTGCCAAGGACACATTGGTCAATAACGGTTGAATATACTCACAGGCCCTTTCCACAAATTCCAACTGCCCTTTGCTAAAACTGGCAGCAGAAGTATGGAAAATAATACAGCCTAAAGGACTTTCCTTAACAAATAACGGCACTGCTACAGTAGCCCCTGGATCAAGTCTATCGGAGTTCTCAAAAATTATCTGTCTTTCAGGCAACTCCGCAATGCTGAACTCAACCGGTTGGCGCCTGAATACTGCCTCCATCAGATGAGCCAATAATTTTTCCGATATAGGTTTTCCGATAATAGACGGCGCCAAGTTATAGGCATAGCTAAGCTGCCAAACATTATGCTGGTAGGTACAGCCTGTAGCCGCATCACAATTCATTCCTTGTGCCATTTGATCTATTACAGACTGAATAAATTCGTCGACATCGGTCGCCTGTATCGATAGCTTACGAATGTTATTCAAAGTCTCATTCAGTCTGCATAAACATTTTTTGTCAGAAATATCCCGACAAAAAATCATCAGCCCTTCCGGGCATGGCACCGCACGAACTTTTGCCCAGATATTACACAACGTGTCAAAGGCTTCGAAAACTACCGTCCTACCTGTAGTGACCGCTTCCTGATACTTAGTAAAGAACGGATACATATTTTTTCTGCCCAATGCAGCACATATATGTCGGCCTATAAGCTCATCGGAAGTTCTACCTAATAGTTTCAGCGCTTTAGAATTTACATAAGTAATTCGCCATTCATGATCAAGACTCAAGAAAGCGTCACTTATATTTTCTAAGACACTTGCGATACTGCTATACTGCACAGACTTTTCCTCCCCTAGTGCTAGCCTGCCAGACATTCATCCATATCAGTATGTTAACTTTTACAAGTTTACCAATTATTTACACAGGTATATATTCCCTGTAATTTTACATATTCCTTTTTTTTGAAACAAAAATAGAGCAAAAATCCTAAGTTTTTTTAAGATTTTTGCCCTATTACAGCTTATTAATAATTTAAATAGCATTATCGCCATGAAATGATTTATTTTGCTACTTGAAAAATTTAAAATGAAGCGTTTACAACATCATTAAATACAGCTGGTCAGACTTAGGCTTCTATGTGCTAATAAGTTACAAAGGCTTAATACCTCTTTTGAAAGTACTCACTTTTTAGCATCGAATATATAATTTGGTCCAAATAGCCACGATCTGCTTTATAATTCTGCCTTAACACACCATCGCGATGCAAACCCAAGCCTTCGTAAAGCTTAATTCCTACCGCATTATCCGGATACACATCTAGCCAAAAGCGATTGGTGTTTCTCTCTTCAAACGCATATTTTATAAGCGCACGCAAAACTTCTTTGCCATACCCCATCCGTTTATGGGCAATTACAATTCTCCGAAGCTCAAATATATCTGATTTGAAATCTAATCTGATTAAGGCATAGCCAATAATTAAATTATCTTCTTTACGTCTAACTACAAAAAGCAAGGAGTCTTTATCTGCGATTTCAGCCTTATGTTCTTCATAGGTACCCGTCCAGATAAACTTCTTATTGTCCTTATGATTCTCCAACTCAATAATAGTTTCAATATCAGCCTCAGTTGCATCCATTATATAAAGACGATCTGTTTCAATCATT
>CAZCEN010000108.1:0-10259 GCA_964497205.1 uncultured Sporomusaceae bacterium
GGGTGGGTATCTTTCACGCCGACGAAATTTTTGTGTTTAGCCAGAAGGCGTAAAATGGTACCGGCTGATACATCATAGCCGGTACGATCCGCGTAATTGTATAAGAAAACATTACCGTGAATCTGACTCATCACATCATCATAATAATGAAACACGTCTTCCTGATTGCAGGCGCTGTAATAAGGACCGACAATAATAACCGCATCCGCCCCGGCCTCAATCGCGGCATTGGAAAGACTAACGGTTTCGGATTTAGCCATCCGCCCCGTACCGGCTAACACAAAGCCTTTATGATTGATATGCTTCACCGCATCGACAATCATCGCCTGGATTTCCTGATAGGTAAAAGCATAAAATTCACCGGCACTGCCGCCGACCAATATCCCATCAATACCGGCACCGAGAATCTGATCGTACAAAGCATGCATTTCTTCATAATTTACCGTTCCATCTTCATTTATGGATGTTAAAATTGGACAAATATATTTACAATTCAATTTGCTTCCCCTTTTCCTTTATTAAGATCATACACGAGTTTCATGTCAGCCCACCATTCAGACTTAAAAGCGCCTTCGATGCGCATCTGGCACGGATCGGTTTCCTTCCACCATCTCTGCGTTTCAGGATCCTGTGCCATCTTTGCCATGTCGTATTCGAAATCGTCGCCACAGTACTCCATAATCGAAAAGAGCAAATCATCACGGTTAAAAATCTGGTATTTGGTGATACCGCACGCTCTTATCATCTTATTTACGCTGGAGAACGGATTCGCATGCAGCTTTTTATAGTATTCTGCCTTTTCCGGACGAAGCCGGATCACACTGGCAAACGTCTGAGGCTTATTGATTTTATAAAGCTTCTTGGCATTTTTGCTGAAAAAGTCAGCATCATCACCAAAGTATTCTCTCACTGTCTGCAAATGCTCCTCAAAGGACGAGTATAACTGGGCAACCGGGAAGTTTGAAGCATAAATAAGCCGGAAATGATCAAATTCACCTGTCAAAAAGTCCAGCAGATTTTTTACAAAAATCTTGTCTTTGGTAGCAAACCCGGAAACCTTGCAGTACACATTAGGCAATGCAGCCAGTTTTCTCATTGCCTGTTTGTAAGCTGGCGTCAACTCTGTTACATTACCACAGTGATTGATTACCACCTTGGCCTCCGGAACCTGAGAAACTGCATGATACATATCTTCCAGTTCCTCTACCCTATTGCAGCTCTCAAAAATCATATCCTGATCCGCCAAAACTTCCAACCCTTCCAGGAAGCTTCGTTCTAAGCACCTGCCGCGCGGCGACGAGTCAATATGAAGCGGCTCTCTAACACCGGCAATCCCGAGAGGAAGCCGCATATGAGCGCATAAATGCGGCGCGCGCATAATTCTGGCCAAAATCTTAGAACCAGGCAGATTAAAAATATACTCATCTTCTTTACCAGCGTCGTCACAGTCAACTTCTACGTAGACGCCCCCCTTAAAATCGATGTCGTATCTGCCGTAAGCTTTGCACAAATCGTCAACGCTAACACTTCTTCTAATGCCAGGACATGAATCCAGCCAGGGAAGATTCAATACATCCAAATCCCAAATGTGAAAGTGACTATCAACTACTTCTAGCAATTTATTATCTCCTTATTCGTCTTTACATCCATACCACATTCCACGTTACAGCCTTTAAATCCATACCACGCAACATATAAAAAGCAGGGTAAAAGCAGCAGAAAACCAGCAGCTGTACCAAAGTTATCGGCAATATGGCCCATGAAAAACGGCATGATCGCCCCGCCAACGATGCTCATAATAATGATACTGGAAGCTGTTTTAACAAGATTCTCAGGAATTCTTACCACACTTAAAGCAAAAATTGTCGGGAAGCTAATAGACATAAAGAAGAAAGAAGCGATTAGCAAACATATACTTAGGCTGCCAGTGGCAAAGTTCAGGCAAATCATGAGAAGCACATTCATAAGAGAGTATATGCCAAGAATTTTACAGGCACTGAATTTCTTCATTAAAGGAGTTGTGACAATTCTTCCGACCATGAATGCGATTAAGGCAATCCCGAAGAAATAAGCAGCTTTGCTATCGGATAGTCCCTGCCAGTGCTCAACACTGTAATTGATAAAAAATGCGCCGGCGCCAACCTGGGCCGCTACATATAAAAACTGTGCCAGCGCGCCAAGTTTAAAATGCTTATAGCTAAAAAGCTGGCTATAGGACCCATTGCCTTCCGCAGAATTCTCGCCGCCGGAAACTTCTGCTCCTTCGGGCATTTTAGTTACAAAGAATAAAAATAGCATACCTAAAACAATGGCAGCAATGCCGACGTAAACCATCTGAACATTATGCATATTCTTGGCGATATCATCACTCTTGGCGATAGAAAGAAATAAGGAGCCGCCGATGATTGGCCCTAAAAACTGGCCAAGACCGTTAAAACTTTGGGCAAGATTGATACGAAATGCGGCGTCTTCATCTCGACCAAGCTTTGTAATGTACGGGTTAGCATTTGTTTCCAGACTGCCCAGGCCACAGGCAATCACAAAAAATGCCGCTAAGAACATAGAAAAACTGTGAGCATTGCTTGCCGGAACGATAAGCAGGGCCCCTACGGCATACAGGAACAGTCCCATGATAATTCCGCCTTTAAACCCATACCGTTTCGCTACCAGTGAAGCAGGTGTGGCGATTACAAAATAACCACCAAAGTAGGCTGCCTGCAGCAGACCGGATGTAGCTTTGGTAATACCCAACTGGTTCTGAAAGTTTTTGTTCATAACGTCAATCAAACCATAGCTTAGACCCCAAAGAAAGAACAATACGGTAACCAAACAAGCCGCTATTTTAATATTTTTACCACTACCATTTTCGCCCATTTTTTCTCCCTCCTTACTTAGCTTAACGCTCTGTCAAGATGAACATAACCGCCGTCGACAAATACCCACTGTGCCGTGGTGTGCGATGACAGCGGGGAAAGCAGGAATACTGCCATATCAGCAATCTCTTCAACAGAGGTAAAACGCTGTTCAAACGGAATTTTGTCCGCAATTACTTTTTTTCTTGCTTCCGGATCGTCAAAGGTTTTAATCCAGTTTGCGTATAGCGGAGTCCAGCATTCACTGACTACAATCGCATTACTTCGTACATGATCTTTGGCTAAGGCGGCTGCCCACTCGCGGGTCAGACCCAGAATTGCCCCTTTGGCGGCCGCATAAGCGCTGGTCTTGCCCTGTCCGGTAAGAGCTGTTTTGGAAGAGATATTCAAAATGGAGCCCTTGCTGGCTTTCAGATGCTCTACGGCAGCATGAACAAGTTCATAGTAATGTGTCAGATTTTCATGAAGGCTCTTCTCAAAATCCCGCCAGGACGTTGTTTCGAGATCCTTATTGTCGTTTGCACCGGCGTTATTTACTATACCGTAAATAGCTCCCCTCCGTTTTGCCACGTCATCGACAATCGGTTGAATTTTATCTGTTTCATTAAGATCAATCTGAATAAATTCATAATCCAGGGTGAGCGCTTCCAGCTCTTGTTTGAATGCCGGCAAGATTGCCGAACGGGAAAGCACAATAGGAATCGCCCCTTCTCTGGCCAGAGCCAGTGTAATACCGCCTCCTATACCTTTTCCGCCACCTGTCACAAAAACAACCTTACCTTTTAATTGCAAATCCATGTCGTTCGACCTCCTTTTAAAATCTATTACACAGTTGTGGCAAGCCGCCAAATGGAAAAGTCATTTTGTCTGTTGATCTCAGCCTTGGTAAGTTTGCCATTGCTTACCGCTACAACAAAGTCCAAAATCTCCTCTCCCACTTCCTGAATGTTCTTGGTACCTTCTATCACGGTACCGGCATTTAAATCTATGGAATCATTCATACTGTGAAATACGGCCGAGTTTGACGCCAGTTTTATCGTCGGCGTAACAGCACTTCCGGTCGGAGTTCCACGTCCGGTGGTAAACACGCAAATATTACACCCTCCGGCCACCATGCCGCTTAGCTGTTCTATGTCATTGCCCGGTGTATTCATAAAAGTAAGGCCCTTATCACTTATCTTCTCAGCGTACTCTTTCACGGCCACAACAGGCTGATTACCTGCTTTGTAGACACAACCCATTGATTTTTCCTCAATACTGCTCAGGCCGCCTTCAATATTTCCCGGGCTAGGGTTGGCACCGCGTATATCGGCATGCGATTTTATTACTGTATCTTCATAGCCCTTAATCGTGCTAAGAATTGCCTCTTTCACCGTATCATTTATCGCTCTATTTGCCAGAATGTGTTCAGCACCGATAAGTTCCGTTGTTTCAGCCAATATCACGCTGCCACCATGCTGAATGATCATATCGGACGCTGCGCCAAGGCTAGGGTTGGCGCTAAGGCCTGAAAAACTATCGCTGCCCCCGCACTCGGTGCCAAGCACTACATCGGCCAGGGAACCTTCACTTTTCTGCACTTTCAGTGCCTCCGCAAGCATTCTTTTGACAATTTGTACTCCTTTTTCAATACTCTTACGGGTTCCGCCGGCTTCCTGAATCGTAAAGTACTCAATCTTTTTATACGGCGCTCTTTCCCTGATTTCTTCGGCAACAACCTGTGCCTGTACGACTTCGCAGCCGAGTCCTACCACCAAAACACCATATACATTCGGGTTGGCACCGGTGCCTACGATGACGTCCTGCGTTTGTCTTGCGTCGTAGCTTAGCTCGCTACAGCCGTGCTGATGGGTAACATAAACGACATTGGTTTCCTCAGTTTTTGCTTCGTCACTGTACGTTATCGCATTGGCGATACTTTCCACCACTTTATTGGCACAATGCACGCTCGGAATCACCAGAATGTGATTTCTAAAGCCAAAGCTTCCGTCACTTCGTCTGTACCCCATAAGCTTGTATGTTTTATCACTTTGAGCAACAGTGGTTTTATGATAAACGTCCTGCCTAATGTCTCTTATACCACTGTCCGTATCCCCTCTGCCGCGTTCGCCTTCCAGGTTATGTACATGTACCCATTCTCCGGTTTTTATATCGCAGCTTGCAATACCGATGTGGGAAGCATATTTAATAACGGGTTCGCCTTCTTTTATGTCCGCAGTTGCAAATTTATGGCCTGTGCGTATGTCTTGAAGAATGGTTACGCCAAGAACAACATCGCCTTTTTTAAGAGGCTCCAAAGCTGTTGCAACAGTATCCTGTTGGCTTACATGGATTGCATTCATTTTGGCTATCTCCCCTTTCTTTAATTTATGTTCGTATATACTAACACAGTTTGTATATACTTACTATGGTGAAGTGTAACAAATTTACTACTTATTGTCAAGAATTTAGTGAAAATTAAATAACATAAAAAAAGCACCTCCAAATGCTAGCATTTGTGGTGCACTTTAAACGTTGTTTGTACTATTAAAATTTATTTTCAGTCGGAAAATCGCTTCACTTCCATTGGCAGCAGCGCAAATTCCTTTTCCAGCAATCCGGCATGAAGTTTCAAAACGTGCAAAATTTGCTCGATTTTTTCTGGTGTAGACCGAAATATCGGAAGACTAACGCTAATGGACGCCAGAACCTTGTCAGAGATTTTGATAGGAACAGCCAGACACTCTATGTCAATATTGGTTTCACCTATTTCATGAGCATATCCATTGCTTCTTACTGCCGCAAGCTGCTGCAAAAGCGTTTTTACATCCGGTGTAGTTCTTGCCGTATATTTTATAAATTCACGCGGATAAAGCTCAACTATCGCATCATTATTTAAACCGCTAAGAAGACATTTGCCGAGAGCTGTTGCATAGGCGGCAATCGTCTTTCCGGCAGACGATTCAATCCGTATTGCCTGTTTCGGTTCTGTTTTCTCTATATAGAGTACGTAGCCTCCGTCCAATATGCCAAGCTGGCATATTTCGTCGCAAGCAGCCACAATTTCTCTCATGTGCGGTTTAAAGATGTCCAAATAATTCAAGGAATGGACATAAGCATATCCCAGCTTGAAGCAATTTTTACCAATTGCAATTCGTGATCCGATATTCTGAAGAAACCCTTCATGTAACAGGGTCATGACTATAGGGTGCAACGTGCCTTTGGCAATGCCGGTATGTCTTGAAATTTCAGCAAGAGTAAGTCCATCTACACTGCTATAAATGGCTTCGAAAATTTCCAAGACTCTGAGAGTTGGATTGTGTAATTTAATTTTATCCATATATGCATTATATATAATTAGTTGTTTAATGTAAAGTTATGGTATTGTCTCGTGTCTCCCCTTATCTAAGGGCTTATCTCCTCTAAAATACTCAAAAAAAACAGCCCTAATTAAGCCGGTAAAAAGTGCCCTTTACAAGCCGGAATTATTCATAAAAATAAAGGATTTTTTTGTTCTTCAATAGAACTATCATATAGGACTTTTTTCCTACTAGTATAGGGATTTCATTCTATAACGAAGGTGTTTAACTTTTTTTAAGTTGACTTGCCAAAAAAGGAGAAGAATACTATGTCCACTGAAAACAAGCCAGCAACTAATGAAGAGATTTTGGCAGCGTTTAAACTAGTTCTTCCGTATCTTAATCAAATAGTCAGGGAGGATATGGCTGTAGGACTGACTGATGTAAAAGAATATTTAGGTTACTACCGGGCGAAAGAATTCGAACTCGACCTTCCCGCCGGAAAGCCAATCAAAGGGATTACTGCCATCGAAGAATGTATTCAAACCGGAAAAAATACTTATGCGGACGTTCCTCCTGAAGTATACGGGCGAACAATAAAGACGATATTCACGCCAATATATGGTGTAAATAACGAGATTATTGGAACATTGAGCTCGGGTATCGATCTGGATCATAGTCTTTCCTTAGTTAAGAATGTTGAAGAATTGGCCAGTTCAACGAATCATACTACAGAAAGTGTTCGTCAAATCGCGCAAAGTGCCGCAGAGTTAGCTGCATCCGGTCAGCATATCATGCAGCTATCTAAAGACTTAGCCGATAAAAACAACCATACGGCCGAAGTGTTGGATTTTATTAAGAATATTGCTTCGCAAACAAATCTGTTAGGTTTAAATGCAGCGATTGAGGCAGCTCGTGCTGGTGAGCAAGGACGCGGATTCGCCGTAGTGGCTGAAGAAGTTCGAAAACTCGCTGAGCAATCACAGGAAGCTACTAAGAAAATACAAGGTACTTTGCTGGAAATGAATAATGCAGTTGCTGAGCTCAGTTCGTCGATAGAATCTTCAGGAGCGATTAGTCAGGAGCAAGCGGCGACAACACAAGAAGTAACAGCTGTACTTGAGCGGATAAACGCCACTGCTAAGATGCTGGAAAAGTACGTAGAACGTTATAAATAATTGACCTCTTCCTATAGGGTGAGGCCGGAATACTTGAGGGGCGGTACTGGTGAGTCTGATAAAAGACTTACTGGTACCGCCCCTTTTCCCTTTTGCTACAAATGCCCGAGACCTTTCAAATGACGCACTGTATCTGTTACCATGCAATTCTCTAAAAGTCAATGTCCCGTTGAGCCAGAAACCATTTCGGTGATTTTTTGCAAAAATCCACGGGCCTGCGCGGATATATACCCTTGTTTACGCCAGATAACGGTTTGCGGTAATTCAATGCGCGGGTTAACTATTTCATAAATATCCAAATGCGCTGTAGGAACGAGTTCAGCGGCAGACTGTGGTATAATTGCAATTCCCACTCCATGATCGGCCCAGGCTAACAACGAGCGGACATCATCCCCTTTGCAAATAATTTCCGGTTCAAAACCGGCCTGTATACAGCTTTGAAAAATCAGCGACTCCATCCGGCGGTGAATGGAAAGCGGCTGCCCCTTTAAGTCCGGCAGGTTCAAATACTTAAGATCTGTAATAATTTCGCAGTAATTACGATGTACCGCTGCTACCAGTGGTTCCGGGGGTAAGGAAATAGAATGAAAAATATTCTCGTCATGTGCCGACCGGACGATGCCAATTTCGACAACTCCGCTGGTAAGCAACTCGGTAATACGATGAGTATCCCCTTCCCATAACTGGAAGGTAACCTGCGGGTATTGTTCGCGAAATTCCCTGATATACTCCGGCAATAACGCTACTCCAAAAGAGGCCACTGTTCCAATAGATAATGTCCCGCGAATTCCGGCATGAAAATCCTTTAATTCTTTACGGGTGGTATTTAAGAGCTCGAAAACCTGTTCCGCCCGATCCCTGAGCACTTGTCCGGCCTCAGTCAGGCGGACGCTGCGGCTGCTGCGTTCCAATAACTGTACACCCAACTCATTCTCCAGCATTTTCATTTGCTGGCTTAACGGCGGTTGTGCCATATTTAGTCTTTTGGCAGCGCCTGTTATCTGCCCTTCCTCCGCAATTACCAGGAAATACTTAAGTTGCCGCAGATCCATCGATTACTCACTCCATATCCATATGTTTTACATATGGCAAACTAATTTTATAAGTATTTTTCATATATCAATACATTCGTTATAATTTAACTTACCCCTGCCTTGGCTTACCACTAACTTATCCTGGAATATCACACAAAAGGAGTGCTCTTATGTCTCATCTACCAAAAAACACTGTATCTATGTACATTATAGCCTTCGCTACATTTTTGGCATTTATGGGCATTGGCGTTGTCGATCCCATCTTACCGATAATTGCTAAACAGCTTGGCGCTAAACACTGGGAAATAGAGATGCTTTTTACCGCCTATATCTTCACCATGGCTTTTATAATGATTCCGGCCGGCCTGGCGGCAAACCGCTTTGGTGAAAAACCGGTGATGACAACCGGTTTATTGTTAGTATCTATTTCAAGTATGTTATGCGCATTATCCAATACCATTCCGGAGTTGTCCCTATTTCGCGCAGGCTGGGGCTTCAGCAATGCGCTTTTTTTTGCCACCGCAATGACGATCACCATTGCTTTTGCTCCCAGTACCAGTATGGCAATCGGCCTCTTCGAAGCCGCCGTAGGACTGGGTATGGCAGCAGGCCCTTTGTTAGGAGGTATGCTCGGTGAAATCAGCTGGCGTTACCCTTTCGCCGCCACAAGTTTCCTGGCTTTTGCCGCATTTCTCTGCGTATTATTTCTTATCCGGCAACCACAATCAAGAACGACACATTCTCATGGGATTCAGGACCTTGCGGCATTGTTCCGCAATGGTTCTTTTATGAAAGCTGCCGTTGCCGCTATGCTCTATTATTTTGGTTTTTTCACCATTTTAGCGTATTCACCGCTGCTGTTGCACTTATCGGCACTGGAGCTGGGGCTTGTTTTCTTTGCCTGGGGACTGATGCTAGCGCTTGGCTCTGCCAAGCTTTCTCACTACCTTGAGCAGAAAGCACCTTTAGAGCAATTGATCTGGCAAGGCCTCCTTGTCTTTGCATGTATCACACTGGGCATCTATTTAATTAACAATAAGACAATCCAGTTGGCATTAATTATCCTGTCTGGTCTGTCCTGCGGTGTTAATAATTCATTATTTACCACCTATGTCATGGATATTTCCCCTTATCCCCGCAATATTACTTCAAGCGCCTATAATTTTGTCCGCTGGCTGGGAGCAGGAATTGCCCCCGTCGCCGCCGGCCTTATTGCTGAGGAACTAAGCCCAACAGCTCCATATTTAGCCGCTTTCATCTTGCTAATCCTCGGAATACTGCTCAGCGTGAGGGGAAAATCGGCCGTACTTGAAAATGCATAAATGATTAAAAGCTATGGATGATCCATAGCTTTTAATTTTAAGCGCCAGGTGTTATTCGCCACCATACCTAATTTATCTATCCGTTATAAAATTATTGTTACCAGTATTACTTTATTCTACAGTCCCTTTCACTAACCAATTTTCTATTTCCTTCAGTGTTTTTTTGAAATCACCATTTAACCGATGATCCCCATTCTTATACTCAACATACGTGAGATTATTCTTACCCAACCGTTTGAATTCTGCTGCAAAAAGCCGCGAACTTTCAATGGGCGCGCTTGTATCTTTCGTGCCTTGTATTAAAAATATCGGAATATCGATTGTTACGAAATCATCCAGTGGCGATAGGGGAAAAATCCAGCCCAACGTTTATAAGGGAAACCGGCATACCATTTATCCTGTATATCCTGATTAGAGCGTATGGCTTCCATGACACTGTCGGCTTCCATTAATAGTTCCCGGTACGGCTCAGGCATAGGCAGAGGAGATTTTTGCAGGACTTTAAACTCGTCGTACTGCGATAGTCCGCCGCTCCCTAATACAACTAATTTCGCAATTTTATTTTTTGTCCGCA
>CAZCEN010000109.1:0-1384 GCA_964497205.1 uncultured Sporomusaceae bacterium
GACTGGGTTGGTTTTGTCGGGCCGAATGGCAGCGGCAAATCGACTCTGCTTAATATCATTGCCGGACGGCTAACTCCTGATAAAGGCCAGGTGGAAATTGGTCAAACGGTGAGAATTGGTTACTTTTCTCAGGAAAGCACTGAGATGAACCAAGATATGCGGGTTATTGAGTATATTAAGGAGGAAGCGCACTTTTTGCCGACAGCAGACGGCGGCACAATCAGTGCCGCACAGCTATTGGAACGTTTTTTGTTTCCTCCTAATCTGCAATGGACGCCGCTTGCCAAATTGTCTGGCGGAGAAAAGCGCCGCCTGTTTTTACTTAGAATACTAATGAGCGCTCCTAATGTGCTGCTGCTTGACGAACCTACCAACGACCTGGATATTCAGACGCTGAGCATTCTCGAGGACTACCTGGAGGATTTCCCGGGGGCTGTTATTTCAGTGTCTCATGACAGGTACTTCCTTGATAGGCTTGTTGATAAGATATTTGCCTTTGAAGGCAAAGGCAGCATCAAGCAGTATCCCGGCAATTATACAGATTATCAAAATAGGATTAGTGCACAGGAAGCAGAGACGCCGTCCAGCGATAAAAAAAGCACGGCAGATAAGAAACCGGCAGCTCCGGACAAGCCTAAGGAGCGCCCGCGCAAACTGTCCTTTAATGAACAGCGGGAGTTTGAGCAGATTGAAGATGTCATTGCCGGCGTAGAACAGGAATTGGCACAGATAGCCTCAGCCATCAACACGGCAGGCAGCAATTTTGAGCTGCTGCAGGACCTTACCGCCAGACAGCAGGAATTAGAAGGAAGACTCAGCGAATTGCTTGACCGCTGGACATATTTGAATGAGCTGGTTGAGGAGCTTAGTAACTCATAAAGGAGTACCGGACAGGCATGAATATACAGATATTTGGTACGAAAAAGTGCCAGGATACCAGGAAAGCTGAGCGGTATTTCAAGGAACGCAAGATACCGTTTCAGTTTGTTGATTTAACAGTACGCGGCTTAAGTAAGGGCGAGCTGGATAAAGTTCGCGCGGCAGTTGGCGGTCTGGAAAACCTGATTGATAAGAGCGGCAAAGAATATGCCAAACGCAACCTTAAATATTTGGTGCATGATGTGGAAGAAATGCTTTTAATGCATCCGTTATTGTTAAGAACGCCTATTGTGAGAAACGGTGCTAAGGCTACTGTCGGGTATTGCCCGGAAACATGGATGGGCTGGAGTTAATTTACAAACAGGAGAATAATTATGATTGAACAAGCGCGGAAAGTCCTGAAAAGATACTATGGTTATGACGAATTCCGGCCGGGACAGGCCAAAGTCATCGCCAGCCTGCTGGCAGGCAAAGATACTGTCGCTATTATGCCGACAGGAGCGGG
>CAZCEN010000109.1:1394-10160 GCA_964497205.1 uncultured Sporomusaceae bacterium
CCCGCAATGCTGCTGCCTGGACTTACGGTAGTCGTTTCGCCATTAATATCACTCATGAAAGACCAAGTCGATGCCTTAACCGAACAGGGGATACCTGCAACCTTTATTAATAGTTCATTGACCGGATCGGAGGCTGGCAGGCGGCTGCAGCAAATGCGCGCCGGTCGGTATAAGCTGGTATATGTGGCGCCGGAAAGATTGACAGCAGATTGGTTTCAGGCCGTAGTCGGTGAACTCACTATCAGTATGCTGGCTGTCGACGAAGCCCATTGTGTATCCCAGTGGGGACATGATTTTAGGCCAAGTTACCGGGCAGTAAGTTCTTTTATTGCTAGCTTGCCTAAGCGCCCGATCATCGGCGCGTTTACGGCTACAGCGACACCTGAGGTCAAACGGGATATTGAGAACCTGCTGGCGCTAAACTATCCGCAGGTACATATAACCGGTTTTGACAGACCAAACCTGTCTTTTTCGGTATTGCGCGGCGAAAACAAACAGGAGTTTGTTGTAAAATACGTTAAGTCTAATGCCAATCAGGCCGGGATTATTTATGCGGCAACCCGTAAAGAAGTTGATAGTTTGTATGCACTTCTGAAGAAAAAAGGGTTTGCTGCCGGGCGGTATCATGCCGGCCTTAGTGATGATGAACGCATGTCCCAGCAGGAAAAATTCCTCTATGACGATATTCGGGTAATGGTAGCTACCAATGCCTTTGGTATGGGCATTGACAAGTCAAATGTCCGTTATGTTGTGCATTACAATATGCCGAAAAACATGGAATCCTACTACCAAGAAGCCGGGCGCAGCGGGCGGGACGGTGAGCCAGGGGAATGTATTTTGCTATTTGGACCACAAGATCCGCTTCTGCAGCGGTTTTTGATTGATAAGTCGGTAGAACATCCTGAACGTAAACAGCACGAACTTAAGAAGCTGCAGGAGATGGTAGATTATTGTCATACTCCGGACTGTCTACGCCAATATATCCTGAACTATTTTGGCGAATTTACCGCAGGTGCAGGCTGTGGTCATTGCGGGAACTGTATGGCGGACGGCGAACAGGTAGATATTACGGTAGATGCCCAGAAAGTTTTTTCCTGCGTTTACCGGCTTAGAGAACGCTTTGGTATTTCGGTTATCGCCGAAGTGTTAAAAGGCTCAAAGAATAAAAAGATACTGCAATTAGGATTTGATAGTCTGCCTACGTACGGCCTGATGGCCGAGCGTACAGTGCAGGATGTTAAGACGTTAATTCAACGGCTTGTAGCAACAGGGTATTTGCGTTTAACCGAAAGCGAATATCCGGTAGTCAAACTGGAACCAAGCGCTCTGCCTGTTTTAAAGAGTCAAGCTCAGGTTTGGCAGAAGGTATTCACCGAGCGTCAGCCGGTTGCCGACGACACTTTGTTTGAACTGTTGCGGCAGTGCCGCAAACGTATTTCCGAGCGGGAAGGTGTGCCGCCGTTTGTTGTATTTGCGGACACCGCCCTGCGAGAAATGAGCGAGAAGCGTCCGTCAGACCTTGACGATATGCGGCAAGTCAAAGGTGTTGGTGAACTTAAGCTGCAAAAATATGGCGATGAATTTTTGTCGGTCATTACTAAATATCTGTCTGAGAATGCAGTGGCCCCGAGCATTACCCAAGTAGCCGCTGCCGTATCGGAACCTGCCAAAACGAAGATAAGCAAAAAAAGCAGCAAACCTGAAGCTGAACCAAGTCATCATATTACACTGGAGATGTTCCACAATGGCAGTGATCTTACCGAAATTGCGAAAGCCCGGGATTTAACAGCCCAAACAGTACAAAATCATTTGGTGCGTTGTGCCCAGGAAGGATATATTGTTGATTGGGACCGGATCATTCCAGCGGAGTATGAAGCAGTGATACTTGCTGCAATCAAAAAGATCGGCGGCAAGCAACTAAAACCGATAAAAGATGCTTTGCCTAATGCTGTAAGCTATGCCGCCATTCAAGCAGTTCTGTGTAAGCATTTTGGGGACAAGGACAAGGACAAGGACAAGGGATGAACGCTATGACCGAATTGCGTAAACTAAAACTATCCTCCTGTGCGTAGAAATAAGGAGAAAATAATGGATAAAAAATCTGTGGAATGGCTGTATCGTGAGCTGCCAAAGCTGGTGGATCAAGGACTTATTCCCGCCGAAAGTGCTGAGCGGATTAAGGAGTATTATGGGTCTGGCGGTATCAAGACGGGATCAAGGACTTTTCTTGTTATATTTGGTGTCATTGGCGCTCTGTTGGTTGGCTTGGGCATTATTCTAATTTTAGCGCATAACTGGCCACAACTAACCAAACTATACCGGTTAAGCATTTCGATGGGCTTCTTGGTTGCTGCGCAAATTGCCGCGGGCAGTGTATTGTGGTTTAAAAAAGACAGCATGGCCTGGCGGGAAGCTACTGCGACCATTTTGATGTTAATGGTTGGCTCGGCATTTGCTTTAGTTGGCCAGACGTACCACTTGATAGAAGATACCGATGCTTTTTTATTGACCTGGATGCTCTTGTCATTGCCGTTAGTGTACTTGATGAATTCTGCCAGTGTAGCGGTTTTGTATAGTATCGGGATAACTATTTGGGCTTTTAGCAGTTATTTTGACAGTGGCAAACAAATTATTTGGGTGCTGTTTAGTTTAATTATTCCTTATTACAGGGGATTACTTAAGAACCATCGCTATGCCAATACTACTGTGACTTTTTCTTGGGTTATACTTATTTGTTTTTATTTTTGTTTTGGAGCTGCTTTTGCCAGATACTTGGATCATCTGAGTATTCTTATCTATGGGTCATTATTTACGTTACCATATATTGCTGCCGGCTTATGGTTTTCCGGTCATCATCAGGGTTGGCCCATGCCGTTTAAAGCAATTGGTTTAGCGGGAAGTGTTGGCTTGACATTTCTCCTGACCTTCAATGACGTTTGGCGGCATATAACGGTCGATAAGGGAACGGTACCGTTCGCGGTCTACTTGTCGGCACTTGGGTTAGTGGTAGCGGTTGCTGGCGGCAGCCTTATGTTGAAAAAAAGAAAAAGTCAGGGAATCTGGCAATTCTCATTCATACCTTGTGTAATGGGATTTGCTTATATCCTCCGTTTTTTTGATATCAGCGGTATTGGTGCTACAGTTATTATGAACGGATATATGTTATGGCTAAGTGTAAGTGTTATTGCCGTCGGTGTGCGGGAACAACGGATCGGCGTTGTTAATCTGGGGATGCTTATGATAGCCATCTTGATCGTTGCCCGCTTCTTTGATATTGATTTAAGTTTTATTGTACGTGGTGTGGCTTTTGTGCTTGTGGGAATTGGATTTCTTGTGGCCAATGTCATTTTAGTACGCCGTAAAGCGGGGTGGCGAAATGATAAATAAGAAAATGCTGCTTGGGTTGTTTATTGGAGTTGCTATATTGCAGGCAACTGTTCCGCTATACATGGCCTGGCGCTGGGAGAATATCTTGCAGACAGGTCAGCTGTTTTATTGGCAGACGGCTCCAGTCGATCCTTACGATGCTTTTAAGGGACGGTATGTTTATCTTGGCTTCAAGGAAAACAAGGTCCCTATTCTGGATAATACTATTACAGGGGTTAGACAAAAAGCATATGCACTTGTTGCGGAAAATGCGGAAGGTCAGGCTTTTATCAGCGGCGTTACTGCCCGGCGTCCGGAGCGCGGAGTCTATATAAAAGTGGATGTATACCCCAGTGGAAATGAAGATACGGCTTACGTCATTTTGCCGTTTTCGCGGTACTATCTGCCTGAAGATCTAGCTCCTGCCGCTGAAGCTGCCTACCGCAAAAACGCAGGAAAATCAGGGATTGCTGCTGTTCGCATCAAAGACGGTTACGGTGTTATTGAAGAGTTGTATATTGAAGGAAAGCCACTATTTGAATTTTTGCGGCAATCACAATAAAATATAAAGGAATTGTTATGCCATATACTTATATTGTTCAATGTGCAGACAGTAGTTTTTACACTGGCTGGACAACAAATCTTGAAACAAGATTAACTGCTCACAACAACGGGACTGGCGCCCGGTATACCCGCAGCCGCCTGCCTGTTGCTCTGGTATATTACGAGCTGCAACCTGACGAAAGTCAAGCAAGGAAACGGGAATATGCAATAAAACAACTTAGCCGCAAAGGTAAGCTGGAGTTAGTCACTGCTTTCCATTCCTGCGGAGTAAGTAATATCGATAATGTTATAATCCAACCGCCCGAGGTAAAATAACAAGCTAATCGTAGATGTGTAAAAGGAGCATTTTATGGATGGAACACAACGAAAGAATATAATTCCAGGAGCTAAGGTTAAGATTATTCAAAAACCTCACCAACGAACCGGACAGCTTACGGAAGGGATAGTTAAAGACATATTGACAAGCAGTCCGGTGCATCACCGTGGCATTAAAGTTCGTCTGACGGATGGAACCATTGGTCGTGTTCAGGAAGTGATCGGCTAAAAACAAACGAGCAAAGTCCAGCATTATGTGGACTTTGCTCGTTTGTTTTTATATTATTAACTGGCGTACAGAAAGCATTATTTCTACTACAATTCAAGGATACAGCCCAAACCTCTAATGTTTCTAATTAAGTGGCCTTGATTTCTTAGTTTATGCCGCAAGCGATACAGCAACAAACTGATTTCTTCCAGGCCGACAAGCGGGATTTCTCCCGCTGTCGTAATACGTTCCGGCCAGACAGCACTTTTGATTGTATCATAATAAACGGTTTGGCTGGCGTTGTTGTATAGCAACAACAATAGCTGCCACTCTTTAGGCGATAGTTGGATAACGGAATTATTTACCAGACACTGTCGTTTGGCAATATTCATCTGCAGCTTTTTTGCATTTGCATCTGATAATAACCTAAGTGACGAAAGGTTGGTTTGGGTGAGTTCCAAAGTCTCATCGCTGAGCTCTTCATTGATAATAATGCGCAGTATTGCTGCTCCCTGTGCGAGAATAATTTTGTCATTATGCTTAAGCTCGATGGGGATATCAGGAATAGCAGGCTTTTTATTGACAAAGGTACCGTGTTTACTCGCCAAGTCAGTCAATGTAATAGCCATCTCTTTGGTCATAAGTAAACAGTGTTTTCGAGAAATGAACTTGTTTTCGAAATCTATGTCAGGCTTTTCGCTTTTACTAGCGCGGCCAAGCATAACTTGCTGGTCTAAAATCGGTATTTTGTATCCCGGCTCATAAGGAAGCCCTTTTTCTACAACAAGATAATTTCCCATAGTTATTCCTTTCTATCTGAAGGAGGCATTGCTACTGGTGAGGCCAATCTTTCCTTCTTGGTTCAAAGTACGCCTAAATCCGTTAAGATGCATTTTGTAATTTCCCGGGCTTTAAGGCCGTTTGCAGCATGGTCACCCTGGATGTTGGTTGCGAAGAAATATTTATTGCCATCCTTTTCCACACAACCAACAAACCAACCGAGGACTTCTCCGTAGGCTGTGCCGGTTTTACCTGAGAAGATAGTATCATTATTTGTCGAAAGAACAATAATCTTTCGGGTAATAGCCATATTTTCAGCAGTGAAAGGTAATTCATTGTTATATAGTTGTTTAAGTAAAGCCACTTGCTCTTGGGCGGATATTTTTAAACTAGAGCATAGCCAAAACTGATCAATGCCACCGCTAATATCTTGATTGCCATAATCTAATTTGGTGATATTGCTTTGCATGCGTTCGTTGCCAATTTCCCTGGCCAGTTCTTGATAATACCAGACTACGGAATTGGCTATCGCGGAATGCAGAGTGTGGTCACGGTTCCAAGACGGAATAGAGTATGTTTGTCCGGTCCATTTCTTCAAAGTTCGAGAATCCTCTTTATCTAAGACGCCG
Source organism: uncultured Sporomusaceae bacterium (assembly GCA_964497205.1). GTDB lineage: Bacteria > Bacillota > Negativicutes > Sporomusales > Sporomusaceae > Sporomusa. The sequence goes on from CAZCEN010000109.1 coordinate 7,257, forward strand.
CTTTCCAGTCCTATCAGCGAATTATAAATTTTAAAAGTGGAACAAGGGGATAATCTTTCATTACTTTTCGGTTCATTATAGATAGTATATTGTTGGTTACTTTCGTTGTATAGGACGAATGTTCCTGTATAACCGCTGAAGTATTTGCTTAAATCCTCGCGGATAATCGTGTCACTAGCAATGCCTGTTGGAACAATGCTTATACAGAAGAACAGTGTGAAAACTATTGTCGTAAGGTATCGTTTCAGAAAAATCGCTCCTTCGCTCAGTATTCTTGGCCAAGTGATATTGTAATAATACCACTAACGAATAAGACGATAAATAGCCATATAATTACAAAATAGTTACAAACAGATGGAATCCAATAACTCTTCGATCGTGGCTCTTTGGCCTCTGATCAAAGAAATAAAAAATTTGACACTAATTACCGATGCTTATATACTTTAGTGAAAAAATAATTCTACTGTAGTGTAAACTTTGTTATATTTCAAAACAGGCAAAAACGGAGGAAAGGTTATGTATAAAGACTTTCGCAGTGATACAGTTACCCAGACGACCCCGGATATGCGGAAAGCTATGCAGGAAGCTGTAGTTGGCGATGATATTTTGGGAGAAGATCCTACAGTTAAGCAGCTGGAAGAAGTAAGCGCGGCTATGTTTGGTAAAGAAGCGGCTGTTTTGATGGTCTCAGGAACAATGGCTAATCAAGCGGCGATTATGGCATTGACGCAACTTGGTGATGAAATAATAGTAGGCGAAGAGACTCACATATACAATTTGGAAGTGGGGGCCTTGGCTGCGTTAGCTTCAGTTCAGGCTCGTCCTATTCCCAGTCACAACGGTTGTTTTGACAGTAAGGTTGTTAAAAAATTCATCCGGACCAGAGGGGTACAATCGCCTATAAGCAGGGTTCTATGTCTGGAAAATACATATGACTTAAATCGGGGATATCCTTTATCGCCGGATTATCAAGCGGAAATGGCGAGGCTTGCTCATGAAAACGGTATGAGTGTTTATCTTGATGGTGCTCGGATATTTAATGCGGCTGAGGTATTGCAAGTAGATGTGAAGCAATTAGCTGAAGACATTGATGCGTTGCAGTTTTGCCTCACTAAGGGATTGGCCGCTCCTTTCGGCTCTTTACTTTTGGGCACAAAAGAATTTGTGGAAAAAGCCAGGTGGATTAAGCAGCGGCTTGGCGGTGGCATGCGTCAAGCCGGTCATATGGCTGCTGCCGGCATAGTTGCTTTAAAAACAATGCGGGGTAGACTTCAGGAAGATCATGCTAATGCGCTGCGACTGGCAAAAGGGCTGGCTGCTATTAAAGATGGACTGGTCGATATTGAGCAAGTTAAAACGAATATTGTACAAATTGAGTTTGAATCTGTTGGTAAAGATGCAGCATTTATTACTGAGGCGCTACTTAAGCAGGAGATTAAAGTAAAACCTATTAGTCCAACTGCCTGCAGAATGATAACTCACTGGGGAATTACAGAACAAGATGTTGATTTTGTTATAGAGGCAATCCGCAAGATTGTGAAATAGTAGCAGGTTACATCTTTAATTAGTAACAAGTAAAAAAATAGACCTTGGAATTCATAAATAGTTATGATTCCAAGGTCTTAGGTCGCTGTCGCATCGCAATGAACGCAAATTGTCGCATAACCGCAGTTATGAGTGAAGATGGAGCACGGGTAATTGTTCTTTGTCTTTTCCGTGTGCCATACTCCAAAGTTCGCATTCCAGAATAATTCGACTAAACCTTTTATACCATTAAAATTCAATGGGGAAAAATTATGAAATACAAGCGTAGTCATGCTTGGTTGCCCCTTTCGATGGTATATAGGTTTATTTAATTTTTTACTTAGTGGAAATATTCACCGATTTTTGGTTGCTTTGGGTTGCTCCTAGTGACAAAGTTTGTTGAAGTTTAGCTAGATCCAGTTCGTTTTCCCATTTGGAAACTACGATTGTTGCAATACCGTTGCCAATTAGATTAGTGATGGCTCTGCCTAATGACATAAAACGGTCAATTCCGAAGATAATCGCCAGCCCCGCTACTGGAATTCCCGGTATTGCCGAAAGTGTTGCCGCAAGTACGATAAAGCCGCTGCCGGTTACTCCAGACGCTCCCTTGGAGGTCAATAGCAGGACGGCGAGAATCGTTAGCTGATGCATTAAAGTAAGTTCAGTGTTAGTTGCCTGAGCGACGAAAATAGCGGACATAGTTAAGTAAATGGAAGTCCCGTCAAGATTAAAAGAATATCCTGTCGGAACAACTAAGCCTACAATCGATTTCGAGCAGCCAAGTGTTTCTAGCTTTTCCATCATGCGGGGAAGTACGCTTTCAGAGGATGATGTGCCTAATACGATTAATAGTTCTTCTTTAATATAGGCAAGAAACTGGAGAATGTTAACATTGGCCCACTTTGCGATACAACCAAGTACTACTAGGATAAAGAAGGCACAGGTGGCGTAAAAACAACCTAAGAGTTTGGCCAGTGGTCCTAGTGAGGCAATGCCGTATTTCCCGATAGTAAATGCCATTGCGCCGAAGACACCAATTGGCGCGACTTTCATAATAATGTCAACAATGATAAATAGGCTGTGTGAGATATCGCTGACCAAGTTGAATACCGCTTCCCCGCGTTTGCCCATAACGAGCAGTGCCCAGCCAAAAAGAATAGAGAACAGCAGTACCTGGAGAATATCCCCTTTGGCAAATGCATCCACAACGCTTGTCGGTATTATGTTCATGAAGAAGTCCACCGTGCTTTGTGCTTTAGCAGCTGTCGTATAAGCAGCAATTGCTTTCGTATCGAGCTTGGTGACATCAATATTCATGCCAGTCCCGGGCTGTAACCAGTTTACCAGGAATAGTCCTATTATCAGAGCAAAAGTTGT
>CAZCEN010000110.1:0-10105 GCA_964497205.1 uncultured Sporomusaceae bacterium
AGATGGAATCAATTTTATGGCCGGTATCAATATCAAAATGTAAGCAGGTCTAAAATATTTAACGGTAAGGACAGGCTCTATTGTCATATAATTAAGGAGGCGTCTGGGTGAAAAAACAAGGGTTTATTGTAGCTCTCGTTTTGCTAGTCTTCTATCTTGTGATACCGGGTGCTGTGGGTTTCGCAGCCGAAAAACAACCTGTTGACAATGCGCAAATCATCGCGGAATATACTACAGCTATTGCTGATAATCCGTATGATACATTAGCTTATTATAAACGGAGCAAGGCATATTTTGCGCAGAAGCAATATGACTTAGCGCTCAAGGATTATAACCGGGTAATTGCAGCGGCTTATTTGGATCGCGGGTATCTCTATGAGAAAATGGGCGATGATAATAAGGCGATTGAGCATTACGGGCTCTCAATAATTAATGATCCTACCTTTGAAGTAGCGTATGATCACAGGGGATTTATGTACAATAAAATTGGCAGATATGACTTAGCACTTATTGACTGTAATAAAGCAATTGAGATTAACCCCAAGTTTCCTGCAGGATATTTAAATAAGGGGACAGCCTATGAAAAACAGCATTTGTATAAAGAGGCAATTGAGACCTATCGCAATATGTTGGAAAATGTACCAGTAGAAGATGTGTCTCATCGTAACACAGCCATAAATCGCATTAAGGCACTAGGTGGTACTATTTAAAATATCATAGCAGATGGATAGCCGGCGGATTACACCAGAGTAGGAATTATTCCAAAAAACTGGTATGATGAATATCCTGTTAATGTTTCTCTCTAAACCAAAGCAGCAAGAGCACCGCATAGATCGCTAGCAATACCCCGACAAAAGTAAAGTTCATAAAAGCACCTCCAGGATTATGATGTCCTGGAGGTGCTCTGTTTTATTAATATTAAAAAATTAGGTTTGAAGGTTATCTAAAGGTTAGTCTTTTTAACAGGCTTACTTCGACGATGATTTGACCCTGGTAGCTATATTATGGGTTTAGGGCTATAAAGAAAAGGGGGACGCTGAAAAGGAATGACGAAGTCGTGAAATCTAAGATGATTAAAGTTGGAACAACGAAAAACGAAGGGGGAGTAATAATGGGAGCCAATTATTATGCGCAAAATTTAAATTCAGGAAAGTTGTATCAGGTGTATCAAACCCAAATTGACAGGATAAAGCAGTATCTTGATGCAGAAATAAATTTTGTGCGCCAGGAATTAAAAGGCTCGGAAAAAGTTCTGGAGCTGGGAGCCGGATATGGGCGTATTATGAAGGAACTCGCTCCAAATGTTGCAGCTATTGTTGGAATAGATATCTCGGAAAATTCTATTGAGTTCGGACAAGCGTATTTAAAAGATAGCCCTAACTGCGAGTTAAAACTGGCAGATGCTCATAAGTTTGAGTTTACTCCGGAATTTAATGTTATACTATGCCTGCAAAACGCCCTATCGGCCATGAAAGTAGAAGCTCTGCCGTTTGTTCAACATACTATGAAGGGACTCCTGCCAGGAGGAAAAGCCTATTTTAGCAGTTACAGTCCTAAGTTTTGGGAGCATAGGCTGGCTTGGTTTCAAGAACAAGCCGACAAAGGCTTGCTTGGAGAACTTGATTTAGAAAAGACGAAAGACGGCTTGATTGTCTGTAAGGATGGCTTTATTGCCACAACTTATACTCAGGCAGATATGGAAAAATTAGGGCAAGCTGTGGGCTATAGGTATCAAATAGAAGAAGTAGATGATTCCAGTATCTTTCTTATCGTTGAAAAGGATAAATAATGTAGAGGACGCCTTGTTCACCTAAGAGAGCACAGACATAAGCTGTGCTTTTTTTTTGATCTTTGCGGGATATATACTCATCTGGGATTCATAGTATCTACCGGCACGATAATTCGGATTCAGAGGGTTTATGACCTAATGAGGTGTTTTTTTTTTAGCAGCAATGCACTACCCGGTAAATCTGCAGGACGTGTATTTGTTATTATGAATAGTTATCCTTTAATAGATTTTTTTAACAAATAAGTATTGACAAAAAATGGCTGGCGGAATTATCATTAAATTAATACCAAACCAACGGTACCTTCCAACACTATACTTGCAGCATGGCTGCTGAAGATTATTCAAGGAGGTAGGAAAATGGAGGAGTTAATTTTATCCCGCTGGCAATTTGGGATAACGACAGTCTATCATTTTTTGTTCGTACCATTGACTCTGGGGTTGTCGCTTATCGTAGCTATCCTGGAAACTATCTATGTCCGCACTGGTAATGAATTGTATAAGCAACAGGCCAAATTTTGGGGCAAACTTTTTCTTATTAATTTTGCTATGGGTGTGGTCACAGGTATTGTTCAGGAGTTCCACTTCGGGATGAACTGGTCGGAGTATTCCCGGTTTATGGGGGATATCTTTGGTGCACCATTAGCTATGGAGGCGCTTACGGCCTTTTATCTGGAATCGACTTTTTTAGGGCTATGGATTTTTGGCTGGGATCGCATACCTAAGGCGCTGCATGCCGCTAGCATCTGGATTGTGGCATTAGCCAGCAATTTGTCGGCATTTTGGATACTGGTAGCCAATTCGTTTATGCAAAATCCGGTTGGCTATATCATTCAAAATGGCCGGGCGGAAATGACGGATTTTGTGCAGCTTATAACTAATCCGTATGTAATGTATCAGTTTCCGCATACCGTATTATCCGGACTAGTAACTGCCGGCTTTTTTGTACTTTCTATTAGCGCGTTTCATTTAATTCGCAAGACTCATCTGGAGTTTTTCCGGGCATCCTTTAAGCTTGGGTTAATCTGGACAACAGCCAGTTTGTTATTGCTTATGGGCAGCGGCCATGCGCAGACCCAATTTATCGCCAAGGTGCAGCCTATGAAGTTAGCCGCCGCGGAAGCCTTGTGGGAAACGGCTAATCCGGCTCCGTTTGCGATAGCGGCAGCGATTGACGAGCAGAATAAGACCAATTCTGCCGAAATAAAAATCCCGGCCATGCTGTCCGTGCTGGCTAATAATAATGCCAATACACCGGTAAAAGGAATCAAAGAGATTGAGAAAGAGTATATTGCTAAGTATGGTCCCGGAAATTATGTACCATCGGTAACTCCTGTATTTTGGAGCTTCCGCTTGATGGTGGCGGCCGGCAGTATTATGATCGCAGTTGTGCTGGCAGCAGGATTTTTCTGGTGGCGCGGCCAAATAGAGGCTAAGGACTATATTCTTAAGGCCGTGTTATGGAGTTTGCCTTTGCCATATATCGCTAACTCGACCGGATGGTTTGTAGCCGAAGGCGGCCGGCAGCCTTGGATTGTAGTTGGTTTGCAAAAAGTGGAGCAGGCGGTATCACCTTCGGTTGGGGCCGGCAGCATTTGGATTTCGTTAATTGGCTTTACCTTGGTTTATGCGCTGCTAGCAGCTGCGGCTGTTTATCTTGTGCAAAAGTTTGTGCGGCAAGGTCCTGTAACGACACCGACTACCCCAAATAAACCGGCAGCAAAGGGGGCGGCATTATGGAGTTAAGTATACTTTGGTTTGTGTTGCTCACGGTTTTGTTTATTGGCTTCTTCTTCCTGGAAGGATTTGATTATGGCGTCGGTGTTTTGCTTCCTTTCCTAGGAAAAGATGATACCGAACGCCGGGTGCTCATTAATACAATTGGTCCGGTATGGGATGGTAATGAGGTCTGGATGATTACAGCCGGGGGCGCAATGTTTGCTGCTTTCCCGCATGTATATGCTACTCTGTTTAGCGGTTTTTACTTAGCTTTATTCCTTATGCTGATGGCGCTCATTGTTCGGGGCGTGGCGTTTGAATTTCGCAGCAAGGACGAAAATCCGGCCTGGCGGCGGACTTGGGATTTGATGATTTTTATTGGCAGCGCTATTCCGGCTTTACTCTGGGGTGTGGCTGTCACTAACTTAATCAAGGGTGTTCCGATTAACGCCAAAATGCAGTATGTCGGTACTTTTTTCGACTTGCTTAGTCCCTACACGTTGGTAGGCGGTGTAGCTTTTTTACTGGTGTTTACTTTTCACGGAGCCTTATATCTGACGCTAAAGACCGAGGGCGAGTTAATGGAACGGGCTCGCGGTGCAGCGATAAAAGTTGGTTTAGGGGCGGCTGTCTTTTGCCTGGCCCTGGTAGGTATGACTTATACGAATACTGATTTGTTTACCAAAATAGGTGCCGGAGTAAGTCTGTGGGGGGCAATAGTTCTGTTCGTCGGGGCTTACGGAGCGGTATTCGTTAAACGGTATGGGCTGGGGTTTACCCTGAGCAGTTTGACTGTCGTACTGACCACAATTGCATTCTTTTGGGGGCTTTTCCCCCGACTTATGGTGTCAAGCCTTGATCAGGCCTGGAGTCTGACAATTACCAATTCGTCCTCTACTCCGTATACGCTTAAAATAATGACAATCGCCGCTCTGGCGCTTGTTCCTGTTGTTTTGGTGTATCAAGGCTGGGTATATTGGACATTTCGTAAACGGGTTACGGCTAAAGACTTAGAATATTAGGTTTGAACATCGGTAAGGTGGTGAGGTCGTGCCGCTGCAGGGAGAAGATAAAGAATATTTATGGCAGTTGTCAATGATTTTTCCCAACGATTATATAGAAAAAGTCAAGTGTCAGGCCGAGGCGGTTGTTGAAGAGCAAGTAGCCGCCGGTGAGCGTCAGAATATCCGGACAATAGTCTGGGATATCATGACTAAGATGCAAGCCGAAACCGAAGGGACTTTGTCTAAAACCGATAATTCAACCGATGAACAGGACGAACAACAAGCCAAGGCGGTAGAAAGAAAAGTACTAGCGGCGCTTAGCAGCAATCAACCGCATATTCCTGCGGGTATGGGGCCTGAGGCAATCGAACTGTTAGTAAGGGCATTTGACAGCCAGGATAAACGTATTGCCGCTGATGCGGAGACGGCTCTCCGCCACTTAACCGATGGTGGTGCAATAGACTGTTTTTGCAGGCTGTGGGCTGAGACCCGCAGCGCGGGGCTTGAGAAGATACTTGTAGAAGCAGGTTATCTGGCGGCGCAGCCGTTAGGGATAAGACTATTAACTGTGCTTAAGACGGGCGCCGGCCGGATTATGCTGCCAACAGGCCGGGAATTGATTGCGGAACTATTGGTTGCGGTAGATGATGCTGACAGGGTTATAGCCGGCCGGGCACGACAGTTACTGCTGACTTTGACTGATTTTAAGTCTGCGGAAGCAGTATGCGAAAGAGTGTTAGCCGAGGATAACGGGCGCTTGCAGGATTGGGCGATTCTTGCGGGTTATGCCCCGGCTGATGACAGTAAAGCGGCATTATATTATTGTATTACCGGCCAATGGGATAAATATTATGCATTAGATTGGCAGACACATCGTCCGCTATTAGCTAAAGCTTATGAAGCTGCCGTTCCGACTGAACGGCAGCGTTTTTTACAGGCTGCTCGCGGCAGTGGTCATAGCTTGTTATTGGTCAGTTTGCTGCTAGACGGGAGTAACCGGGCGGAATACGAAGACCTTAGTGACCAGGATTGGTCGGCGATGCTGGATACGCTGGTAAGCCAGGAGCGCTGGTCAGAATTATACCGGCTGGCCTGTAAGGCCCCACCGGGCTGGGCAGCCGAGTGTGTGTTAACCTTGTTTGATGCTGGTTGGCAGCCGGCAGAATGGGAACGCCCCAACTGGCAGAAACTTATAGCGAATTGCCCGCAGACTGGGCGGGATTTGTTTGTGCCTGACGGACGGCAGGTGTCGGTTATTGAGAATTGGGGAGCCGGTATTAGTATTAATTGCGCCGCCTTTCATCCCAACGGGCGTATTGTGATTGGCGGCGGCAGTGACGGGCGGCTGCGGCTGTGGCAGACAGCCAGCGGCGCTCTGTGGCGAACGGCAGACCTTCACGCGGCCGGAATTACCAGTGTGACATTCACGGCTGACGGTCAGTACTTAGTTACTGCCGGTCAGGAAGGTAAGGTTCATATTTGGCGTATGCCTGATATTAAATGGGTGAGCAGTGTCAGTGGCCAGCACGGGTTGGTAACCGCATTGGCCGCAGGCCAGCAGGGGAGACTACTGGCGCTTGCTTGTGCAGGTGGCGTAGCTCCGGCCAGAGCGTGGAGCTGGGATGGTTCGCAGATGATTACCCGGGGGCAATATCCAGGCAGTTTGTTTAGCACTGCAGCGGTCGACTGGGAGAACAAGACGGTAATCGGCGGCGGGCGGGATGGGAGAATCCGTTCCTATGCTGTATCCGGCGGTCGAGGGGGCAATAAGCTGTGGGCTGCTCATACCGGCAAGGTAGAATCGCTGTGTACCAGTCCTGACGGTAAGCTGTTTGTGAGCGGCGGGGCGGATGGTACCATCAAGGTCTGGCAGGCCAATACCGGTGACCTTTTATGGAGTACCCCGGAGGCAGGAAAGTTATTGGCGATAAGTGGTACTGTCGCTCAATGTTTGGTGGCTAACCCTGATAAAAGGACAATGGCGGTAAGGCAGCTCCGCTGGGATAGGCCGTTGGCGTTTGCCACCCAGGCGGACTGGCGGCAAGCGGCTGATTTGGCTGCAAGGCAGCAGGTACCGGCAGCGAGACAGGCCAGTGAGTTTCTACATACGCTGCTTACGGTTAAATTTTGTTACGATATCCTGTTATAGGCTGGGGAGGTGATGCCGATGGCTGGACGGTTAGCGGTGGATTTTGACAATGAATATACGGTAGCCGCCTGGTGGCGGCAAGGCCTTGACCGGGCTGAGACATTATATATACCCGGCGTGACCCGGCCGGTATTAAATCGGTATATTGGTAAGGGCGTTAGGCTGTTTTTGGCTCCTTCGGTCATCAGCTATGGCACAGGAGAAGACGAGGCTTGTCTCATTGGGCAGGAAGTCATGGACGAAGCCGATGGCTTGGGCAGTACCCGGCAGGTATTTGATCATTTGCAATTTGATGTAATTACCGGCAAGAAGGTTTATAGTTTGGTCGGTGACCGCCGGTTAAACAGACAGGAGATTGCCCAACAATATTTAGCCATGTTTTTAACGCGTGCCGGTCGGGCCTTAGGGTTAGCGAGTCAAGCTGTAATTACGTTTACGATGCCTGTTGAAGCCTGTTTGTCAGATCCAATCTGGCAGAAGTACCAGCGGTGGCTGGAAGATGCCGTCAGGCAAGCAGGCTTCAGCAGGTTGGAACTGGTGGAGGAACCCTGGGCGGCAGCCTGGGGAGCCGGAATGCCGGTGAGACCGGAAATTGTTTATGTGGTTAGTAAGATAAATACGGATAGTATTCTAACAGCAATAGTGCAGGTTGTTCCACATTCACGGGAAAGAGCAAGGTATATCAGAATAATAAGTGCCAGGCAGGATTGGCTAGACTGCCAGGAGGATGTGGCTCCGGATATAATTTTGGCAAATAACCTTCGACAGACCTTGCGTGGTGCAGCACGGCTAGGGTACGCCGATAGCAGTTTAGCTGGAGTGGTAGTAACCGGCAGCCAGGTAAAACCAGATAGGTTGGCTGTTATCCACAAACATTTTCCTGCTATTCCGGTATACGATAAACACCCCATTGATGCCGCAGCTTGCGGGGCAGCCATTTTGGCCTCCGGCGCCGGCGCCGGGGGCTGCGGCTGTCTGCGCTACAGTTACGGATTGCGCTATCTGGCAGGAAATTGCTACCAATACCGTGAACTTGTAACCAAAGGGTCATTTTATCCCAGTGTTGAGTCGATAACTGAATTTACCATAAAAGCCAGCTATGATGGACAGCGTGAATTTGGGTTATTTATCTACCGGCTAGAGGACGGTCACTGCATTAATGATAGCAAGCCGGTCATTTTAAGCATGGAAGAGCCTGTCGACAGCGGGCAGTCGGCCCTTACAGTTGCAGTTAGTTTGGATAGTGCCGGGCAACTGGTAGTAACTGCTGTTGAAGCGGCAACAAACAGAATTGTTGCCGACCAATTGCCTGTTGTCAAGCTTATGTAGCAGGGAGGAATGAATATGTCGCATTTTACTCAAGTGGCAACCAAGATTACTGATAAAGAGATGCTGCTGACTTGCTTAAAGGAATTAGGATATGTCACAGAGGAAAAAACCTCTATTAGAGGATATCGTGGTCAGGAAACGGCAGTAGACGTCGCTGTGAAGATGCAGGAAGGCTATGATATCGGGTTTGTGTTGGGAACTGACGGGACCTATAGCTTTGTGGCTGATTGGTTTGGGGTACAAGGTACGAGTGAGAAGGAATTTACAGCCAAAGTGCAGCAGCGGTATGCACTGTGTACCGTTATGGAGCAGGTTCGCAGACAGGGGTTTAATGTAGTGGAAGAGCAGCGGGACGCAACCGGGGAAATCCGGCTGACTGTTCGCAGATGGGTGTAAGGAGGGGACATTATGGATAACTTTGCGGAGCAATTTGACACTTATATTAGGGCAAGGGTTACGCTCATTGTTATTGTGACGCCGGAAGAGCAACGTGCCATTGAATATGTGAGAACGGTATGTGAAGAAAAAAATCGTACCTGTTTATCCTGGGATGTTGCCGATGGTTTTGGAGTTCTTACCGGACGTACTTCGCTGGATCTTAAATGCCGAGATCCGCTGGTGGCCTTGGATTTAATGGAAAAGACCGGGATGGAAAACGCCGGGACGATCTTTGTCTGCAAAGACTTCCATGATTTTTGGACAAATCCGCCGGTTCGTCGGAAGCTTAGGAGTGTAGTGCAGCGGTTGACTCAGACCCGGACTTCCCTTGTAATTACTACCCCAACAGGTCAAATTCCTGACGAACTGCAGGATGAGGCAGTGGTAATCCACCTTAAGCGTCCGAATGGCGAGGAACTGGACTCTGTGCTTGACGGTCTTTTAAAAGGTGCTAATGTTAAAATAAATTTGAATGATACCGGGCGGGAAAAGGTTGTGCAGGCGGCTATGGGTATGACGGCAGGGCAAGCCCGCCGCGTATTTTCCAAAGCCATTGTTACCTGTGGGTGTTTGGACGACCGCAGTATTTCCCTGATCACTGAGGAAAAGGCTCAGCTTGTGCGGCAAAGCGAAGCACTGGAGTTTTTAAGCGCAACCGAGACGGCGGAAAGTGTCGGCGGTCTGGGTGTGCTGAAAGATTGGCTGCGGTTAAGGGAAATGGCGTTTACCAAAGACGCCAGAGAATATGGCCTGCCGGCCCCGAAAGGTATTGCTATGGTGGGAATTCCCGGCACGGGTAAGAGCCTGACCGCCAAGATGATTAGCAGTTTATGGCAGCTGCCGCTATTGCGTCTGGATGTTGGCGCTTTATTCGGGGCGTATGTTGGCGAGTCAGAGGACCGTACCCGCCGGGCGCTTAATATTGCCGAAACCATTGCCCCATGCATTCTGTGGGTGGATGAGATTGAAAAGGCCTTTGCGTTCGGCGCTGGTGATGCCGGTACCAGCCAAAGGGTATTTGCCACCTTGCTTACCTGGATGCAGGATAAGAAAGCGCCCTGCTTCGTAGTTGCTACCGCTAATAACATTGCCGCCTTACCGCCTGAACTTATGCGTAAAGGCCGGTTTGACGAAATCTTTTTCCTCGATTTGCCGCATATGGCGGAACGACGCGAAATATTTGCCACCCATTTGAAACGCCGTAACCGCAACCCGCGCGACTTTGACTTAAAACGGCTGGTCAAAGAGTCTGATGGCTATGTCGGGGCGGAAATTGAACAAGCAATTATTGATGCCATGTATTTGGCCTTTAGTGATAACATGCGTGAAATTACCACCGAGGATATTGTGGTTTCTCTCAAACGTCAAGTGCCGTTGTCGGTTTCTCAACGGGAAAATATCCAGTATCTCCGGCAGTGGCTGCAGGAAGGCCGTGCTCAGTCGGCTTCCTACCCCGGCGAGGTTGCCGGCGAGACGAATTCTGGTCAGGTATTCCTGGAAATAGAAGACTAGGGCTACGGCGAAAGGACGGTATGCTATGGAAAAGGAAGAACTGGAAATTACCATTGATGGGAGCGGAAATGTCAGTATCAAAGTGGCTGGAGCCAAAGGCGGCAAATGTCTGGATATTACCAAGCCTATTGAAGAAGCGCTGGGGGAGGTTAAGTTGCGGGAAATGAC
>CAZCEN010000111.1:0-10002 GCA_964497205.1 uncultured Sporomusaceae bacterium
TTCCACTGACTGATGTAACAGAAATGGAATAAGGTATTTTTAATAGAGTCCCTCCAATTACTCCCCCTAAAGCACTCCCCCCAAAAATAGCCAAAGAAAGAAAAATAATTTTCCAACCCAGAATTCTTACATATCGGAATACTTTTTTGTTGGCTCCTAAACTTATGCCAACACCAATATAAAGAGCCATCAACGAAAATTTCAGCATGACGAATAAAACTTCAACGCTGGTCTTAGGCAAAATAAAATAACCAACAGCAATACCCAGCAAGACACTGCCAGGCATAATCCAAACTAAAAGGGATGGCTTTTGATTATCTTGTTCGGAAAGATCTACGTTATCACTTACTTTCAATTGATCCAATACTATTTTTTTTTGTATTTTTTCGAGTGGCAAAATAGTTTTTTCTACGAAAAAAACAAAAAGCACACTGAAAGTTATAGCCAACAAAGCCAAAACTGCACAATTAAATCCTACTATATTCAGCTTCATCATAATCTGCGAATCAATTCCAATCGAAGAACCAATAACCAACATCAACAGTACTAATGCTGCAGTTATGACTTTATCAATAAATCCAAATAAATATTGTGGCAATTTTTGAACTCCTAAAATAAATCCTATCCCTAAACAAACAAAAGGGAACCAAGTCAAAGAAAAACCCCCTTTATGTGATTTTAAGATCCGTCAGAGAGAGGTATTCGCTTACGTAAAAATCAAAACCACCCGCAAAGCGAGTGGTTTATTGTGGAGCGCAAAAAATCTCGTGCTCCACTGGTTAAAGCCAATAATAATATATCCACAGTATCTATTACCGGATTATATCACACTCAGAAAAAGATTCTACCTGGTTAATCCCAGAATTTTTCTTGCTTCGTCAGGTGTCGCGACTTGTCGTCCTAATTCTCCTGCTATTCTCGCAATTCGTTCCACTAATTGCGCATTACTGTCCGCTAGAACACCTTTGGCATAATATACGTTATCTTCAAATCCAACACGAACGTGTCCTCCCATGACAATGGCCATGGTTGCCAAAGGCAGTTCACTACGGCCAATTCCCGCTACAGTCCAGGTGCTCCCCGGTGGCAGAGATTCTACCATGTGAACTAAATGCCTAGGCTCTCCCCCGATACCGCCAGGCACGCCCATAACAAAATCGAAATGAAGCGGCAGCTTTAAAATTTCCTTTTTAACAAGTGCTAGCGCATTTTGAATCATACCAACCTCGAATACCTCTATTTCCGGTTTAATCCCCCGTTCCACTACTTGTTTGGCAAATTCCGTCATCATAGGCATCGGATTTGAAAATACTTCTTCGCCAAAATTAACTGTTCCGGCAGTCAGTGTTGCCATTTCCGGATTGAGCATTACCGGCTGCAAGCGCTCCTCTGCCTTCATCCAGGACGCACCACCGGTTGAAGTTTGAATAATTATATTGCTCTGCTTCTTAATCAAATTGATTGTTTCTTCAAAGACATCCTTGGACTGAGTAGCATTTCCATCTGCATCCCTTACATGCAAATGGACAATAGACGCGCCCTTTTCCTCGCAGCGAAACACTTCCTCAGCGATTTCCACAGGCGAGAGTGGCAGATTGGGATTGTCCTTACGGGTTGTTTCGGCTCCAACCGGCGCAACTGTTATTATTAGCTTATCCAATCTTTCCACCTCTTTGTTTTTCCTTGGGAACCATACAAGTTCCGCTGGCGATACAAACCACGATTGGTTCCGGCAGCACAGATGCGGATGAGTCATGTCCGCCATTAGGATCTAAAGCAATTACTTTAGTTGCTACAAACTCCATACGGCGTGAAGTATTGCCGAATTTCACAATTTTACCGCGAGCTTCAATAAAATCGCCGGCATAAACAGGTGATTTAAATTCAACATTATCGTAAGCTACAAACAGCCCCTCATCACCATCACTGCGAATTAACAGTTCTGTTGCCACATCACCAAACAGATCCAACATATGAGATCCATTAACCAGCCCGCCGGCATAATGAGCATCATGTTCACTCATCCGCAACCGAATCAATACCTCTTCCATTACTAATCACTCCTTTTCGCTATCGCCATTATTAATTCTTGGCTCTCCAATCCTGTACAAGAAATGACGCAACATGCTCCGCATAAGTATTGGGACCAAACCCAGCATCATACCCCAATTCCTTTGCCAATTCATGCGTAATCCGTGGTCCGCCCACCACCAAGGTCACTTTATCTCTAAGTCCTTCGGCTTCTAACATATCCACGAGTTTAGTAAGATTAGTAATATGAATATTTTTTTGAGTGACAACTTGCGATATTAAGATGGCGTCGGCCTGCATATCATGAGCTTTGCGAATGACTTCCTCACAGGCAACCTGTGCCCCCATATTAACAGCATTTATTTCATGATAGCTCTCCAAGCCTTTATGCCCGTTAAAGCCTTTCATGTTAACAATCGCATCAATACCAACGGTATGAGCATCACTTTCAATACAAGCGCCAATAATATTCAGTTTCCGTTTCAAGTTGTTTTTAATAAAATCATCAATTTCTTTCTTGCTCATCACCTGAAGTTCTACTTCCGGCGCCACAATCCTGGTAATATCCACCCCGTACTGGCACTTGGCATAAACCACAAAGAAACTGAAGGTTTCACCGATCGCCTCAGCATAGGCAATTGCCGGTTCTGCCAGTCCCATCTTAGCGACCAATTGTCGTGCTCCTTCTTTAGCAGCATTAGTTAAAGGTGCCGGCAGCGTAAACGATAACTGAATCATACCGTCATCCAAGGTATCGCCATAAGGCCTGACATTTGTTAAATCAGTCATTTTCTTTTCCTCCTTTGAGCATCAGCCCAATAAAAGGATTCAGATATCCGGATTCCTTGTCAAATACCCCTTCCAACCCTTTGCCACCTTCCGGAGTACGGGCAATATCCGCAAAATATCCTTTAGACAGAGCCTGCATTAAGCCGATATCCGCTATCTGTTCCAATAATCCAACGGTATTATCCAATACTTTTCTGGCTCGCTGCTCAATAAAGCCATCTGGCCGATAGTAAATTTCGGTCGATAGATCGCGCATGTTGTTAAAAATATATTTCGCCGATTGAATACTGAGAAAACGGTCCTGAATATGCGGTGTATGAATGGCTTCTGTTAACATTCCCAGGAGATGAAGCCCCTGCCCCGTCATGATAGAACAAACATTAAATAAGGCATCCTGTACATGACCTTTAAAAATATTGCCCGTCATATATTTGGTAGGCGGCATATACTTGATGGGACTGTTAGGGAATACTTCCCTGATTAATTGAGCATGAGCCAGTTCATAAAGAAAACCATTAGGTGTCTCTGGGTCAATTTCAAAAGCATGCCCCAGACCAAGCTGTTCAGAAACCATACCACTTTTAGAAGCAAACTGTTCATTGATCAGTTCCGAAGCCAAAACGGTGTGTGCAGCTTCAATTGCGTCCGCTGTTGTTAAATAATTGTCCTCGCCGGTATTAATGATAATTCCAGCATAGCCGTTAACCAACCGGGAGAAAAACTGATCAACAAAGGTACGCTTCATATTAATGTCCCGGAAGATAATACCATACATTGAGTCATTGAGCATAACATCCAAACGTTCAAATGCACCCATTACAGCAATTTCCGGCATGCATAGCCCGGAACAATAGTTAGTTAAATAGATATATCGGTTTACTTCTTGACCAACTTCATCTAGCGCCTGCCGAATTATCCTAAAATTCTCCTGAGTGGCGTAAGTACCACCAAAACCGGTAGTTGTCGGTCCATAAGGCACATAATCCAATAAACTCTGACCAGTTGTACGGATTACGGCAATAATATCCGCGCCTTGTCTTGCCGCAGCCTGAGCCTGAACCGCATCTTCGTAAACATTGCCGGTAGCAACTATGACATAGAGCATCGGCTCTGGCCCTTTACCCAGACGGGAAATCAGTTTTTTCCGTTCCTCTCGACGGCTACGGATTTTACTTAATGCTGATCCAGCCAGACTATCCGCCAATTTGGTTATTTCCTCGACCGGTTTCTCTGGCAGTTGTGCTAAAACAATCTTGTCGCGAGCAGCCGATTCTGCGATCTGTTGTGGTGTTTGCTGCACAGTGAGCATCGCATTAACAACCCAATACATGGCACCTTTCCCCAAAGCCCCTGCCTTTTGAAGTCGTTCCACCACTCCATTTACAAGCGGCACTCCGGCTTCGTCAACACCATCAATACCTAACAGTCTTAAAACGGCTCTTTCCACGGTTACCGTAGAATGAGTATTAATATAAGTTTGTACCTGATCCGCAATCTGTCCGGCTAGGTCCCGCCCCCGTACAATCTTGGCCTCATCTAAATTAAACTTTTTCAACCCTCTCCCCCCTCCTTAAAGAACTCAATTCATTTACTAATAACCGTCCACTTATGAAGAATTAAATCTAGTACCGTTATTTCTGATACTGTCAATGCAATCCATGAATTTTTAGTTTATATTGTATGGTCTGACGGGGTATACCTAAATGCCGCGCAGCCTGGGATATGTTTCCCCCATATATTTCTAAGGCTTGGATCAAGGTGTTTTTTTCTACCTGCCGGAGTATATCCGGTAAACTTTTTGTCTCCGCATCAAAAGCATTTAGCTGATTGGCGGTTTCACCAGCATATTGACACAAATGGTCCGGCAGATGTTCTAATTCAATAAATGGCCCGGAAACAACATTCATCGCATGCTCAATAGCATGCTGTAGTTCCCTGACATTGCCGGGCCAACTGTACTCCATAAAAATCATCTTGACTTCCTCTCTAACACCTTTTACCTGACAACCTAGTTTAGAATTATACATCGTAATAAAATGATCGGTAAGAAAGGGTATATCACTTTTGCGCTCCCTTAGAGGCGGCACTCGCAAAGAAACAACATTTAATCTGTAATACAAATCAATTCGCAGTGCCTTGCTCTGTACTGCCTCTTCGGGGGCCACATTAGTACAGGCAATGATCCGGGTGTCTACTTTTCTTACATTGGTATCACCAACGCGTCGCAAACTGCCCTCCTGCAATACCCGGAGTAATTTACTCTGCAGTTCCATCGGCATTGAGTTGATTTCGTCTAAAAACAATGTCCCGCCATCGGCCAGTTCAAATAGTCCTGGCCGATTCTCCGCACCAGTGAAACTTCCCTTTACTGTACCGAATAAAATGCTTTCCAATAATGTAGCCGGAAAAGCCGCGCAATTTTGGGCTATAAACGGCCCGTTCTTCCGATTAGATGCATTGTGAATAGACTGTACCACCAATTCTTTTCCAACACCAGTTTCGCCAACTACAAAAATAGGCGAAGAATGTGTGGCTACCCGTTGTCCCAATACTTTTAGCTTCACCATCGAATCATGACTGCCTACAATATCATTAAACGTGTATTTCGCGAACGTTCGATCTTTTGTTCCAGCTTTTTCGCTGTTAACCCCTTTTGCCCCCAATAATTCTCCCTGTAAATCCATTACTTTTTCCGAAAGCTCTTTAATTTTTGTAATGTCCTGGGACAGGTCACAAGCACCAACCAGCTTGCCGTCCCGGTATAACGGAAGAGTAGAGTAATGAATTGTTATAATTCGTCCGGTTTTGCTTACAATTGTCTGCTGTTGATTCAATATAGGTTTTCCACTGACCAAAACTGCCATTAAACTGCTTGTTTCCAATGTTAATGAAGGATATGCCTGAAGAACATGTTTGCCAATGACATCTGCAGGCTGTAACCCTTCGACTTCTGCTGCTGTCTGATTATAAAAAATGGTGATTCCTTTACAATCTACAATATGTACCCCTTGGTTCACCTGATTTAATACCAAATCAAGACAATAATCGCAGCTATCGAGCCGGTTTAGCAAATCTTTCACCTCTTATCGCGGCGGCTTCCTTTATTAGAACTTTGCCTCACGCATTATATCAATTACTGGCAAAGGCGCTAATTCCTTTCCCATTTTCTGTAATAATACGTCGGCATCCAGCCCTTTTCCTCCTGGATAAGTTGGATTTATCGTCACCCCTAATAAACAGATAGACTGCACTGCTGAAAATTTTACTTGGTGTACTTTAAGCTGTCGCCACAAGTTCGAGTTGACAAAAATTTTACTGCCGTCTTGAACAATTATTTGGGGTGGGCGGCTCTGCTGCAGTAAAACCTGAGCCAAACCATCCCCCACAGCCCCTTTAAGGATCACGGCATCACAATCCAAACCAAACAACTCTGCCCATTCCGCCGGACGCAAAAGAGATGTAGTAAAGGAGACTTCGCGGGGAACTCCCGCATTTACTGTAATTACTTTAGCCTGAGATTTGTTCGACAACTCCTGGTAATGTTCACTACATACCGGTAATGTTAATTGCTCAACCCGGCTTTTTGCCGCCTGAACTAACTCCGGCAAATCACGACTCACTGTCGCTCCGCATGCCAATATTACCTGGCTGCTAACTAAAGGGTCAGCTGAACTCTGACGATCAAAAGCACCATCAATAAGAATACTCCTGGCACCCCATGCCGCCAATAACCGTAACACTCCTTGTACGTCCCGGTTCTTGCTCGGTCCGGCCAAAACCACTTGATGCAATGATTTTGCCCGTAGTATGACAACTTCACCAAGAGGTGTTTTATAGTCAGTATCCTGCAAGTGCTCCCATTGATCTGGATCTGTAATGACTTTTTTAGCCGTGGCCAGTATCGTACCCGGCTGCACCGTAATCAAAGGTTTCGCTATATTTGTCAAAGCATCAAACGATTCGCCGTCCCGCCCGATAGAAGTCAATCCAAAAACCAAGCCTTCATTATGAAACATTTTTTGCACATAATTCAGAGTTACTGTCTTGCCGACATTTTTGGCCATGCCAACAATAGTTACAACAGCAGGGGGCACTCCGAAAATATCATGCCAATCCAACATGATTACGCGTAAAGTTCTTGGAATGTTTTCATAAGGATGGGGTCTTCACGAACAGTTTGCAACGCAATTACCGCATGATCGCGGCAATAGCCATTACCAATGAGCATGGTTACATCTTTGCCTATCCCCTCAGCCCCAAGAGCAGCGCTGGTAAAGCTGGTAGCCATACTAAAGAAATATACTGTTCCCTTATCTTTGGTCGCCATCACTGACCCCAATTCCGTACCAGGAATGTTTACGCAGTTAATCACAACATCGACCATTTCGCCATTGGTAATTTCTGAAACAGCTTTCATAACTGCTAACGGATCAGTCGCATCTACTTGAATAACACTATCGGCGTGTCCCATTTTACGCATTCTGTCGCAGCTGCCTTTACTTGATCCTAAGCCAATAACTTTACCTGTAATGCCTGCTCTCTTTTTGGCCTCATACATGCAAAGCATACCGGATTTACCGCCACCACCAATAATCAGCACATTTTGCCCTGGACGCACCAATTGAGCTGTTTGTGCCGGAGCTCCAGCCACATCCAAAACAGCTAACGCCAGTGAAGGTGACATGTCTTCCGGTAATACGGCATAAATACCGCTGCTAAACAGAATAGCCTGAGCATCTACCTCCACTTGTTCTTTTTCCAGATGATATTTTTTGATTTTGTTTATCTTCAAAGGAGTAAGCGACAAAGATACTAATGTGGCAATTCTATCGCCAACCTTTACCGGCGTTTTCCCGGCCCAGGCCGGACCTATTTTGCTGACAGTACCCATAAGCATCCCACCAGACCCGGTAACCGGGTTATGATGCTTACCCCGTTTAGCCACAATGTCCAGCATAATCTTTTCCATTGCTGAGGTATCGCCCTGAGCCTCTTTCTTGATTTGAGTAAAGCTGGCTGCATCAATATTCAATGTATCAACATCAATCAATAATTCGTTATCATATATCTCCATAGTATTATCAATTTTCCAGGCCGGCTGGGGTAAAACTCCCTTTGGTTCCAAAACCCGATGTGTCCCAAATACACAACCAACTTTTTCCATAATTTATTACCTCCGTTTTCTACCTGGTTTAATTATCTCTAGCAACTTTCTAATTTCCACTTCCGTTCCGGTCCATCCATATATCATTTCACCTCTCATACACGCTGGATATCAATCAATAAAGTTGTAATGCAAATTTCGTTCCAACTTTAAAAACTGATAGTAACCGCTACCTTTTGGTTTTTTAATGATTTTTCCAAACAATTATTTCGCCCAAAATTCAGCACTATAAACCAAAAAGGCCATTAATGATGCCTGCTGATTTTTGGGCGGCGTCCTGCCGATTTTTCGGCGAAATATCAAACTGTGTAATTAAATATTGCCTTTTCGCCGAATGTAACATCTTGCCGGATATTTGGCACAGTGAAGCGAATGTTTTATTCACAAAAAACCACCAAAACCCTATTAAATAATAGGATTTTGGTGGTTTTAAACCCTTAAGCTAATTAATAAAATTGACGATATAATTACTAGATTATACCAAAACAGGAGTGAACAAAGATGAATGCCATCAGTTCTTCCCTGATGACTTCCTTATTTGCAACTTTTAAACCGCCGACATCATTAGAATTATTGCAGAAAAAAAGAGATTCCCTGTGCCAGGAACTGCAAGATAATATAAATGATAGCTCCAAAAGAAAAAATATTATCAAAGATTTAAGTGAAGTCAATCAGCAGGTTCTTTCAACCGAGTTTTCGGAAGAGACAGCCAGACTAGAAGCCAACCAACGGCTTCTTGACGAAGAAGCTTCAAAAGAAAAACGGCGGCGAGACAGAGTTTTATACGGAAAGCATGAAGAGGATTTCGTTTTTAATGCCAGCATTGGGAAACTACTTTCAGCAAATACCAAAATGTCCTGTTCCTCGGGAAAACAAGGATCTGGTTTCTTGGTAAAGCCACAACCGCCAATATGGGAGCAAGACGACACAATATCATCCTCTTCAAACAAGCCCCAGCCTTGGGGCCCCGACGAAATCAACGATGATGTTGCCCAAGCAAGAAAAATCGGAATTGAAGAAGCCGAAGCGTCCCGTATGCATAAACGTGAGATTTTGCGGAAAATAGAAAAAGAAGAAGCTACACATATCCGTCAGCCAAAAGATTATCCTGAACCTATTATTAGTGTGTATGCTGCCCATAAACGAATCCGCAAAGGACAATTTGATAAAAGAGTATAATTGTACTCCGCAAATGCTAAAACAAGGTCGAAAATTCGACCTTGTTTTGCTTTAAGAGTCTTTACTTTACTAACCGCGAAATTGTTTTAAATACTTCCGTTCCTGCCTCACGACATAATTCAAATAGAATTGACTCTACTGTCGTGAGAATAGCTCCTTCGTATTCCATACGCCGCAAGGCAACATCATAATCATAATGGTTACGGGAACTAACGGCATCTGTCACAACTATGGGAAGAAAACCTAATAACTTTAAATCAATAACTGTCTGCAAAACACAAACATGTGCTTCAATACCTGCGATAATTACATACTTACGGCCTGACTCTCGAAGCTTGTCAACTAATTTATCATTACCGCAGCAGCTAAACGTAATTTTATCATAGCATTCCGTAATGTGAGGCCGAAGCAAGCCAATAGTATCCCCCAACCCTTGTGGGTACTGCCTAGCCGCCATTAATGGAATTTCCAAAGCTGCTATTCCTTTCAGCAAAGTAATTATTTTTTGAGTTAACTCCTCTTTGTTTTCCATATGCGGATGCAGCTTTTCCTGAACATCGACCAGCAATACCAAAGATTCTTCCTTTGTAATACGCATAAACACTGTTCCCCCATTCCAAAAAATTTCCTTATTTTAATTCTAGCCTGTGCGTTCTTAAAAAAAATGCCGGATTCCTGATTACTAAGGGCTATGATATAATGGGAAGCAATAATATGTCAATCAATTTTGTCTATTTATCTTGGAAGGAATTATGCTTATGACAAAGAGTAACCGTTTGATTCTTCCGTTTCTATTATTGTTGCTGGCGTTCTTTGCCACGAGTGGTTGCAGCAACAAA
>CAZCEN010000112.1:0-9984 GCA_964497205.1 uncultured Sporomusaceae bacterium
GATCGAAATGGCAGAAGCGCAAATGGCGAACCAAGAATGATGATAGTTAAAACATATCAAAACCACCGGTATCCGGTGGTTTTGACATGTTTTTGAAAGGAATATAGTATGGAGTTTTCATGATTTATACATACAGATTATTCCGTGTATTAATCAACTTTTCAGCTAAATAATAGTAGTAGGTAAATGGTTTCTAAAAATTCTTCTCCAAATGGTAATATTTGCGAAGGAGGCGAATTATTTGGATTTAATAAATGTGACGATTGACGGACAGCGGATACAGGTGCCGAAAGAGTCTACTGTTTTAGAAGCAGCTCGCAGTATTGGTATAAATATTCCTACACTATGTTACCATCCGGAGTACAAACCGGAAGGCTCATGCCGGATATGTTTGGTTGAAGTTGAGGGTGCGCGCAGTCTCGTAGCTTCTTGTGTTTTTCCTGTAAGCGAAGGCATGGTCGTAAAAACTAATACCCAAAATGTACGTGAAGCTCGTAAAGCGGTAGTTGAGCTGTTACTTGCCAACCATCCGGAAGATTGCTTATCGTGCCAACGAAACTTACATTGTGAGCTGCAAAAAATTGCTGCAAATTGTGGTATTCGCAAAATCAGATTTGAAGGGGAAAAGAAAGATCATCCCATTGATGCATGTAATCCGGCGCTTGTGCGAGATCAAAACAAGTGTATACTCTGTGGCAGGTGTATTCGTGCATGTAGTGAGCGCCAAGGAGTCAATGTGTATACCTTTGCCAATCGAGGTTTTAATACTACCGTAACACCTGCTTTCGAATTGGGATTACATGATGCAGCCTGTACCTTTTGCGGGCGGTGTTCTAACATATGTCCGACGGCAGCCATTGTTGAAAGAGATGATACAAAAAAGGTTTGGGAGGCTTTGCATGATCCAACCAAACATGTAGTTGTACAAACGGCACCGGCAGTGCGGGTTGCATTAGGTGAAGACCTTGGGTTTACCAGTGGTCATGTTGTAACAGGACAAATGGTTGCGGCGCTAAGACGGCTTGGTTTTGATAAAGTGTTTGATACGGCTTTTTCCGCTGATGTGACTATTATGGAGGAAGGTTCGGAATTTATCGAACGTCTGACTCAGGGTGGAACGTTGCCGATGATTACTTCCTGCAGCCCCGGATGGGTCAATTTTGTTGAACTTATGTATCCTGATTTGCTTGATCATCTATCGACAACAAAATCACCACAACAGATATTTGGTGTTCTGACAAAAACTTACTATGCCGAAAAATTTAACATTAATCCTAAAGATATTGTGTCAGTATCAATAATGCCTTGTACTGCTAAAAAAGTAGAGGCCGGGCGCGAAGAGATGAGAGCAAGCGGCTATCAGGATGTTGATTATGTTCTTACAACACGGGAGTTAGCTCGGATGGTCAAAGAGGCTGGTATTGACTTTAGTCACCTAAAAACAGAAGAATTCGATGCTCCGCTAGGTATTTCCACCGGGGCCGGTGTCATTTTTGGCGCTACTGGCGGGGTAATGGAGGCGGCATTAAGGACAGTTTCAGAGGTGTTGACCGGCAAGACACTGGAATGTATTGAATTCCATAATGTAAGAGGCCTTAACGGTATGAAGGAAGCGGAAATAACCATTGGGGACAAAATAATCAAGATTGTTGTCGCTCATACGCTGGCTAATGCACGTATCATTCTGGATAAGATCCGTAAGAGAGAATGTGATTACCACTTTATCGAAATTATGGCTTGCCTGGGTGGTTGTATCGGTGGTGGTGGACAGCCAATATCTACTTCACCGGAAATTCGAAAACAACGAATTGACGCAATTTATGAATGTGATGAGTCTTCTGCTATCCGTAAAGCTCATGAAAATCCGGCAGTTAAAGAGTTATACGCAACCTGGCTGGGAAAACCGTTAGGTGATAAATCGCATCATCTGCTGCATACGCATTATCATGCGCAAGTCCGTAAGTAAGAATGGTAGAGTATATCTCCCAAATAATATCACGATATTTATACAACCAATTTGGCAAAACTAAAACAAACTTAAAAGGAGGTGTAAGGAATGTCTAAAGGCGATGGTGGAGCAACGCAGCAGCATATATTCAATAAAAATGTTTCCGGACAAGTAAGGGTCGAGTATAATAACCCTCCTACAAGCGGAAAAATCCAAGATGAATTACGCAATCGCCGTGACCCTTATGTGCATTCATAATTTTCACGAAAAGTAAATTCTAGTATTTATGCAAATAAAAAATGGATTAATTGCGAACGTTTTCTGATAGAACTATAGGGTAAAGCGTAAACAAATCAATCCTGCTACGCAAGCGGGTACTGACATTAAAATTTAAAATAGGCCAGCGATATGTCAAATGGACATTTTCGCTGGTCTATTATTTAGCGGTAACTGCTTCGTGTTTATAACTTTTTCTGCAACCAAGACATCATATGCTGATAGGCTTCCATTGCCATTATGTCGTTTGGATGACGATCAAAATCATGTTCGCCGCTTTTGGCAATATAAAGATGGGCTGATGGGATTGTTTCTGCCATTGTTTTACTCATTTCGAAGGGAACATCGTAATCGGAAGGGCTAGCTGCTAAAAAGGCTGGTGGCAGTTCTTTTAAATCATCGAGGGAAAGGCCGTATTTTTTTAGATCTAAAACTGTATTTTTCGGCGCGAGCAAGGAAAGCCATTTGCCTGTTTGTCTGGCGAACATGTATAGAGCGAATCTTTTTTGAATAGGTCCGTAGGTTAACGGTGTATTGCCGATAATTGCTGAGGCAACGGATTCTTCTACTTTCGGTATTTTTAAGTAGTAGGGGGCTGGAGTTGAGAAAGAACTTTCACCTAGATTGTAATAGCCGTAGAACAGAAGGAGTCCCACCGGACGCATAATGTTTTTTCGCTTTGCCGCCAATAATGAAAGGAACGAACCAGCCGATCGGCCAAACAGTATGTATCTGGGTGTTGTTAGACCAATTTCTTTATAGATATCGGTTGTAAAGTTATTGATTGTTAATTCTAAGGTCGTTATCATTTCTTCCAGGTTGCTTTCAGGTGCCAGTAAATAGTCGAGCATAAGAAGGTCATAGCCATTCTCGAGAATAAGCTCGATATACGCCTTTGGTAAATCATCTTTAGTTCCGAACACCATACCGCCGCCGTGAAGATATAAGATAGATACATTTTTGCGATTTTCGGCAGCTCTGTGAAAAGTAGCTTTGATAGGAAAGGCTGTTTTATTTTCATAAGCCATAACAATTTCCTTCATATATTGACAAGTCTCCTTTAGCAATTTCTAATGAGGTGCTTGATTATAAACAGCAGATTAAATCAAAATCTCTTTGTAATAACAATTCAAAATCAGTAGAGGGTAATGGGGGAGAATATATGTATCCCTGAACTTGATCACAATTATGCTGTCGTAAAAAGTCCAATTGATCCTGTTTTTCAACACCTTCGGCAACAATCGCCATATTTAGGCTTTTACCCATACGGATAATTGCTTTGGCAATGTCAGAATCTTTGTCATAGTGAGCAATTTCATTGACAAAGGTTTTATCGATTTTTAAGCAATCAATTTCAAAGTGCTTTAAATAGCTAAGAGAAGAATAGCCGGTGCCAAAATCGTCAATTGAGATATGGACACCTAATTTTTTTATTGCTGAAAAAGTCTTTAGTGTTGTTTCGGCTTTATTCATAAATGCCCCCTCAGTAATTTCGAATTCCAACCAACAGGGA
Organism: uncultured Sporomusaceae bacterium; assembly: GCA_964497205.1. Taxonomy (GTDB): domain Bacteria; phylum Bacillota; class Negativicutes; order Sporomusales; family Sporomusaceae; genus Sporomusa. The sequence goes on from CAZCEN010000112.1 coordinate 3,738, forward strand.
GCAAGGCCTGTTTCTATAAGTATTTGTTCAATTTGAGTTAGTAGGTTTTTCTGATTAAATTGGTTGGGAGAAAGGTTTACGGAGACTCTGAGCGGCGGATAGCCGGCCAGTTGCCAGTTTTTATTCTGTTTACAGGCAGTTTCTAAGACCCACTTGCCAATCGGAAAAATAAGTCCGGTTTCTTCGGCAACAGGAATAAATTCGGCTGGTGAAATATAAGTACCCTGATAGGGAAGTCGCAGTAAAGCTTCCATGCCTACAATCTTTCCGGAATTAATATCAACACGAGGCTGGTAGTATACTTGGAACCATTCCTTTTCTATCGCTTGATATAAAATATTTTCCAATTCCACATTGCGTAAAACCTTTTGGCGCATTTCATTTGTATAGTACTGAAAACTATTGGCGTTACGCCGTTTGGCATCATACATAGCTATGTCGGCTGCTCGTAATATAGATGCCATGTCGTGCCCGTCATGGGGATAGAGGCTAATTCCTATACTGCAGGTAATATGAAATGTCTTTCCGCCGGCGAGAAAAGGCTGCTCAAAAACAGCGATAATTTGCTTAGCAATAGTAGAAACTTGCTGTTCGCAGGTAAAGTTCCGGTAAAGTAGTACAAACTCATCCCCACCTAACCGGGCCACGGTATCTACTTCGGGCAATTTGAGTTTCATCCGTTCGGCAACAGCGGATAATATTAAATCGCCAACATTATGACCTAAGGTATCATTGATAAACTTAAACCGATCTAAATCAATAAACAATAATGCTAGTGGTTGTTTGGTATCTTCTAAGAATAGTTTATTAAGACGTTCCACGAAAAAACGACGGTTTGGCAGGTGAGTAAGCGCATCTTGATAAGCCATTTCTAGTATTTGGTTGTTTGCGGTGACAATTTCCTGGACATGGGAGTTTAACGTGTTCGACATGCGATAAAAACCACGTGATAAACGGCCGATCTCATCTTTGGTATTTAAAGGTACATAACCGTTTAATCCATTCATGTCGCCACCTGCAATTTGTTCGACGTGATACACAATCTGATTGATGGGATGAGTAAGCATTTTCGTAAATCGTATTCCCACAAGAATGGCAATTAGACAGGCAGCCGCTGCCAAAAGCAAAATGCCAATAGAAAACTGTTGTACTAGCTGCTGACCTTCAACGTTTTGCTTATCCGCTAAGAACTGACTTCTGTCTACCATTTGCCAGAGGATATTATCTATTACTTTAGCTTGCGGCTGGACGTGTTTCGTATAATAGGTATACGCATTTTTATATTCTTCGGCAGAAACGATTTGTAATAAAGTGTGTATCCTATTGTTATAATTGTCGGATTCACCTACCAACTTGGCTGCCAGCTCTTGCTCCAGTGCATCGGGACAATTTTTTTGGAATTTTTTAAGTAACTGATCAAATTCTTTCATATCACGCATAATTGAATCTTCAAGATAAATACGCTCAATATTATCTGGTTTATCTGAAATTAGGATTAATAGATTTGACTCTATGTTTTTACTTAATACCCGGTTTTGTCCGAGTATTTCCATCGGAATGACCCGGTTATTATACATAGTATCCACATTCGAGGCGACTTTCTTAATGGCGCTATACCCGGAGAAACCAATTAGTGCCAAAAAACAAGCCATTACTAAAATAATCAAAAATATTTTATAAGACATGCGGATGTCTAAATACTTGATCGACATGATTTGCGGTCCCCTTTGTTTATACATTAATTAAATTAAGCATAAACTTATACAATTCTTCGATAACTATATAAAATCCTTTTAATAAATAGCAAACCAACGAAAATACTAATCGTTTTCTTCTTTTTTGATGACTTTTTGGAGTGTTCACTATTTTATTTACACTTTCGGAAAAATGCAGGGACATTTCTGCTTTACCGCGAATATGACAAGAAATTAAAATTAAGAAAGTGGGTATTAGCCCACTTTCTTAATTGCAATATTTAAAAGAATTAAGTTATTATGTTTCTGAAGCATCAGATTTTAATAGTAAAGAAGAACGATAATTATAAAGGTTTGGTTGGGTTCATAGGAGGCCTTATATGAAATACGCACAGAAAAATACGACTGTAATTAAAACAATGGACATACTCAATTTGTTTGTGGATCATGCTAAAATGAGTTTGTCCGAATTGGGAATGCACACTCAGATTCCCCGGACTTCGTTGTTGCGCATGTTGACTTCCCTTGTGGAGATGGGTTTCTTACACCGGGATGCTTCAGGAAACTATGAGTTAGGTTTGACCTTCTTACTTTTCGGGCAACTAGTTGCCGAGCGTATGGATATCCGAAATATCGCGCTCCCTGTTATGCACAGATTACAGCAGGAAGCCGATGAAGCGGTAAATCTGGCAATTAATGACGGAAATGAAGCCATTTACTTTGAAAAAATTGATACCTCGCATCAGGTAAAGGTTTATACTCGCATTGGACGTCGGGCACCACTGTATGGCGGGGCTTGTCCAAGGATACTGCTGGCCTTTATGCCTGATGATGAGCGCGAGAGGTACATTGAAAAGACTGACCTGATTTCTTATGCGGCCGGTACAATCCTTGACAAGGAAGATTTACGCCGGGAATTGGCTGAGGTTCGTCGTTTAGGATATTCTGTGAGCCATAGCGAACTCCAAGACTTTACTTCGGCGGTTGCCGCGCCTATTTATAATCGAAATGGTCAAGTTATCGCAAGTCTCAGCTTGGCAGGGCTGACGGAACGATTTAAAGGAGAGAATTTGCAATTTTTGATTAAACTGGTTACGGCTGCCGCGCGCGAAATATCTTCTCGCCTGGGGTGGCGGGCATAGTCATCGTAGTAAAAGCTTGTCCACTGCATAAAACGTTTAGCAAGAACTAAGATGAATTAGAATAAAATTTGCGCCCTGTTCTGCGAGGAGTTAGGACTAATGATAAAAGTTCTGTGAAGATGTGTCTCTTCATAGAACTTTTTTGTAGTTTTTTACGAATTATAATGCTTGATGTCGAAAATAAAGAATGTTATAATTTTTCTGAGAACCGAATTTCGGACATGCTATCCGAAATTCGGATAAAATAGGCAGAAGTTTACGATTAGTCACAATTATGATGTGGTTCTATTGCTTAAGCTTGAATAAAAATTAGGAGGGATACAGGGCAAAATTAAAATTTTCCGATGAGTCGCACAAATCAATGGATCCTTCTTGCAGGAGAGTCGCTTTTATTATGGTGGCTTAACCCTGCACCCAAGGCAGAGAGTGGCTGCTAAATTTGAAATTGGGTTATTGTATTCCACAAAGAAAGAAACCTGTACTATGTGAGATGCGCAATAATTTAACGCGGAGGGAAAGAGATGTTAACATTAAGTGGTATAGTCATCGTTATCGTTGGTTTTGCCCTGCGGTTTAATCCCTTGCTGGTAGTAGTTGTCGCAGGAATTGTGACTGGTTTGGCCGGCGGCTTGTCGGTGGAAAAAATTCTTACTACTTTTGGAGAAGCATTCATCAAAAATAGGTATTTATCCTTATTTATTTTGACTCTTCCGGTTATCGGCGTACTGGAACGAAATGGTTTGAAAGAACAGTCCCAGGCAGTTATTGGCAAGATAAAAGCAGCCACTACCGGGAGGCTATTAATCTTATATTTATTTATACGGGAAGCAGCAGCAGCTCTTGGCTTAGTCGCACTCGGGGGACATGCGCAGATGGTAAGGCCATTGGTAGCCCCGATGGCGGAAGCGGCAGCAGCAAACAGATTTGGCAAGCTGCCAGAGGAATTGAGTAACAAGATCAAAGCTTATTCAGCGTCAGCGGACAATGTAGGTGTGTTTTTTGGAGAGGATATTTTTATCGCTTTCGGTGCTATTCTGCTGATGAAGGGTTTCTTTGAACAATACGGTATCATTATGGAACCTCTGACAATTGCGGTATGGGGAATACCGACCGCTATCTCAGCCTTCATCATACATTCGATCCGTCTATATCGTCTTGATGGTAAAATCAAACGGGCGATGGAAGAAGTAAAATAATTTAAAATTTGGGCGAAGGAGTTGTAAATATGATTTTCAGCCTTGAATATGTTTATTATATTTGCGGTATTTTGATGGCGATTATCGCTGCCTTAGCGTTGAAAGATCAAAGCAATCCTAAACGTGCACTCACGGCTGTATTCTGGGGGCTGTTTGCAGTTTCTTTTCTCTTCGGAAAAATCATACCGCCAATGTATATGGGCATCATGGTTATCATCATGGCGGTGATCGCAGGAATTGGCGGGGTTAGGCTTGGATCTTACAGCGAATCCACAGAGGAAGAACGAACAGCTCGGGCAGGTAAATTTGGCAATTGGCTTTTTGTTCCAGCTTTGCTTATTCCACTTGTTACAATCATCGGGACGCTGGGTTTGAAGGATGTAACTATTGCCGGTTTGGCGTTACTTGAAAAAAGCAACCTTACCTTAGTAAGTCTTGGCGTTGCCTGTGTCGTAGCTTTCGGTGTGGCTTTAACTTTAACCAAAGAAACGGGCATGCAATCCGTACGGGAATCACGGCGCCTGGTGGATGCTATCGGGTGGGCCGCTGTTTTACCACAGATGCTGGCTAGTTTAGGAGCGCTGTTTGCATTGGCAGGAGTTGGACAGGCAGTGTCTACATTGATTGGTTCAGTAATTCCTTTGGATAACCGGTTTATGGTTGTGTTTGCTTACTGCGTTGGTATGGCGTTATTTACAATGATTATGGGTAATGCTTTTGCAGCATTTCCGGTCATGACCGCGGGGATTGGCTATCCTTTAATAGTAATGATGCATGGCGGCAATCCCGCTGTTCTCTGTGCAATTGGGATGTTTTCCGGCTATTGCGGGACGCTGATGACTCCGATGGCGGCAAATTATAATATCGTACCGGCGGCGCTTTTAGATTTGCCAGATAAAAACGCGGTTATTAAAGCTCAGATTCCCACAGGCTTAATTTTGCTCACTGTCAATGTATTTCTAATGTATTTCCTTATATTTAAATGATAGATAAATTGTAATCAGATGAAGAAATGTTAGGGTGGGGGGAAACAATGGCTGAAGTAAGATTTTTGCCTGCTGGCGAACAGGGCTTGGTAATTGAATTTGGCAGTACAATCGACCCCGACATTAATGCCCGCGTACACCAGACGGCACATTTGCTGAAAGAGAAGCTGCCGCGGGAGGTAGTCGAAGTTGTTCCAACTTATCGTTCACTTATGGTCTATTTCGATCCGCTGTTTATTCGGCGAACCGAGATGATTCAGAAAGTAGAAGAACTCCTGCAGAGCGCAATATCCGTAAAAGAACAGGGGACGGCTAAGGTTGTGAATATTCCTGTTTGTTACAGCGGTGTTTTTGGGCCGGATATCGCCTTTGTTGCTCAGCATAACGGGCTTTCCGAAGAGGAAGTTATTCAAATTCATACTTCCAAGCCCTATCTTGTATATATGATTGGGTTTACACCGGGGTTTCCATACCTGGGCGGAATGTCAGAGCGAATTGCAACGCCACGTCTGGAAAAGCCACGTACACAGATTCCTGCAGGATCTGTGGGGATAGCTGGCGGCCAGACCGGATTATATCCTATCGAAAGCCCGGGAGGGTGGCAATTAATTGGTCGAACTCCGGTCAAAGCATTTAATCCGGATTCAGCAAAGCCGTTTTTGTTTGAAGCGGGAGACTATCTGCGATTTGTCGCTGTATCTCCTGCAGAGTATGCTCAAATATATACAGAAGTTGAAAAGGGAAGCTATGTTCCTGTTACCGGCACGCTGGCAGGAGGTGCAGTTTTACCATGATTACAATTGTTAAACAGGGTTTGCTTACAACAATTCAAGATCAGGGGCGTTGGGGATATCAAGCAAATGGAATGCCTGTAGCTGGTGCAATGGACCGCTACGCTTATCGTGCAGCTAATATTTTGGCAGGCAACTCGCCGCAGGCCGCGGTGTTTGAGATGACAATGCTGGGAGCTGCGTATCAATTTGATTCTGATGCTTGGATAGCAATTTGCGGCGCCGATATGCAGGCAACTTTGAATGGGAAAGCAGTCGCAAACTGGTCGTCATTATTTGTTCCAGCAGGTAGTGAATTGGCTTTTGGCTATGCAGTACAAGGATGCAGGGCGTATCTTGCGATTCAGGGTGGTATCGATGTACCGGAAGTATTGGGCAGCCGGTCTACTTATACCCGCGGGCGCATCGGCGGGGTGGAAGGCCGGGCGTTAAAGGCGG
>CAZCEN010000113.1:0-4085 GCA_964497205.1 uncultured Sporomusaceae bacterium
TAAATATTAACATATTCCTCATCGACATCTTGCTTAACCTTGATATCCATGCCGCTTTTTTTCATCTGGCTTATTACACTGTTAATGGTATTAATAAAGATACGTACATCTTTTATAATCTTTACTACGGTTTGTTTCGGAGTGGGCTTGTCTTTTTCCCGGGAAATATTACCTGTATAGGTTTCAATCAAATCTTCTGTTTCCCGGACATTTAATCCCTTTTCCTTTACCCCTTCCAAGACTTCCATTTGAACACGGGTATCTTCCAATTTAAGCAAAGCCCGCGCATGCCGTTCTGTTAAGTTTTGCCCAACAACAGATTGACGTACCTCCGGAGCCAGTTTTAACAACCGCAGCTTATTGGCAATTGTCGATTGATTCTTTCCTACCCTGCGGGCTAACTCTTCCTGAGTAAAACCAAAGCTGGCAAGCAAATGCTGATAGCCTTCGGCCTCCTCTAAAAAATGTAAGTCCTCCCGCTGCAAGTTCTCAATCATCGCCAGTTCGGCCATTTCCTTATCATCAAGTTCGCGGATAATTACCGGAACTTCATTAAGCCCGGCCAGTTTAGATGCTCTCAGGCGCCGTTCCCCAGCAATTAATTCGTATGTTTCACCCTGGCGGCGCACCAACAATGGCTGAATTACGCCAAATTCACGAATAGACGAAGCTAATTCCTGAAGCGATTCATCATGGAAGGTTTTCCGCGGCTGAAATGGATTAGGAACAATACTTTCGGGAGAAAGCTTTTGTACAGCTTGCGCTTCAACCTCGCTGGTATCCTCTATATTATTAGGAGCAGTGTTAGCTGCATCGATCTGTTCATTATTAGCTGCAGGAATAATTTCGGGAACAGTTTCGGGAACGGTTGGCGAAGCCTCTCCAATACCAAATAGCTTGGCCAAGTTTCTCATAAATCCACCACCTACAAAAACTTTAGGACATATTTACCTTATATTCTGCAGATAATGGAATTTTCCTCTATCTTACAATGGCTTTTTTTCCGGTGTTCCGGGTTTTCGGGGATATGCTGACGGTGTTGCAGCAACCTTTTTAATATAGACAACTGCGCGTTTATCTGTAAGGCCAGGTAAGGTTACCGGCCGAATATCTTCAATTTTACCGCCCAGCACTTTCACTGCGTTGGCTGCCTCACGTACTTCTTCCTCATATTGCGCCCCTTTAAGCGCAATAAACCAACCACCGGGTCTAACCATTGGCAGACATAATTCACACAATATATTAAGTCTGGCGACAGCTCTTGAAACGGCAATTTGATATTGCTCACGGTATTGCTTATTTTTTCCGGCCTCCTCGGCTCGGGCATGCACGAAAGCAACTTGCTGAACTCCTAGGGCATCAACTACCTCATGCAAAAAATTTAGCCGCTTGTTTAACGAATCCATAAGTGTCAGCTTGATACCCGGCTGGAATATTTTTAACGGCAGACCGGGAAATCCCGCACCGGTACCAACATCAACAAGACTGGCCTCCGCAGTAAATATATCATCCCGGTAACAAGACAAAGAGTCTACCATATGCTTAACAGCTACTTCTTGCGGTTCAATTATAGCTGTTAAATTTATTTTCTCATTCCATTCAATTAACAGCCGATAGTAGATGTCCATACTGGCCAATTGCTGCTCAGTTAATGCCAAACCATACTCGCTAGTTGCCTTAGCTAATATATCCTGAAATCTTTCCATAATTGCTTCCCCTTTATACCTGCCGCCGCCATTGTTCCAGATATACCATCAGAATTGAGATATCTGCTGGTGAAACTCCAGAAATACGCGCAGCTTGTCCGACAGACAAAGGCCGGATTTTGTTAAGTTTCTGCCTTGCTTCCAGTGCCAAACCGTTAATTTGACTATAATCAATGTCCTCAGGCAACCGCTTAGCTTCCAGTTTCGCTGAGCGTTCTACTTGCTCAATTTGCTTTTGAATATACCCGTCATATTTAACGGCAATTTCAATCTGCTCCCGCACTAACAGTGAAATTTCCGGCAAATCAAACTGACTGCGCAGTGCCTCGTAGTTTATCTCTGTACGTCGAAGTAAATCATATAAGGTTATCCCGGTTCGAAGTTCGGCAGTACCAAGAACAGCCATTTTTCCCTGAACTTCCGGTACCGGCGTAATCTGAGTATTTTTTAGCTGTTCAAGCACCTTTTGAATGGCATCCCGTTTATGAGCAAACCGCTCATATCGTTCATTATTAACAAGGCCGATTTCCCGTCCCTTTTCTGTTAGTCTGAGATCGGCGTTATCCTGCCTTAAAATCAGCCGGTATTCTGCTCTGGAGGTCATAATCCGGTAAGGTTCATTCGTTCCCTTAGTCACCAAATCATCAATAAGTACACCAATATACGCTTCCGCCCGAGTCAAAATAAACGGCGGCTTTTGCTGAACTACCAAGGCAGCGTTAATCCCTGCCATCAAGCCTTGCGCGGCCGCTTCTTCATAGCCGGATGTGCCGTTAGCCTGTCCGGCTGAAAATAATCCCCGGACTTTTTTGGTTTCAAGTGAGGGTTTTAGTTCTGTAGGATCAACACAGTCATATTCAATGGCATAACCAGGCCGCATTATTTCCACCCGTTCCAAACCGGGAATCGTCCGCAAAAAGGCATGCTGGACATCTATCGGCAGACTTGTTGACATACCTTGAACATACATTTCATTCGTATTTGTTCCTTCTGGCTCAACAAATACCTGATGTGCAAGTTTGTCGGCAAATCGAACGACCTTATCTTCGATAGAAGGACAATAGCGTGGTCCGGTTCCCTCAATAATACCCATATATAAAGGAGACCGATGCATATTAGCCCGAATGATGGCATGAGTCTGTTCATTAGTATAGGTCAACCAGCAAGGAACCTGCTCTCTTGTAGTGATATCACTCATAAACGAGAAATTATGCGCGATATCATCACCGGGCTGGATTGTCATTTTACTGGTATCTACGGTTCTGGCATCTACCCGCGCCGGAGTACCTGTTTTAAACCGCATAAGCGTAATATCTAACTGTTTCAACGTCTCGGTCAGCTTCTCCGCCGCCCGTTGTCCCGCCGGTCCACCGGGGTAATTGATATCTCCCAAGATAATCTTGCCGCGTAAATACGTACCAGTGGCAATAATAACACATTTCGCGCTATAGATTTCCCCTAATTCGGTCACAACACCAGTAACCTGGCCATCTTCTACCAGAATATCATCGATAAGCGCTTGCTTAACATCAAGATTCGGCTCATTTTCTAACGTATGTTTCATCAGCGAGTGATACAGCGCTTTATCGGCCTGAGCCCGTAATGCATGGACTGCCGGCCCTTTCCCAGTGTTAAGCATCCGTACTTGAATACAGGTTTTATCAGTATTCAATCCCATCTGACCACCCAGCGCATCAATTTCACGCACCAAGTGTCCTTTTGCCGGTCCGCCTACTGCCGGATTGCAGGGCATCATCGCAATATTATCCATATTTAAAGTAGTAACCAAAGTCCGGCAGCCAAGCCTTGCTGCTGCCAGCGCCGCCTCACAACCGGCATGACCGGCACCGATAACCACTACATCATAATTACCTGCTTGAAACAAAATTTCCACCTCATCTTACTTCACACAACTGTTAGCGTTTAAACAAATTTTTCTTAGGGTATCGTATAAAACATCGCTATTTGCCAATACAAAATTGACTAAAAATCTGGTCAATAATATCTTCGCCCACCGTATCGCCTGTTACTTCGCCTAGCTTCTCCCAGGCAGCTCGAAGATCGACAACAATACAATCCGGCGGCATACCGGCATCAATTGTTGCCATGGCATCTGTCAGCCTGTCATTAGCCTGTCGCAGCGCATCAGCATGCCGGAGATTATTAACGAAAGCCGCCTCTCCCTGACCAACTTGTCCGCTATACACAATATCTGCGATCGCTTGCTCGAGTTCAGCCAAGCCTTCTCCCTGCGCTACCGATATTTTTAGTACTAAACGGCCCTTGGTATATCGCTCTACCTCGGCCAGTTCCAGTTTAGGTGGTAAATCACTTTTATTAATAAGAACAATTGCCCGGCGGTCAGACAACAACTCCAGT
>CAZCEN010000113.1:4095-7560 GCA_964497205.1 uncultured Sporomusaceae bacterium
ACCGGTCTTCTGGCGACAATGGTGCCGACCAATCCAGCAGTAATAAGATCAAATCTGCTTGATTTACCAGTTCTTTAGCCCGTTCTACACCGATTTTTTCAACCACATCCACCGTATCGCGAATACCGGCTGTATCTATAATTCTAAGGGGAATACCGCGAATATTGACATACTCTTCAATAATATCCCTGGTAGTTCCCGGAATATCAGTAACAATAGCCCGTTTTTCCCTCAACAAGGCGTTTAACAGGCTTGATTTACCGACATTCGGCTTACCAATAATGACAGTTGCCAAGCCTTCCCGCAGAATCCTGCCGGTTTGGGCTGTAGCTAAAAGTGAAGTAACCTGACTTTTTACTTGGTCAATGAGTTTGGCAACATCAGCCGCCGTCGCTTCCTCGATATCATCTTCTGGAAAATCAATAGCCGCTTCCAACTGAGCAATCATCCCAAGCACAGCTTGCCGTACACTTTTAACCTGCTCTGACAACTGCCCGGATAGATTGCCTACCGCTACCTTTAGCGAAGCATCGGTTTTTGCGCGAATTACATCCATAACGGCTTCGGCCTGAGCTAAGTCCAACCGTCCATTTAAGAAAGCCCGTTTAGTAAATTCACCTGGCTCAGCCATTCTGGCCCCCAGCCTCAGGGTCAAATCCAAAATCCGCCTCAATGGCACCGGACCGCCATGACAATGAATCTCTACGATATCTTCCCGAGTATAGGATCGGGGAGCCCGCATAAAAAGAACTATAGCTTCATCAATAATCTCGTTGTTTTCTGGATCTATAATATTGCCATATACCACCTGATGAGACAGAATTGCTTCTGCTCGTTTTCCTGACCGGCTGGCAAAAAGCTTGTCCGCAATAGCTGCTGCTTTGCTGCCGCTTATTCTGACAATGCCTATACCACCTTCACCTATAGCGGTAGAAATAGCACTAATAGTATCGTCGCTGGTCAGCCTACTCAACTACTCCCACTCCTTATGTTACTAAAATAGACATAGCTTCAGACAGAATTTTAACATCTGAAGGATAGTCATTAGAAATAACCTGACTTAAAAATATATAGTAAACTTATTTAATTCCATATTGATTCAAAATATCCTGCCAAATAGTAGCAATCAATATAGTATTCCTCGCCCTCAAGCAAAAATACATTAAAAAAGTTATTACACATAAACTATCTGGCAGGTAAAAATAATCATATCATAGAAATAGTAATTATTGAATTAATTACTGCTGATACAGTTATGTTACTCAAAAAGAAAGAAGGGATGGCAATGTCTGATAAAAAGGGGATTTTGCTCGAAACTGGTACTAATGAATTTGAAATAGTTGAATTTTCTATTGGACCTGTTTGTTATGGCATAAATGTTGCTAAAGTAAGAGAAGTAATCAATCCTATACCTATCACAAAAATGCCGAATGTCCATCCATGGGTTGATGGCATATTTACCCTGCGCGGACGCGTTATGCCGCTGGTAAACTTGCCCCGCTGTTTAGGCAGTGAATCAACAACTACTTCTCCCAAAGTAATTGTAAGCGAACTTAATAACTTCTATGTTGGCTTTCTTGTTGACGAGGTTTCCCGCATTCACCGTATTTCCTGGACAGCCATGGAGCCGCCTCCCCATATCACCAATTCCGATATGGTCGTAGGTATTATTAAAATGGCTGAAAAAATGGTTGTTCTCCTTGATTTCGAGAAAATAGTTGCCGATGTTAATCCGGAAATGAATGAAAAATTCAGCCAACCCACAAAAAACAGTTCTACATTATTGGACATTCGCAAAGACAAGACAATTTTGGTTGCCGAAGATTCTAAGCTGCTGCGCGATTTACTTGTAGGCACACTGCATAATGCCGGCTATTCAAATATTATTCTCGCCGAAAATGGACAAGAGGCCTGGAATAAAATTGAGAAAATGGCTGCTGATAAAGAGCCTATTGAAAATAAAATCCAGATTGTAATAACTGATATAGAAATGCCGCAGATGGATGGCCATCATCTCACAAAACGCATTAAAGAACATGAAAAACTTAACCACCTGCCGGTAGTTATCTTTTCTTCCCTCATTAACGAAGAAATGCGCTTAAAAGGTGAATCCATCGGTGCTAATGGACAAGTATCCAAACCTGAAATTGCTCAATTAATTGATCTTGTAGATAAATTCATTCTCTAAAATCATACAGTTCCACAAATCGTACTAAAACACTTGCCCCGCTTCTTGCCGGAAGTGTTATACTTTAACTTAAGAAAATACGGCTGCCACTATTGTCTTAGCAAAGTGGCAGCCGTTCCTTTTTATCAGTTACTTGATAATCATATCCCATTACTATTCTCCAGGTAACAAACCCCGGTAACGAAATACAAAGCGGCCGTAACATATACTGTACCTTTTCTATCGCTAATCGCGAACCGGCAAATTCGCGCAATACCGCAACCATATTGTTGGCAAAACTCATAGTTTTAGCATTACCAAGCAGAATGTACAAAGTTTTAATGTTTTTTTGATATTGTCAAAAGTTTCTTGTCAGTGTACAATATTGATGAAAGCGAGGTGCCTGTATGACTTCTGGATCTAACTATTATAGTATTATACTAAAAGGGTGCTCCCGCAGAGAAAAATTAGCACAGCGTCTGGAAAGTGTATTACTGCGCGGCCGTTTGGCTATTAGAATGGCGCTGGATAATATGCCCTCTGTTATTATATATAAAGGAAAAGTAGATGATCTTGTCCGTGTTTTACAAACTTTTAAAGCTGAATATGCGGCAGTAACCATCATAGCCGATGGAGCCCCTGCCTCTCTACCAATCGCTAAGAAATACCGGGACTTTGCCTTAATAGATGCTGAATTACAGCAATTACTTAGCAGCGCACCTGATAATCTTTGGCTGGGAGAAGCTATACATCGCATTGTTCCTGCCAACTTTTTAGATGAAGCGGGAGCCTTGATAATAACCAGCCATGCCCTATATTTCATTGATAAGCCTGCCGGTGATGATGTTTGCCGCTGGCTAATAATTCCTTACTCGCAAATGACGGATACACCGGATTTAACAATTGCCGAAGAAACAGAACTAGTCATAAACCATTTAGACGCTGCTGGCTATCAACAGGATTCTTTTACGCTATCTGCAGAACTTCTTCATCCGGTAAAAACAGCCATTCACCAAGCCAAGACTAGCAAACGATATTTAACTAAACTTAGATCAACCTGTGAAAATTGTGGTCAAGTTTCCGAGGATTATGCTGAAAATATACTTACCCAACAAAATTGCACTAACTGTAGCGGACAACGTCATTGGACAATAATCGCCTGAAAATACTTAATCGATATAATTTATGTCAGAAGTTTAATTACTAAAAGGTATCAGATTATTGGTTTAAAATTGGATTTTCATATTGCTATTTAAATAGAGATCGGAAGTTGAAACAATTTGAATATGAATTTTATT
>CAZCEN010000113.1:7660-9934 GCA_964497205.1 uncultured Sporomusaceae bacterium
TATCCATTCTATTCTTATTAACTAGATACTCTTAGATAATCTGTATACTCAAAATTAAAGCCGGGGAAAATCCCCGGCTTCTTCATATTTCATTATTTTTTTAAGGCAATAACAACCTTACGATACGGTTCATCGCCTTCACTATAGGTAACAATCCGGCTGTCATCCTGGAGCGCCATATGAATAATCTTGCGTTCTTGCGGACTCATTGGTTCGAGTACTACCCGCTCGCCACGCCGTTTAACTTTATCAGCCAAACGCATAGCAAGACGCGATAATGTCTCGGCCCGACGCTTCCGGTAATCTTCTACATCTAAAATAATCCGGCTGCGCTCTGCTGCGTCGCGATTAGCGGCAAGATTTGTCAGATACTGCAGTGCATCCAAAGTCTGCCCATGCTTACCAATCAGCACACCCAAATCTTCCCCACGCAAATTAAGTACCACATGATCATCGTGTGTCATCTTTTCCATAAATACAGAAATATTCATGGCTTTAAACACACTCTCCAAGAACTTCTTAGCCTCTTCCACCGGATCAATCATTCGCACACTAACTTTTACTTTGGCAAGCTTAGAACCGATGAACCCGAACAAGCCTTTACTGGGAACTTCCAAAACTTCGTAGTCTATGCGGTCACGGGTTACTTCAAGTTCGGCCAGTGCCAGTTCAATTGCTTCGTCAATAGTCTTTCCTGTTTTTTCTATAACAGTGAGCTTACCAGACATAACTTACTTTGCCTCCTCCCGGGTAACCGACGGATTATTACGATACATATACCACTGCTGGGCGATTTGGAACAGGTTGCTCACTACCCAGTAAAGAACTAATCCTCCCGGGAAAGTTAAGCTGATATAACCAATAAACAGCGGCATAAAAATCATCATCATTTTATTTTGCTGGGTCATTTCCGTAGTTGTCTGCTTTTGTTGAATATATGTAGTAAGCGCCGACAATACCGGAAGTATATAAGTAGGATCAGGATGTGACAAATCTGTCAACCACAAAAAACTAGGCGGCTGCTGGGCATATTGATAATCTCTGATAGCAAAGAAAATCGCAATAAGAAATGGCATTTGCACAATCAGTGGTAAACAGCCGGCAAGCGGATTTACGCCTGCTTCTTTATATATGTTACCCAGTTCCTTATTGATTTTCTCTGGGTTGCCTTTATATTTCTCCTGTATTTCTTTCATTTTCGGTTGAATGTCTTGCATTGCCTTCATTGATTTAACCTGCTTAACTGTAAGCGGATACATCAATGCTTTAATAACTATTGTCAACAGAATTATGGCTATTCCATAATTGGCAAACCCTAAACTAACTGTCATATTATAAAAGAAAGTTAATATGGTTTGCATAATACTACTTAAAAAATCCAAAAAATTTCCCTCCTGCAAGCAATTGGATGTTTTATTTAAACGGGATCATATCCGCCAGGATGGAATGGGTGACAGCGTAATATACGCCGTACAGCCATAATCAAACCGCGGACAACCCCATATTTTTCAATAGCCTGTAGCGCATACTCGGAACATGTAGGCACAAACCGGCAGCTTGGCGGCTTTAATGGAGAAATAAACTGGCGGTAAAAGGTAATCCCTCCTACAACTAACCAAGTAATAATTTTTTTCATACTTCTTTCCTCATGATCTTAGCTTTATTGCTAAGATCCAGAAGCGCTTTGGTGACTTGAACTAATCCCGCATTTATTAATGGTTGGCGCGCAACAAGTACTAAATCCACTCCATTAACAAACTTCTCCTGATTAAGTCTGTAGGCTTCCCTTAGCAAACGTTTGAGTCGATTGCGTAAAACAGCACTACCTAACCGCTTGCCAGCAGCAAAACCTACCCGGCGTGCAGCAGACAGATTAGGCAAGACATAAAGTACCAACTGTTTATTGGCATATGACTTGCCTGATCGATATACTGTCTGAAAACTTTTACTTTGACAAAGTCTGCCCATTTTAGGCAGGGTAAACCTTTTGACCATGTTTAATCATCCGGTTCTTTAAGTTATTTTTTCAAAACTGTTTCAGCTAATGGAAAAAATAGGCCACCAAAGCGGCCTACTAATTATGCTGATAATTTTTTTCTGCCTCTAGCGCGTCTTCTCTTAAGTACCAGACGGCCACCTTTTGTTGACATACGCTCACGGAAACCATGAGTTCTTTTCTTCCACAGCGTATTAGGTTGATAAGTACGTTTCACTCTCTAAACACCTCCTTATATAAAAGGGAGAAACCCACTGAAATCTACAAAATTTCACTAG
>CAZCEN010000114.1:0-9916 GCA_964497205.1 uncultured Sporomusaceae bacterium
TACTCTACCATGCCTTGACCTTTCTCATTCGAAAAACGAGCCTTAATTAATTCCACATACATTTTTAGCATTTGTGATACCTCCCAATTTTTTTGCTATATTTTTGCGGGTGATTTTTGTCTGAATCTGATTTTATTATAGCAATAAGGAGGCTGGTTAACATCGTCCTATAGTCTCAATCACAGTAGGTTCCAGGGCTCATTCTTTCAGGTTTTACTGTAGGTGCCCAGTCCCAAGTTAATTAAGGATAAATGTCCTACCCTGGGTAAGAAATCCTATTATTTAAGTGGAACAGTAACAAACACGCTGGTACCCTTGCATTGTTCTGACTTTACATTAAGGTCCCCTCCCAGGAGGTTGATACGTTCCCGCATGCCCATAAGGCCGAAACTTTCATTGCCAACAGTGTCGATAGAAGCAAATCCCTCTCCGTCGTCTTCGATTACCGCCGATACCACACTAGGGCGAAAATCTATTCGCACCCACACTGAGGTAGCCTTAGCGTGCTTTTCTACATTATTCAACGCTTCCTGGATAATCCGAAATAATCCAATCTCAATGTGCGAATCCAAACGTTTCTCTTCACCTAATATTTTAACCTCGGGATAAATCTTGCTACGTTCTTTAATCGTCTCCAGTACCCGTCTAACGGTAGGCACCAGTCCTAAATCATCCAGAGTCATGGGCCTTAAATCAAATATTATTTTCCGTGTTTCACCGAGAGCTGCCCGCACTTGCTCGCGTAAATCTTTAAGCTCAGTTTTAGCTCTGGCAATATCTGACTCAATAAGGCGCTCACATACTTCAGCCCGAAACACAATATTAGCCATAGCCTGCGCCGGACCGTCATGAATTTCTCTGGCCACACGCCGCCGTTCTTCTTCCTGCGCTTTAATGATTTTAGCACCAAACAGTTGACTGGCCTGCAAGGATTCAATCTGGCTCACAACTACTCCCATTTGGCTACCTAAATAACCCAGTACGGCACCTACTTGAGAAACCAGGCTTTCGGCTTTCTCCACAGTTCCTTTCAGGGTTTTGAGCCGTAGTTCCAGATCGTCACGCTGCCGCCGCAAACTTTGTTCCTGCAGCCGTGCCATTGCCAGTTCTAATTGTACATTACTGGTATCTTCATAGGCGGCTTTAACATCAGCTTCAGCATATCTACCAAAATTACGGCTGACTTCCATAAGTCTGAGACGGGATCGGCGCTCCCGCTTTTCCAGTTCATCCACTTTGAAAATTATGTCAGCCGTCTCTTGTTTTATGCGCTCAACATCCTTGCGCACCTTTTCCATTTCTTCTCTGGCTGCTTCATATATATCAAATATTTGCGATTTACTTTTTTCTACGACCGCGATAGTACCTTTTACAATTTTATCAAGAACCTTTGTATCGAGATTCTTCATTCTGTCACCACTCTAGTTTTTCAGATATTATAAGCAGATTCGCCAAATTACGCACTTATCCTGCTGTAAAACATGCCAAAAGAGGGTAGGAAAAATCTCCCCCCTCATTTTTTGGACTATATTTCTATATTGACAATTTTTTGGATTGCAATAATCCCCAATAATTGGCCGGCTATAGCTGTTCCCAGCATAAACTGACCGGTAGGGTGGGTAAACAGAATATTTACATAGCCTGGATTAATCAGCCTTAATGCCAGCAGCAGCGCAACCGGCAGCAAACTGACGATAACCCCCGACATTCGTCCTTGGGCAGTCAGTGTTTTGATCTCGCCTTTGATCCGTATCCGTTCCCTAATTGTGTTTGCGATACTATCTAAAACCTCGGCCAAGTTACCACCAACCTGCCGCTGGATGAGTACAGCAGTGATAACAAGGTCAAGGTCATCGCTATCTATTCGTTTGGCCATATTACTCATGGCATCTTCTGTCGGGATCCCTAGGTTCATTTCCTTAAGGGTCCGGCCGAATTCCACCGAAATCGGCGGCAGCATTTCCCGTGATACCATTTCGATAGCCTGCATAAAACTATAACCTGTTCTAAGAGCATTAGCAATTAAAATCAGGGTGTCACCTAACTGATCATTAAAAGCTTTGGCTCTGCGTCTTATTTTTATTTTGAGAAATAAGAACGGCACTATATATCCGGTAATACCGCCGGTGAACGCGCCAAGTGCCCTGCCGCCGACCATACCAAAAACTGCGCCTGCCAAAGCTGTTCCCAGGCAGATTACCAAAAACTCTGAGCTTTTAAGCGGTATCCCCGCCTGAATTAGACGATGCTCTACCTTCCTTGACCAGGAGCCGTCTGATAATTCAATCCGCTGGCTCAGTCTGCGTACTACCGCCCGCCAGCCTTTCAAGTGACTAGGAACCGGCTGCATCTGAGGCTGGTTAACCTCCGGTTGAACAACTTGTTCAAGATATTGGCCAATACGCTGATTAACAGCAACGCGGTCACGCTCTTGCCAGCGATAAACTAAAAAACCAATAACAATCAAGTTAATGAGTAGGACAAAAGCAATCAACAACAGCATATTACCGCTCCTCTCTACCCAAATAACCGTTTAAACCGCCCGACAACACCCTTAGCGGAAGCGTCTTCTTCCTGTTCCCGCCAATCCTCCCCGGAAACCAGCCGGGCTAAACTAAATATACTTTGCGCAACCGGTGTTTCCGGATGACTGTTGACAAAGGGCACACCCCTGTTGACGGAAGCTACTACCACTTTTCCATCACTTGGCACAGTTGCCGCAAACTTATATCTAAGACTTTCTTCGATCTCATCAATATTCATCCCCGCATCGGTATTAGCCCGGTTTAAAATAAGCTTAACCTTGTCGGTGCCGTAATTAAGTGATTCCATTATTTCCAAACACAGTTTAACATTCTTTATTGTCGGTAAATCCAAAGCAGCCACTACCAGCACAATATCCGAGGCATCAAGTACCGCAAGCATACTTTCGGAAAATGTCGGTGCCGTATCGACTATCGTATATTTAAAGCTGGAACGCATGGTCTTAAGAATGGTTGTCAAGTGACTGCCGGTAATTGTCTCAGCCTGCTCAGGCCGGATAGGTGCAGACAACAGTTTAACATTATTGTTAAACTGAGCTAAATAACCTTCCAGAACAGCTGTATCCAAATTTTCAATATCATTTACTAAATCGGCAATCGTCGCACGAGGTATTAAATTTAGAAACAACGCCATATCACCAAACTGCAGATCGGCATCAACAATACCAATATTGGCGTTGGTTTTAGCGGCAAGAGCCACAGCCAGGTTTGTCGAAATGGTCGTCTTACCAATTCCGCCTTTAGTACTGAATACGGTAATAATTTTTCCCTGCTCTTCCCGTCTTGGTTCGAACTTTATCACATTGCGCCGTCTGCGTTCGGTGCTAACGGTTTGTCTAATAGACTGCAACAGTTCATCACGACTAAAGGGTTTAACAAGATAGTTTTTAGCGCCGGCTACCATTGCTCTTTTGAGGTATTCCTGTTCCCCTTGAACACTCATGATAATAATACTGGTGTTAGGCGCATCAATCGTAATCTGTTCAGTAGCAGTAATGCCATCCATTCCCGGCATATTAATATCCATAAGAATGATATCAGGGTGCAGCAGCTTTACCTTTTCTACAGCCTCTATCCCGGATTCGGCTTGCCCCACCACTTCGATATCTTGTTCAAACTCCATTAGTTTACAGATGTTTTCTCGCGTGGCCGCAACATCATCAACAATAACAATCTTTATTTTTTCAGCCATCTAACTTACCCCCTAAATGGGTTTTCTTTGACAAATCCTTTCATGTCCCGGCTCTGCTCGGGGACATACTCCGCCGGATTAACCAGCGTCGGTGTTATAAAAATTATAACTTCTGTTTCGCCGCGGCTAAAAGACGTACTTTTAAACAAACTTCCCAGAACCGGTATATCTCCCAGAAGCGGAACTTTAGTTACATCTTTGGTCACTTCACTGGAAATCAGACCACCAATCGCCATTGTTTGCCCTGAAGACATGGCAATAGATGTTTCAGCTTTACGAATTTTAATCGGCGGAATCTTCATACCCAGACCCAGTTCAATTTTATGCTCGTCAGTCCAGTCAAGGGTACTGACTTCCGCTTTTATTTTACTTTGAATAAGCTGACCGGCCGTTACTTCCGGCGCAATATCCAATTTAATGCCATAATCTTTCCACTCTATTGAAATCCGCCCATCATTTAAGCCAACAGGTACTGGAATTTGACCACCCACCATAATATTGGCCTTATCGCCGCTTAAGGTAATCATATTAGGCTGGGATAATATCTTAGCCAGCCCGTTTTTAATCATAGCGTCAAGCTGGGCATTGATAGGAGCATATGTACCTAAATTGCCGAAAGCTTTTGGGGCGAGTGAGTTGGCCATCGACTGGCCAAGGTAAAAGTTACCCGGGGTTCCGGCGGCATTTCCCGACCATTTAATGCCCATATCCTTAGCGGCCTGCCGGTTAATCTCCACAACCTTGGCTTCAATCTTGACCTGTAAGGGGCGTGTTATTTCGAGAAGGTTGACTACTTTATCGGCATAGGCTGACGCCACTTTCTCAGCTCTGCTCTTCTGATATTGGTCGTTAACCGCGCCTTCTAAGATAATGGTTTTATTGACTTTACTTACCGAAATATCTGTAAGTCCCAGGATATTCTTAATATCATTGGCAATGGTAACATCCGCCGCGCCCACTTCAACTAAATAGCTGTAAACACTATGCCCCGCCCAGATGTGAAGTGTTGTTAACCCGGGCGCTTTACCGACAAGCAGCACTTCAACACCGGATACCACTACGACATCGGCAATTTCCGGATTGGCCACAGCCACTCGCTCCACCGCATTAAAGTTCAAAATCCGGGACTGATTGATAGCTACCGTCAGTTTTTCATCGGCAGAAGCGACTGCCGCATTCGCTAACATTATTATAATAACTAAAATAATTGTAATAGGCAATTTAAGTGTATTCATTAGACTCCTACCTTTCTGGCAGCCTTTACTTAAACAGCTAGTGCTAATTTATTGGTACAATTTCAGTTTTGGTGCCGCGAATCATCTGAATACCACTAACTGGCTGCTTTGCCGCAGGCGCCGCAGGAGGTGCAGGTGCCGGCTCACCAGACTGTTTATCAGGTACGGGCGAACTATGAATACCTACAATATCTTTGGGAGTGACCGAGCCAGCAATACTGACATCAGCATTCTGCATAAACGACCGGAGAGCAAGCCGCACTTTGCCTTTTTCTTCCGACAAGGTTACTTTTGAAGCTTCCTCCGGCGACACGGCCAGCGTCACAGTAGATGTTTTAGCAAGTTCTTTCTTATCTTTGGCATTGCTGTTAGTTTGTTCAACAGTCCCAGGTTCGGCTTCCCGGTTAGCTGCCAAAACCAACACATTCTGTAATACGAACTGGCTGACGTTATCGCCGACAATATTTTGATCAAAGGTTACAATGACATCGACAAAATCGCCGGCCTTAACAAAACCGGCTACTCCGGTTACTTCATTAACGCCGATGGTCACTGCCCGCTTATCCGCGGGAATTAATCCGGTAAATCCAGCTGACTTTCCTTCAACAACAATCCGCCTTGCGGTAACTTGTTCACCGACAACTATTTGTTCCTTAGCCATTGCTCCAATGATTTCTTTGGGATCCTGAACAACACCCGGCTGCAGGTAAGGTGCAGGAACCAACGCGACTTGCACCATTTCTGGGGTAATCCGGGTTTTTGGGCCAATATCGACTTTTGCTACAACTACCGAAACAGTATCCTTGGGCTGACTGTTGCTCGTTTTTTTCAAGTAACTATAGACAAGTCCGGTGGTTATAAAACTAAGAATGATTGCAATAATCAGAAGGCCTTTGTTAGAAAGTTTAAGCACGTTTTCCCTCCTGTCTATGGATACCTGATAGGAACCTGATGGTTAGTCTATACTTAAATTTTATACTTAAATCAGACAAAAAACCACCGAGGAGATTCTCCTATTTTCCTTAGGACTTAGGGTGGAAAGTGACGCAGCTTCAGGACTTTAGTCCTGTTACAGCCAGTGCTTTTTCCGGAAATAGCTGATCATGAACAGGCTGATTACCAGCATTACCGCCAAAACAGCCGGATAGCCATATTCCCATTTGAGCTCCGGCATAGATTCAAAGTTCATACCATATACCCCGGCAATAAAGGTTAGGGGAATAAAGATGGTAGAGATGATTGTCAGCATCTTCATAACTTCACTCATGCGGTTACTAATACTGGATAAATAAATATCCATCATACCAGACAGCATATCGCGGTAAATTTCCGTAGTTTCGATGACCTGAATGGCATGGTCATAGACATCGCGCAAGTAAATAAATGTCGCCTCCTGGATATGAGAAGCACCTCGCTCCAGCCCGCTGATTACCTCCCGTACAGGCCACACCGACTTTCGCATAAACAGCATATCCTGCTTTAGTTCATGCAGTTGGTGCAATAATTCAGGTCGCGGCCGTGTCGCAATTTGGTCTTCCAACGTTTCGATCTTTTCACCAAGATGCTCAAGCACCAGAAAATAATGGTCAACTATACTGTCCAAGAGGGCATATAGTAAATAGTCTGCTCCCTGACGGCAGATTTTGCCTCGTCCGCTTTTTACACGTTCCTGCACAGTAAACAGTACATCCCGGTCTCCCGGCAAACTTTCTTGAAAAGAGATTAAGTAGTTAGAACCTAAAATAAGGCTTACTTGCTCGGCAGTATAACTTTCTTCGTCATCCAGAGCAGCCAGAGATTTTAAAATAACGCATAAATAATCTCCGTACTCCTGCAGCTTAGGCCGTTGATTGGTGTTTAAAATATCCTCCAGCACAAGAGGATGAATCCCGAACTGCTGCCCAATGCCTTCTATGGCTTTGGCGTTAAGTCCCCTCACATTTATCCAGGTAACGCCAGGCAGCGCCGCCAGCTGCCTCAACGCACCAACAGGAACATCGTTTGTTTCGGTAACTGTTTCGCCGTTATAATTTATTACATCAATGTACGCTTTATCTGCCCGCGTATCACCAATATGCAGCAGCGTTCCCGGTGGCAGACCTACCTTGGAAGCCAACGATCCAGTAAATTTAGGCATAATGCACCTCGCAAAAAAGTATGTACGAAAAGTATTCACGTTACCTCCGTACTTTACCTCCAAATTATAAGATTAATTAACACAGCCGCCCTTGCTATTCTACTTGAAAAAGCAATGGCGGCTGTGTTTCACGAACCAATTTTACAATAAATTATATTTCTGCATTTTCTGGTAGAAACCGGAACGGTGAATTCCCAGTATCCTCGCTGCTTTACTTTTATTGCCGTCAGCAGCAGCCAACGCATCCATAATAGCTTGCTTTTCAGCGTCATCCTTAATTCCGGCTAAGCCCTGAGCATCTACTTCATTCACCAGTTTGACTTTCTTAGCCTTTTTTAGTATAGGGGGCAAATGTTCGGGAGTAATTAAACTTTCGTCATCCATTAGATTAATGGACCGTTCAATTACATTTTCAAGTTCACGTACATTTCCCGGCCAGTCGTATTGCATTAATAACTGCAAAGCTTCCGGGGTTGTTCCTTTTACCCAATGCTCTACCCTTCCATTAATTTTTTCAAGAAGTGTCTCGCATAACAAAGGAATATCCTCCACCCGCTCACGTAACGGAGGAATACTTAATGTAAATATATTTAACCGGTAGTACAAATCCTGACGAAACTGACCTTGTTCAATCATTTTATCCAAATCACGGTTAGTAGCGGCAATAACCCGAATATCAAGTTTAATTGTTTTGGTCCCACCCAGCCGTTCTAACTCTCGTTCCTGTAATACGCGGAGAAGTTTTACCTGCATGGAAAGAGGCATTTCTCCAATTTCATCTAAAAAAATCGTACCCCCGTTAGCCAGTTCAAACTTACCCGGTTTTCCACCTTTGCGGGCACCGGTAAAGGCTCCCTCCTCGTAGCCAAATAGTTCGGCCTCCAAAAGCTGCTCAGGCAAGGCGGCGCAGTTGACTTTGATAAACGGATTTTGCCGCCGTGGGCTGGCATTATGCAGAGCATGGGCAAACAATTCTTTGCCTGTCCCGCTTTCGCCTAATATGAGTACCGTTGAATTGCCCTTAGCCGCTTTGGCGGAAACAGTTTTCAGACTCATCATTTCATCACTGTTGCCAACAATATTTTCAAAAGTATAATTGCCACCGTAAGTCTTAAACAATTCCTCTTTATAATATTCCAGTTCAGACTCCAGCTTCCTGATTCTACCGGCTAATAATTTGAAGTCTTTGATATCTTTAAAAACTACATTCCCGACAGCACCGATAGTTTCACCGTCCTTCACAATAGGAATCCGGGAAACAACACAGGTATTTGTCTGGATTTTTTGGAAGTCTGTAAGTTCGGCTTTGCCCTCTTGCGCTACCAGATGCATTCTGGTGTTGGGAATAACATCGGCTACATGCTTGCCAACTACCGCCAAAGGATCAACATTGAGGAATTCTCCATAGGCTTTATTCATTAACGTAATGTAACCGGCTTTGTCAACAACTACGATTCCCTCTTGCAAACTTTCCATAATCGACTCTAAGGTACTCTTCAGCCGTTTTATATCCTCGAGCTGGGTAACGGCTTCATGCAACTCGGTAATATCCTGAAAAATAGCAAGAGCTCCGATAACCTGATTATCTGTAATAATCGGTACACGATTTGTCAATATTTCACAGTTACCAACACTTTGACGTTGATTGATCTCTGCTTTTCGTGTCTCCATAACCCGGATCAGAGCAGTATTGGGAATAATGTCATCTACCATATGACCTACAACGTTTTCAGCCTTTAAGCCGGTAATGCCCTCGGCTGCTGTATTAAAAAAAGTAACAATCCCGTCGGAATCGACTATTATTATACCATTCCCCACCGAATCCAACGCCACCCAAATTCCCGACAGGTCAGACAAAAAAGCAGCTATCAGATCGTTCTTTCGCATTGCAGAACCTCCTTTGCGATATCAAAAGAGTATTATCGTCTATTAATACCAATTATAGATTGCGTACCAGTGCCTGTCTACAAAAATTTTACAGCGTACGATTTTGTACACTGTAGAACAACATTTCCGGCCAAAAAAACTCCCGTGTCTGCTGTCCTGTTTTGTACACATATGTCTAACTTTTTCTACGCTTTATTTATAGTACCACCACAACTCCCGATTAAACTATACAGAAAATATAGATTTGTACTTTTTTTTTGATAGTTTAGTATTGGCACGATACTTGCTTAATAACTAAGTGAAGTGTTTTATTTTATCAGAAGGGGGGAGTTTCTCGCGAACAATTATTTTGAGCCTAACACAAAACACTACTATAATTTAGGAGGTAAATTTACATGGAAGTAATCGGCATTCTCCTTAGTTTATTTCTATTAATGTTTTTTGCATATCGGGGGTTCTCCGTTATTTTATTTGCCCCTGTATTTGCGTTGCTTGCGGCATCATTATCCGGACTTACATTAATGCCGGCTTATACGGAACTGTTCATGGCGAAGGCCGTTACCTACATTAAGTCCTTCTTCCCGGTCTTTTTACTTGGTGCCGTATTCGGCAAAATCATGGAAGATACGGGATTAGCCAAAGGCATCGCCCACGCCATTATCAAAGGACTTGGCAAAGAACGCGCTATCCTGTCGGTCGTTTTGGCCGGTTGTGTATTAACGTATGGCGGCGTCAGCCTGTTCGTAGTAGTATTTGCCGTATATCCTTTTGCTTCGGCCTTATTTAAAGAAGCCGGGATCCCCAAGAGACTGCTGCCTGCCACTATTGCTCTGGGAGCATTTACGGCTACCATGGACTGCATTCCCGGCACACCGCAAATCCAAAACCTGATTCCTACTAACTTCTTCGGCACTAATATCTA
>CAZCEN010000115.1:0-3530 GCA_964497205.1 uncultured Sporomusaceae bacterium
TGATAACAGCCCTGCCCAACGTCTTTAAAAGAGACGATAAATAAGTCTATGATATAGGAAAAATGACATAGAAACGCCATGCTTTCTAAGATAAAGCGTTTCTGATAAATTACAGTATATACAGAATTTAGTAAAAAACAAGGATTTACATAAATAGAAAAGAATTGTTAATAAAATCCCAGTTAATACATACATGTTCTGAGAATTATTGAAATTAGAACTATCTATGAAGATTCTATGAAATTTTACAACCTGCTTCGGCGAAAGCAGTAATGAAAATTAAAAGGAGGCTGAATTAGGAGTTCTTATGCGCAAAAGGGGATATTACGCGATTCTAATAATGGGAGTTATTGCATTAGGCCTATTTTCCAGAGAACTATCCAATTGGTTGCCAAAATGGATAGGGGATATTCTATGGGGGCTCATGGTATTTTTCATTATGGGATTTCTTTTCAGAGATAGGCCTACTTTGACTAATGCGAGATGGTCAGCAATTTTTTCGATAGGGGTTGAGGTAGCCAAGCTCTATCATACGCCTTGGATAGATGCATTTCGCCATACAACGATTGGTGGTCTACTTCTGGGACACGTGTTTTCAATACAAAATATTTTATGTTATTTTTCGGGGATTATTGTAGGGGCTGTTTGTGAAAAACTCTGGATAACGAATAGAACTATAGATCAGCGAAAAAACAAGTAATCATAATGCCAAGATTGCCTGTCGCAGGGGCAAATTTCTATCTGATGAATGGCTTTAGGAGTATCGTATGAAAGTGAAATTTATTCTGCCCGCCTTGGAAGAGGCGAAAAGTCCTTATTGGCGACCATTAAAATATTCTTTATTTCCACCATTAGGCCTGGCCACGCTTGCTTCCTTTTGTAGTGAAACAGATGAACTGGAAATTGCTGATGAGCATGTGGAAGAAATAAATTTGGAAGACAAGCCTGATTTAGTAGTTATTCAGACCTATGTAACCAATGCTTACAGAGCTTACAAGATAGCAGACACTTACCGATCAAGAGGCATAAAAGTTGTCATCGGAGGATTGCATGCAACGACAATGCCTGCAGAAGCTAAACTGCATGCCGATATTTTATTACTTGGGCTTGGAGAAAATAATTTTCGTAGACTTTTGACGGATTTTCGGGAAAGTAAAGAATTGACGGTTTATGAGCAAGGGGATGTAACGCTAGATGAGTTACCTTTACCTAGGAGAGATTTATTTAAAACCGAACGCTATCTAGTACCTAATTCAATGGTTTTTTCGAGAGGATGCCCCAATAAATGTTTTTTTTGTTATGTGAGCTCTTTCTATAAGAACGAAAAATCCTTCTATACGTATAAAATTGATAGAATCTTACAGGAAATAGACAGTATGTCTGGTAGACATTTATACTTTCTGGATGACAATATTTTCGCCGATAAAAAGCTATCAAGAGAAGTATTTAGGCAAATGCGAGGGATGAACAAGGTTTTTCAAGGGGCGATAACAGTAGGTTCTGTTTTAACGGACGACACAATAGAATTGGCCTATGAAGCTGGGTTCAGGAGCGCGTTTATAGGCTTTGAAAGTATTAACCCAAATAACTTGCTAGCGATGAACAAGCAATCTAATTTAGGGCAAAACTACAATGAAGCAATTAAAAGACTGGACCAATTGGGAATTATGATTAACGGCAGTTTTATTTTTGGATTGGATGAAGATACGGAAGCTGTATTTGACAGAACTACCGAGTGGGCAATAAAAAGTGGCATAACCACAGCGACCAATCATATATTGACGCCATATCCAGGGACAGTACTTTTTGATAAGATGGATCAAAACAATCGGATTTTAACCAAGGATTGGAGTCTATATGACACTAGACATCTTGTCTTTAAACACCCCCTAATATCTCAGGAGAAAATGGAGGAAGGATATAAAAGGGCTTATGATAATTTCTACAAATGGGGCAACATACTCAAATCTTCCCGGGAACATGAAACGCTGAAAATGAAGTTGAAACATCTCAGTTATGCCGGTGCATGGAAGAAGTTTGAGCCTGTATGGAATTTTATAATCAAAAATGAGTTTTTAGCTAAGACGAGGGTCGCTTTAGAAAGAACTCTAAAATAGATGGATTAAGTTATTACGGATATTCCGGTTGGTTGGAAACTCCAAGGAAGAGGATATTAGTGAATATTGGTTACCGGCTTCCTAAAAATGTATTGGAGAATGGTTATGTATTATTGGAATCAAAAAAATTTTAAAGGGTTAAAAGATATAGGCGAAAAATATTGTAATATATACGGGTACGAAGCTTTTGCAAACTACTGCTTCTTAAAGGAAAAAGGTTTAAAAAAGGAAGCATTACAAGCGGTTAATGCGTTTGTTTTGTCTACTAAATGCAAGAGTATAGAAGAGCAAAGAAACATTGCAAATGAGATTATATCTTTAAGTTACCATAATAGAGATATTCATCAATTAATATCTCACCCATTAATGCAATTTCTATTGGGAGTCTTCAAAAATTGGGTGGAAGAAGTCAATGAGGATGCTACACCCTATCGATGGCTTGGCTACATAAGTAATGATTTGGTTTATTATGAAAAGGCACTTGAAATAAACTCAACTGACGATATTTCGATTATTATGTTAGCCAAAGCTAGTTTAAATTACATTGACTATCAAACGCATCATTTAAGTGAAACAAGATTTATTGGTAAACTCGATGATGCCAGATATAGCTTGGAAAAAGCCGATAAGCTTATAAATAGGTTGTCACAAGGAGAAGTAAAAGTTAGGCTACTTGAAGAGTATCATTACTATTTAAATTTAGTAAACAGGTGGACAGAATATAATCAAGAACAATCTACACTATCATTTCCGGAATGGTGTAAAGCTAAGGGTGTGCATTTTAACTTCCTAAGTATCATATATTACAATAAATAACAGCTGGTGGAACGATATTTACGAACGAACTAGTCCTTTCAGAAAGAGGAAGGTTTCTGAAAGGGCTAGTTTTTATATACATAAAAAGTAAGATACTGTCCTGTCTCCAGGTCCCTTTAGTGCTGTATTAAGTACTATAACGCAGCATTAAAAAAAGTATTGCTCGAAGCTTGACAATTATGATGGGCGTGTATTACAATTTGGTTAACGATCGTTAACCAAATTGTAATAGGAGGAAAGAGAATGCCTAACACGATATCTTGGCAGCAGCTAAAACTCTGCATTCTATTATTTGTAGTCATTGTTTCGGCTGGTAGCGTGTTCAATATGGAGCCGATACCACAGGATATTAATTATCATCTATTTGCCGATACGGGAAATCGATTTGGAGTGGCGAATAGTAATGATGTCATTTCCAATGCCGGCTTTATTATAGCTGGTATGATTGGCCTAAGACGGATTAGGCACTGGGCATGGTCCAGTGAAAATAATTTATGGCGTTTTTTCTTTTTATCGATAATACTAGTGGGCGTTGGTTCAGCCTATTACCACCTGCAGCCATCCAACACAACTTTGGTTTGGGACCGGCTGCCGATG
>CAZCEN010000115.1:3630-9906 GCA_964497205.1 uncultured Sporomusaceae bacterium
CTATTACCACCTGCAGCCATCCAACACAACTTTGGTTTGGGACCGGCTGCCGATGGCCTTGGGATTTGCTTCTATGACTGCATGCATTTGCGGTGAGCGCCTGGGAACAAAAATAGGGCGGAGGCTCTTCTTACCATTAACAGTTGGTGGTGTATTTAGTGTTATTTATTGGTGGACCACAGAGCAGGCGGGGATAGGTGACTTGCGGTTCTATATACTGGTGCAGTATCTTTCAATGTTGCTGATACTGATAGTACTCCTACTGTATCCTAAACCATGGAAGCAAAACAAATTCTACTGGTTATTACTCAGCAGCTATATTGTTGCGAAAATTTTCGAGTTAAATGATGTTGAAGTTTTTATTCTTACTCAGCAGATAATTAGTGGCCACACATTGAAACATATAGTGGCAGCCGCCGGTATGCTGATTTTTCGACCGGCGGCAGGAGCGAATGCTAACATCTATCACAAAAGTACAGTCATTTCGACTACCAAGAATTTTTTACATAATAACTAACGATGGTTAACTGGGGGGGCTATGAGATGCAACATTTATTGGGATACGGCGGAAAAAAAGGAGAGATATTAAAGGCCAGTTTAGCTTTGTTTGCCGCTAAAGGCTACGATGCTGTTTCGGTGCGGGATATTGCTAAGGCCGCCGGTGTATCCGAAGCAGCTTTATATAAACATTTTAAGGGCAAAGAAGATATGGCATTGTATATCTTTACAGTGATTATCAGCGATTATACAGAGCGAATAAAACAAATCGAATGCAGTGAAAATGCGGCTGTTTCAAAACTCTGCCGTATCGTAGAGATCACTTACGATCTATATCGGGAATATCCTGCGGAAATCCGTTTTGCGTTACTATCGCAGTACTCCTTCTGGGATTTAGTGGCCGAGGAAATCAAACCTCACTTCGTCATTCGTAAAATTTTAGAGGAGGGAATGGACAAAGGGGAGATACCACGGCAGGAGGTTTATTTTTGGATTATAGTGTTCACTGGTATTATGTTGCAACCATTAAACCAGTACCCGTATTTTCATGATGTGTTGCCTGAGTTTGATACCTTGAAGACAAAAATTACAGCCATGATAAATAAATTGTTTAGTTGAGGAGGGAGCAGCAGAAAGTCGCGGAGATGGCGGCGCGCGGTGAACGATTAGAAAAGTAGTATTGTGGCAGGTTGCGGTGGAAAACTTGCAACTAAGGGGGAGAAATTATGAAAGCTGTACTAAGAATCGTACTAAAACTGTTATTCGGGACCCGGTTGATCGGCGGAGAAGGACTGAAATTTAGCGGCCCGTCGATAATATTACCCAATCATGTTTCGTTTCTTGATGCAATTTTTTTATATGCTTACTTACCGGAAGGCGCATGCTTTGTTATTAACACAGCCATTGCTGCTAGGATTAACTTTGTCTTACGCTGGGTCAATCATATCACTGTTGATCCGCTTAATCCTTATTCACTGAAAAAAATTGTGGGAGTTATTAAAGAAGGCCGCACGGTGGTTATTTTTCCCGAAGGTCGTATCACGACTACCGGGGGTCTGATGAAGGTTTATAGTGGTGTTGGTTTTATTGCTCTCAGAACAGGGGCGGTACTGCATCCGGTAATCTTTCGCGGGTTGGAACTGTCCAAATTATCCCGGGTAAAAGACAAGGTGAAATCTCGCTGGTTTCCCAAGGTGAGTATCTATATTGGCGAGCCAGTTAAGATCAGTGTTTCGCAGGCGACAAGTTTTCGCCTGCAGAAGAAGGAGATTAGTGACCGCATTCTCACCTTGTTACAGCAGGCGATGTTTCAGGCCCGGCAGCAGCAGGAACGCAGCACCAACATGTTTGATAAATTGCTGGAAGCCGGAAAGTTGCATGGCGCCAGTAAAATTATGGCGGAAGATATAACCGGTACAGTTAGTTATCGCAAAGCCATTATGGGCAGTTATATTCTAGGTGACAAATTGCAATCCATCTTAGATAAGGAAGAAACTGTCGGCGTTATGCTGCCAAACTCCATCGGTCATTTGTTAGCTCTGTTTTCATTGTTTTATCTTGGCAAGACTCCGGCTATTCTCAATTTTAGTGCTGGGCCTGCGAACAATATTGATTGCAGTGAAACTGCTGGCGTTAAGACAATTATTACCTCCCGCACGTTTATCGAAAAAGGAAAGTTTGAAGAACTGGAGGCTAGGCTGGCTGCCCGGTTCCGGATTGTTTATCTGGAGGATGTCAAAGGGCAGGTAAGCCTCACTGATAAATTAACTGGCTTATATAAGTATCTTATCGGTAAAAAGGCAACCGGGACAGGAAGGCTGATCCTATTTACCAGCGGCAGCGAGAGCAAACCGAAAGGTGTAGTTCTGCGTCATGAAAATATCCTTGCCAATATTAATCAGGTATCGAGCGTAATCGATTATACTCACCGGGATAAAATGCTGAATGCTCTGCCGATGTTCCATTCCTTTGGCCTTACCGCCGGTACCTTATTGCCGGTACTTAATGGTCTTGAAGTATTTCTTTATCCGAGTCCGTTGCATTATAAAATTCTGCCGGAGATTGCCTATGACCGGAACGTGACCTTGTTGTTAGGGACGCCAACATTCCTTTACGGCTACGCCAAGTACGCCCATTCCTATGATTTTTACAGCCTGCGCTATGCCGTGGCCGGTGGCGAGAAACTCAAGGACGAGGTACGGCAAATGTGGCAAGATAAATTTGGCATCCGCATCTTTGAAGGGTATGGCACTACTGAGACGGCTCCGGTGCTAAGCTTAAATTCGCCACTCTTTTATCGGGCTGGTACGGTTGGCAGGTTCCTGCCTGGTATTGAGTACCGCACTGATGAAGTACCGGGTATTGAAGAGGGCGGCAACCTATTGGTAAAAGGCCCTAACGTCATGGCCGGATATATGCTCTATGGAAAAGGTTTTATACCGGCGCCGGAATGGTATGATTGCGGCGACATTGTTAGTATTGATAGCCAAGGCTTCATTAGCATCAAATCGCGGCTCAAGCGCTTTGCTAAAATATCAGGCGAAATGGTTAGTCTCGATGCCGTGGAAAAGGTCGCCGAAAAATGCTTCGGGACCGACCGCAATGCTGCTGTTAATGTACCTGATGCTAAAAAGGGAGAAAAAATCATACTATACACGATGCACAAAAACGCTTCTAAGCAGATACTCAGAGAAGCGATTAGCCAGACCCGTCAGAGCATGCTGACTATGCCGGCGGAAGTTATTGTTGTTGATAAACTACCTCTATTGGGCAGCGGCAAAACCGACTATGTCACACTGAAAGGGATGGCAGAAAAGGAGGCCGCAGAAAATGCCTAGGATTTCGCCGCTGCGGGCACTATTTACTGCCCAATTTCTTTCTGCGTTCGTGGACAATATGATATTGTTTGTTATTCTGGCCATTATAAAGCGCGATAGCTATCCGGACTTTTACCTTTCTTATGTGCAGAGCATTTTTCTGGCCTCCTATATTATATTGTCACCTTGGGTTGGTCGTTTTGCCGATCGAAAGCCGAAGGCCGAGGTACTGATTATCGGCAATGTCGTAAAAACCGCTGGTGTACTTTTACTATTCGTTGGCCTTGATCCTGCGATCAGCTATGCTGCCGTAGGACTGGGGGCCGTTATCTATAGTCCTGCCAAATATGGTATATTGCCATTTCTCACTCGCAACGAGGATGAATTACTTAAAGCCAATTCCGGTCTTGAAAGTTATACAATTTTAGCTATTTTAACCGGTTCGGTGGCCGGCGGTTTTTTATCAGATCTGTCCATAAACCTGGCGCTGGGAGTTTGTGTGCTTTTATATGTCTCATCTATTGGTATTAATACCATCATAACTAAGGACCCTGGCAATAAAAGAATTGGTTACAACCATGCAATTAGTGAATTTTTCGCAGATACTGCTATCCTCTTACGTGATCGCCAGAGCCATTATTCCTTAGTTGGAACTGGCTCTTTCTGGATGGCTTCGGCAGTGCTCCGTATGATTATCTTTGCGTGGGTGCCGCTTACTCTTGGTATAACAAGTGGCACCGCTATTAGTATGATTATCGCGGTTACCGGCGTAGGAATTGCGATTGGAGCCTTGGTTACCCCTTATCTAATTAGTATTAAGAATTATCAGCGTACGGTTTGGTTTGGCTTCGCCATGGGGGTGGCGATAGTAGGGTTCCTTATGATTACCAGTCTGCCGATAACTGTAATCGGATTACTTATTGTTGGCGTGCTGGGCGGGATATACATAGTTCCAATGAACGCCTGCTTGCAGCAAGTAGGTCACCATACGATCGGTGCAGGTAAAACCATCGCAGTTCAGAATTTCATGGAAAATACCTTTATGTTCCTTGGCGTTGGGCTATATACGCTAGCGACTAAAGCCGGGATTGCAACAAATGTTTGTTTAGGAGCGACGGCTTGTGTTCTTCTGTTATTGGTTAGTTATATGTTTCTTTTGCTAAAGAAGAAAAAGATTTGAGGCGGTATAGTTGGATAGTTGATGTCAGTAGAAAAAATATAGGGATTAATTCTGCTAACCGGCTGCTTTATGGCTTGCCCTAAATGATAGAATTGTCTGATAGTAAATCAATATTTTTTGTCATATCTACTTGCAATCTATGTAAAAAGATACTATTATTAGAAATAGGTGGAAATTAAAAAGTAAAGTCGCCGTGTCCCATAGGTGGTGGAACACCTATAGGCACGAGCAGGTGATAGAGCACCTACACGCAACAGCGAACTGTCCACGACGACAATCTTATTATACCTGTTTGCTATCTTGATTACAAGTTTTGGTAAATAGGATATAAGGATTGGCGTGTAGAGCAGGGGCTACGCGACTGCATGCAATAATCGCTTGGATAATATCTTGATACGGTTTGGCAGGACACGCTGACGGGTTCTGCTAGTTGTCCTGTATCTTGATTTTGTAGCAAGGAACGATAGGATCGCATGTGTAGGGTGAATAATCCTGCGTATGTGATCCTTTTTAATTTCCTCCTGTAAAAATCCCATTCATGGGTTATTGCAGGAGGGCATAGAGCCTCCGTTCTTAAAAAAAGGGAGGGTATTCATTATGGTGACGCTATATCTACCGGATAAACAAATCGAATGTGCCGAGGTTAGGCCAATCAAATTTAAAATGCTCATTACGGAAAATGGGCACGAGTATTTACTGCTATACGATTGGGGCCGGCAACATTTATATGCTGTGAAACGCGGGGAAGGGGATCAGCCGGAATTCGCCCATATTGATAAGGTAATGCGGGTGGAAGAAGAACCGCAGTATAAGAGAGTAGCTCAGTAGGCTTTTTCAAGGCTTTCTGAATATAGTTATGGCAAGGCTTCAGGAAATTCTGAGCCTTGCCGTTTTTATTTATTTCCTTTGTAGTCCATTGGTGGTGTATTTTGGCTTAAAACATGTTAAAATAAATCATAATCAACAAATAATTAAGATTTCAAGAAAATGTTCATTGTTTTTCAAAATCATAGTTAACTCTCTGGCTATAATTAATACTATTTGATGAACTATTTGGAGGAGTATGGAGTTTAGAAATTTTTTATATTTTGTTACGCTGGCGGAAGAATTGCACTTTGGTAATGCGGCAAAGAAACTTAATATGTCACAACCGCCGCTAAGCCAACAAATACAAAAGTTTGAAGAAGAGTTAGGTGCTAAACTTTTTGAACGAAGCCACAAACAGGTAAAGCTAACTGTTGCAGGCAGGGCCTTGCTGCCCGAAGCAAAAAAAATTTTGAAACAAACCGCGAATGCCATCGATATTGTAAAAAAAGCATCCCGGGGGGAATATGGCGAGATTCGTATAAGCTATGGAGAGACAGCCAGTTTCCGCGGGTTGTCCAATATAATGAAAAAGTTTCGTGAACAGTACCCGCTGGTTGAAATAGTTTTATCCGAGATGGCGACAGCTGAGCAAATAGCAGCGTTAAAGGATGGTAAAATTGATGTTGGATTTATCCATCCTCCCAAGCAATTTACAGATTTAGAGCACCAATATGTTTTAACAGACCCATTGATTGCAGTATTGCCGGAAAATCATCCACTGGCCATCTATCCGGAGATTCCCCTTACTGCCCTTAAAAATGAGGTTTTTGTAATTCCCCGCAAAGAATCAGGACCGTTGGTAGAATATATTATAGAAGCTTGTGAAAATGAGGGGTTTTCACCACGAATCGCTCGTCATGACGTTATGCGGCTAACGGTAAGTACATTAGTTGCTGGCGGGGCGGGAATCGCTGT
>CAZCEN010000116.1:0-7930 GCA_964497205.1 uncultured Sporomusaceae bacterium
ACGTTTTTCTGTTGCCACGTTTTCAGCGGCGACAGTTACTTATGTTATCACGTTTATTTCACCGTGTCAACATAATCTTTTTTGGTATTTTTTGTTGCTTCAGCGCTGGTTATTTTTCCCTCGTACCAAAGCGACTTGCTTATAGTATCATGCTTTTATACATTATGTCAATTACTTGTTTATTTGTAATTAATTCCAGAGCATTTTATTAAAGATACTCCTCTCCCGGATCGAGATACATAGAATAGTCGATTGGATGTAACGGATAGGTCAGGTCAAGGGTTTGGGTTTGGTCATTCCAAATAGCTGACACATTAAATATTGCTCCAATATTTTTTATGGTTATAAAGGGCTCTTCTCCCACAATCACAATCGGCACAGGCTTACCATGTACAACTAGTTGTCCAGATGCAGGCTGCCATTTTACGCGCTCACCAATGCTTCTAGCCACCGCTAAGGCCGACAAAGCCAGTTCATCACCAACACGCTGGATATCGCCTGTTAATAGCTGACCGTCATACTTGGCCACTGGCAGCAATAATTCCAAGCAATTTTCATTTTCATTCCAAACTTCTTTCCCACCAAACAAAGCAGGTAAATACTCAGCACTAACATAAACTGTATTGCCGCGTTTAATACCCGGAGCAGTATGATTTTGACGGGTTAGAGTTTGACTGCGCTCGTCCCATTTAATAGATGCTTGCAAACTGTCTCCTAATGCCATAACCGGCACATGCTTCTTTCCTCCCCACGACACAATACGTTCGGCCCGAGGCACACCATTAATTTTTAAATTATGTAACTGCGCAAATGCTACTTGCCTGTCAGGAACTTCATCAATCAATGACTGCAGCAAGGAATCGTCAGCCAATCCGTCCAGTCCTGCTTTAGCCAATACAGCCTTTACACTAGCCAGTGTTACACGCTGTCGTCCATATACATCGGGATAAATACCAATAGAAGCTTTACCATGACTATCTACCCGTACTTTAATCCGCTCATACTCAATAGTAACGGGCGTATCACACTCAACAAGCTCAAATAATTCTTCAACACTTTCTTCCTGCATACGCACACAGCCATTGGATACGGCGTACCCGATTGACCAGGGCGTATTTGTTCCGTGGATTCCGTACATAGAACCAATTCCCATCCAGCGATACCCTAACGGATTGTCTGGGCCAGAAGGAACTATGTAATCCTTACCTGGTGGATACCAGCAAGGATTACTTTCTTTTTCAATAATAGAAAAGTCTCCTACCGGCGTAGGAGTAGACGGTTTTCCGATGGTAATAGGATACTCTTTAATAATTGCATTCTCTTTATATAATTCCAGGGTTCGACTGGGCAGATTAACAACAATGCGGGATGTATCTTCCTGTCCTGTTGCCTGCCCGGGAGCTACCAAAATCACTACAAGAAACCATAGGATAGACCAAAGAGCAACCTTACCTACTCGCCTACACATGCAGTCATCCCCTTATATGCCAAATGCCTAAGACAATAACATATATGATGACACAACTGTCAGTATGCGGGTTAAATCTTGGACAAGCAAAAAAAATTACGACAGCACTTTAAAGTGCTGTCGCATAAACTTAAGCC
The DNA here is from genome assembly GCA_964497205.1 of uncultured Sporomusaceae bacterium. GTDB lineage: Bacteria > Bacillota > Negativicutes > Sporomusales > Sporomusaceae > Sporomusa. The sequence goes on from CAZCEN010000116.1 coordinate 1,606, forward strand.
ATACTAAATTTTAGAAGCCCAACTCTTCTCCAATAATAATGACTTCAATTTCGGTACTAAATGGTTTCTTATGCAAGACTGTAGTAACGTTGCAAATGCGGGTAGGCCCTTGACAATCCATACATTCTCCGGTAACAGTACACGGGTTAGGACGATTCAAGCGCTTATTATTAATAGGAGCAGCAAATAATTCAATCCGTTCCATTGCTGATTCTATGTTTGTAACAACTTTATTAATTCCTGTAACGATTATAACCTTCTTGGGTCCAAAGATCATTGCGGCTACCCTGTTGCCAGCGCCATCCACATTAACAAGTTCACCCTTTAAGGTAAGTGCATTAGTGCCTGTCAAAAATACGTCACAAGTCATTTGTTTTCGCCGTATTTCCAATGATTCCTCCGGGGATAAACCGGGTTTGTTATGATTGAATACTGTATTGCCGCGCTCTTCCAATAAAGTATCAATCCCAATTTCTTTGATTGTCCAGGAGCCGCCAATGCCAACTGTCGCCTCACTTGGAATGAGCATAGCCAGTTTATCCAATGCTTCCTGTTTGGTTGCAACGTAACTGGCGGTAAAGTTGTTCTTTTGCAAAGCCTCCACTACCTTGGCGCCAATTGTTTGATTGTGCCAGCTTTTTAATTCACTCATGTAAAAATCCCCTTTCCTTTTTTCTAAATGGTTAAGCTTAGTTACTTTTCCACTTTCATGTGCGCTACAGCCATTTCTATCATATCTTCAGAAGTATACTGGTTATAGACCATATTTATGTGTTTTGCATAAGATAATCCGTTAAAGCTACCATTGGCTTGGACCGTTATTGCAGTATTCAGTTTGTCGGCAAACTCCTGGGTAAACACTATATTCCTTACGGCCCTGATGACACCGGCACCAGCCTCAACAAGAGCGATCTTAAGAGTTCCGGCATCAGCGGCTTCTTCCGGATACACCCGTGACTCTCGTGGCACGGTATGCCAGGAGTATGGTGCATCATTCCATGGCCCATTTCCGAACTTAAAAAGTAAAAAAATTATCGGACCGTCAATATATGTACCTAACTCAACACCAGCATTTTGAATATTATCTACATCCTGATTGCAAACCCCTTCTTTTACGATCAAAAGGCCGTGGCCATCACAATCCAACCGGTACAGAGTTTTTTCTTCAAGTACGGCCTGTCCGGGTTGTAATTCCTGACCTACCTGCCCAATTTGCATGACGTTTCACCTCTTTTCTGTCGTTTTTTTCTTATTCTATTATACCATTGCTAATGATGATAAAGTAGTCTTCTCTCGCTTACTTCCATGCAAAAACCTTCAAGCTATTATGCTTTTTTACTATAAAATCCAAAGCATCAAATTTCTATAAAGTAGAATAAAAATTGGTATAAAAACTCGTAATAATTAACGCCCTATTTTCAAAAAACTATAACAGGCGCTAAAATTAGCGCTGAATTTAGCTCTTTCGGGAGGTGATTTTGTGCACCAGCGCAAAATCATGGGATGTAACAATTGTATTGAAAGCGGATCCTGTGAGTTTTCCTCCGAATTTTGCCCTAAGGCTAGTCTTGACCTGCATCTGGAAAATGACTTAGCCTCAGACCCCGTGCTTAAAAAGTATAGGGAATATTATCAGCGCTTAAACAACTAATTACCTGAGAGGAGGTCCGCCGTGAAAACTACAATAAAATATGCTCACGGTAAAGGCTTCAGCAAAAACCTTTCCTCAATTACGGTTCTCTCTGAACCGCGCACTACTCAACGGATACAGGCTAATATTAAAAGAGCTCGCGATGCGCATAGCAACGGAGAAGCCCATCAGTTGTTTTAAAATCAAATGGCAAGGGCGACGAATAGCCGCCCTTTTTTCCTGCACATTGGCCGCCTTCATGCCGAAAACCTGATTGCATTCCCATAAATATCCGTTTATAATTTATATATTCTTGTTATTGATAAAGAAAACACGGCTTGCGCCGAGACCTTGGCGAAAGCGGAAGCCGATGTTGCCCTTATCCAGGCGAAAGTTATACTTTCTATCAGGACAAGAAATCATACTTTAAGGAACGGAGGCTTAGTAATGGAACCAGCAAAAGATGAAGTTCATGAATTATTATCAGCAATTATTGCAGCTCTAAGCAATACCCTTTACGATTTATCTACCGATGCAGAAAGAGAAGGCAGCAAAGTTACTGCCAAACGTCTAGAGTTTTCCCGCCAAAAAATTATGACTGCCTGGGAAGCGTATAACAGCAAACGAGCTAACAAATAACAGAAGCTTTATGGGCCACGTCTCCCATAAAGCTTCTGATTGTTTGCTCTTCACAATTCATTTTCTAAAAAACAGGCGGTTATACCCTTTCAAATACAATATCCTTCACCACTTCACCCGCAATAATGAGGCCTGCGACTGACGGCACGAAGGCGATGCTGCCGGGTGTCTGGCGGCGAGTCGAACACTTACGTGTTGTTCCGGGAGGACACACACAATGCAAACTACAGCTTGAATTCTCAGTTTCCACAGGTTTAAGCGGTTCCTCTTTAGAGTAAACGACCTTAAGAGAATCAATCCCCCGTTTTCTCAGTTCCTGGCGCATAACCTTAGCCAATGGGCAAACCGAAGTGCTGAAAATGTCAGCCACCTCAAACTTTGTCGGGTCAAGCTTATTACCGGCTCCCATTGAGGAGATGACCGGAATATTTTTCGCTTTAGCTTTACAAACAAGGTCTATTTTGGCGGTTACAGTATCAATTGCATCGACAATATAATCATAATCATCGGCAATAATCCCTTCAGACGTATCCGGCAGATAAAACGCCTGGAATATAGTTACTTCCGCTTTGGGGTTTATCTCGAGAATGCGATCGCGCATAACTTCAACTTTGGGTCTGCCAATTGTCTTTCTGGTAGCGTGTAATTGTCGATTTATATTGGTTAAACAAATACAATCGTCATCCACCAGCACAAATTTGCCAACACCAGAGCGCGCCAAACCTTCCACAACAAATGTTCCCACTCCGCCAATACCAAATACAGCAACCTTGCTTTGTGCCAGTTTCCGCAGTCCCTCTGCGCCAATCAACAATTCTGTCCGGGAAAACTCATGCAACATTTTGTCACCCTTTATTCTACTTTAATACTTCCTTGACTAGTGTTTTGATTAGTTTAGCAAACTTCCCCAAGCCAGTCAACTACCTCGCCGCTCGCTTATTTTCGGGAGACGCGTGGTTTGATTGTCTTACCGCATTTCGGACAGGTGTGATTACCTTCCTGATCGACTTCCATTACGGCGCCACATTGAATATGCACCAGCATTCTGCCACCTCCTAAATTAATACCACAATAAACAGTATATGAGGCTAACCGAAAAATAGACCAAAATTTTTTTGTTTTTTAAAAAAACACGGCTAACATTTCAGAAAGATTAATCACTACTTGAAATACATACAAAATTCGCTTGTCGTACGATATTTATAGGACAATCGTCCTTCCTTGTCGGACTACCATGTACAAAACATTGTAACATGCTGAGTTATATTTGTAAAACAAATAATTATTTACACAACAAACTATTCTTATATAGAGCTTAAAAACTAATTCGATGTCTTTATATTTGTATCGGTTTCCTATTTATGGTTATTATCCCATTTATTTCATTGACTAAATATTCCTGATCGCAGTATAATTTGTGTATAATAACATAGGAGGCGAATCGTTATGGATATTGCCGCGCTTGCAACAACAGCCTCACAAGCCCGTGTTAATAATCAAGCCAGCATTCTTGTTATGAAAAAAGCTATGGATACGGCTTCCGATCAAAGCCAGGGATTACTTGCGCTTATGTCGACATCGACTCCTAGCATTTCATTGCCACACCTTGGTAACAACATTGACATATCAGTTTAATCCAAAAGCTTCTGAGTTAACTCAGGGGCTTTTTTCCTAACAATTACTAAAAACAACGGAGGAGTTCATGAACAAAGTATATGTACTTATAGGCCCCCCCGCTTCGGGAAAAACCAGTATTATTAATGAGCTTGCCCGCTATGGCATACCAGAAATGGTAAGCCATACTACACGTAAACCCCGGGCCGGCGAAGTTCATGGCGTTAATTATTACTTTGTCACTAAGGAAGAATTCCAAAAGATTGAACTAATTGAACGTGCTGAGTACTCGGGAAACCTATATGGTTTAAGCAAGGCAGAGGTTTTGGAGAAAGTCAACAAACACCCGGCAACTGCCGTAGCCGTCAATACCCAGGGACTTGTTCAACTCAAAAAACTTCTGGCCAGTCGGGTGGAATCCATCTTTATCATGTCTGACGAAGATGCTATCATTGACCGGATGGTCGAACGCGGTGATAGCAGTGATCTAATTAACCGCCGGATTGAATACGCCAAAAACACCGGCGAATTCTGCAACTGGCAAAGCGCTAACCACGTAGTAAAAAACATGGGTTCGCTTGATACTGCCGTAAGTCAGATACTGGCCATTATGGGCAAAACCACCTTACCGCCTAGAACAGAATAGCAATAAGGAGCTGTCTCATTTGAGACAGCTCCTTATTTTTTACATAAAAAAAAGAGAAGAGTCAAGTTTCCAAAAAACCTGCTCCTACTTTTAAATTAAACATCGCCGGCAAATATTCCACTGCGCTTTAAATATTCCGCAAGTGCTTCCTGCCAGTAACGAAGGTTATCGAAGCCACTCAGTTCTAACATGTAATTGCGCAAGACTGAATACCGGGGCCGCTTCGCAGCTGTGACATATTCATCTGAAGTTATTGGTTGCACTATAGTTGGCCGACCAGCAAGTCTTATAATTTCTGTAGCAAAGTCGTACCAAGTACAATGACCGCTGTTTGACATATGATAAGTACCGTATCCGTCAGTTGCAATGAGTGACATAATGCCTTGTACTAGATCCACCGTATAGGTAGGTGTCCCCGTTTGATCATTGACAATAGCCAAAAATTCCCTTTCTTGTGCTAACTTGAGGATAGTACGAACGAAATTATGCCCATCGCCATATAACCACGAAGTTCTTATTATAAAGAGTTTAGGACAAATCCTGGCTGCAATTAGTTCACCTTCCCATTTACTGCTGCCGTAAACATTCAAAGGATTCGTGCGGTCAAATTCAGTATACGGCCAGGTCTGTTGTCCGTCAAAAACGTAGTCGGAACTGAGATATACCATTTTGCAATTATAGTTTAGACAGGCAACAGCTATATTGCGAGTACCGATTACATTTACTTTGAAAGCTTCCTCTGGTGCCGCCTCAGCAGCATCAACCTTGGTATAGGCACCAGCGTGGATGACTACATCTGGCCGGATTTGACTGAAGATGCTGTTCACCTGGTGCAAAATTGTAACATCCATATCGCTTGAACTTAACAGGACCATTTGATCCGTGAACGACTCGGCGTAAGATGCGAAGGCCCGGCCAAGTTGGCCGGAGCCGCCTGTAACCATAATCTTCATACTATCATCCTTTATACTTCATATAAAACGCAGGCTTTCTACCGGTATGTCCTTAAGCTGCGGTTGTTGTTTATCCTTTGCCGATAACGTAGGTTCAACTATCGGCCACTGAATATTTAACTCCGGGTCATTCCAATGGATACCTTTGTCATTGTCCGGTAAATAGAATTCAGTACATTTATAGGCAAACAATGCCACTTCGCTTACTACACAAAAACCGTGGGCGAATCCTTCCGGAATATAAAGCTGTCGCCGATTTTGCGCAGACAAACTCACCCCCGTCCACTGTCCAAAAGTCGGCGATCCATATCTTATATCTACGGCTACATCAAAAACTTCCCCCTGCAGTACGTACACCAATTTTCCTTGTGGATTAGGCTGTTGGTAATGAAGCCCTCGTAAAATTCCTCTTGTTGACAACGATAAGTTGTCTTGTACAAAATCTGCCGGAATACCCCACTCTGCATAGCGGGAGGCATTCCATGTCTCCATAAAAAATCCGCGTCTATCTTCAAAGACTTTAGGCTCGAAAATTTTTACACCCGGCAAGGATGTATCATAACACCTCATAAGCCTGCCTCCCCTTGTGCTAGTTTTAGCAGGTAGCTACCATAGGCATTATTCTTATAGGACTCTGCAATTTTTAGTAGTTGCTGAGCAGAAATATATCCCATGCGCAAAGCAACTTCCTCCGGGCATGCAATCTTTAATCCTTGTCTTTGCTCAATCGTTTCAATAAAATTTGCCGCCTGAAGAAGTGAACCATGTGTTCCCGTATCTAACCATGCGTAACCACGTCCCAGACGCTCAACACTAAGCTGCCCCAAATTAAGGTAAAGCTTA
>CAZCEN010000116.1:7940-9896 GCA_964497205.1 uncultured Sporomusaceae bacterium
CCTATTGATATCTGTAATTTCCAATTCGCCCCTAGCGCTTGGCTTGAGGTTTTTCGCCATGTCGACTACTTGGTGATCATAAAAGTATAGTCCTGTTACTGCATAATTTGATTTAGGTTGTTTAGGCTTCTCTTCAAGAGTAACAGCAACTCCGGTCTCATCGAATTCGACCACGCCGTACTGATTTGGGTTACTCACCCAATACCCGAAGACCGTTGCCCCCGCGTCCTTACTGGCCGCCAACTGCATTTTAGCTGCCAGTCCATCACCGTAAAAAATATTATCCCCTAACACTAATGCACAACCTTCGTCCTTGATGAATTTCTGCCCAATAATGAACGCCTGGGCAATTCCCTCAGGTCGTGGTTGAGACGCATAACAAATGTTTATTCCCCATTGTGTTCCATCCTGGAGAAGCTGCTGATACAAAGGCAAGTCTTGCGGGGTTGAAATCACCAGTATGTTGGATATTCCCGCCAGCATTAGCGTGGTAAGTGGATAGTATATCATCGGCTTGTCATAGATAGGCATAAGTTGCTTACTGATGACTTTGGTTAACGGATATAACCTTGTGCCGGAGCCGCCAGCCAAGACAATTCCCTTTTTAATCATATAAACACTCCTAGCCGTTAATAAGCACCAGCCGTTCTGCGGCAAGCCTAGACTTCAGCTTCACCGCAAAGCTTTAACCCCTTTGAAGTTTAGTCGACCTTATCCAGGACCCAAGCCACTCTTAAACTATCGTTTATAGAAATTAGCAATCCTAGATCGGCCTGGGCACCGAATAACTGCCTGTTCTGATACCTTGACACCAATCCAGATTACCTAAGTACCACTTCACCGTCTTACGCAGGCCTGTTTCGAATGTTTCCTGCGGAGTCCAGCCGAGCTTGGTTTGCAGCTTAGAAGAATCGATGGCATAACGGCGATCATGACCAGGACGGTCTTTTACAAAAGTAATGAGTTCACGGAAACTGCCGCCCTTCGGGCGTACTTGCATTTCATCGAGCAAATCACATATACCTTGTACTACCTGTAAATTCGACTTCTCATGATTTCCACCGATATTGTAGACTTCTCCGGGGTGACCCTGTGTCAACACTTCTAGAATAGCACTACAATGATCAAGTACGAAAAGCCAATCCCGAATATTGCTGCCGTCACCGTATACAGGCAAGGGCTCACCTTTAAGCGCCGTCAATATCATTAAAGGAATAAGCTTTTCCGGGAATTGATACGGCCCGTAATTATTAGAACAGTTGGTTATTAGCACCGGTAACCCATAGGTCTGAAAATAAGCCCGCACCAAATGATCCGCTGCAGCCTTTGATGCAGAATACGGCGAGTTAGGCGCATACTTTGTTTCTTCTGTAAAATAGCCTTCAGACCCTAGTGAACCGTAAACCTCATCGGTAGATATGTGAAGAAAACGAAAGGCGGCTTTCTGTACAGAAGTTTGGCGCAACCAGTAATCCCGCACACACTCTAGCAGGGTAAAAGTTCCTACAATATTGGTTTGAACAAAGTCTTCCGGCCTGTCAATTGACCGATCTACATGTGATTCAGCAGCGAGGTGAACAACTCCGTCAGGCCGATACTGCTCAAGAAGCTGGTTTATCAGTGACCGATCCAGAATAGATCCTTTAATAAAGATATGGCGAGGATGATGGAATACGGCTTTCAGAGAATCCAGATTACCTGCATAGGTCAGCTTATCGAGATTTATAATTCTGTAACTGGTATTTGCCATAATATAATGAACAAAATTACTACCGATGAAGCCAGCCCCGCCTGTTATGAGTAATGTTTGCAACTAAAAATCACTTCCTGATCGTTTATTTGGTTATTTCATTATATGAGTCTCATCCGCTCGAATACTCCATTATATGAAACGAAAACTCTTTTGCCACAAGGTCCCACGGGTAGGACAACAGCGCCTGCCTGCGTGAAAGACTC
>CAZCEN010000117.1:0-9858 GCA_964497205.1 uncultured Sporomusaceae bacterium
TATCGTTCTATCGCAGCAACTAAGCCAAGATCATCCAAGGCCGGTGGCCTCAGCTCAATCGCAAGATCGCGAACCTCCCGCAAACTACTGGCGGCGACGTCACGCGCCAGCAGCAAAGCGTCCCGTTGTTCCTGATTCGGCGCATCCTCCGCCAAAACACGCATAGTCAGCATCAGTGAGGTTAGTGCCTGACTGGTTTCATCATGCAACTCACGGGAAATCCGTTTGCGCTCATCTTCCTGCGCGGTCATCAGCTTGGTTATCAGCGTATCACGCAATTGTTCCTTGGCGCGCAGCTCACCGAGCAGAACTTCCTTATCGTCACTCGCCTTAATTAGGCTGGCCGCCATTTCGTTAAACGCGGTGGCCAGCTTGCCAACCTCGCCTGTATCACGAATATCGGCGCGAACCTTAAGATTTCCCCGGGTTATCGATTCGGCAACTTCCGCCAGCTTACGGATCGGCTTGGTAATTCGCACCGATATCTTGCTGGATAAGAATACAGCCAGTGCGCAAATAACGAAAATAGTAAGCACTACGTCTTTTATATGCTGGTTAATCGATTTTCGCGTATACTCCTCGGTCATGCCCACCCGAACATATCCAACCGCTCCATTTTCAATGGGAACAACAATATCATGGATAGGCCCTTCGTTAGAGTTAAATACCGATATTCTTTGCTGAGTAACCTCAGGCATATCTTCCAGCAACCCCTTGGGTACACCGCCGTGAAAGGTATGCGCCAGCAACCGCTTGTTACTATCGATGATTAGAATATATCGCACATCTTCGCTGCTTGCGGCCGTCTGTTCCGCCAACTCATAGAGATTATAGGGATCATCCATCAAAACATAATTTCCGCCGGCCAAGGCTACGTGGGTTGCCATCTCGGCCCCGCGCTTCTGCAGCTGCTTTGAAACAATATCATCAAGCGAATTCCAAACAATTAAGCCGGTGGCAAGACTAAGTAACGCAATGATTAATAGTGCCATTGCCAATATCCGGTAATAAATCGAGAGCCGTGACATCTTCATATCTGTTCTCTCTTTTCCCGCAGCATCCGCCGAATGGGTTCATACAGCTCCGGCTGAGGCGGCACGAACCGGTCAATCGACAAGCCCTGCAGTGCCGGTCTCATATCCGGATTTTCATGCATGGTGAGCAGTACTTTTCGCAAAATTTCCCGCTGACCCTGACTTACACTTTTGCCTGCTACGACGGGGCCTATCCCGGCAGGCGGCGAAACAGCAATAATTTTAACAGCCTCCGCCAGCTCCGGCTGCCTTTGTTTGGCCCGGTCGTATACGATGCTGGTCACCGGTGCGGCATCTACCACCTTGTTGGCAACCGCGCGAAAAGATTTATCATGACTATATGTATAAATATAGCGTCCAAAAAACGTTTCCGGGGTCTCGTTGTTTTGACGAAGCAACTGTTCTAAAAATGTGTAGCCGGAATAGCTTAATGGGTCGGTAAAAGCGACCGTCTTGCCTTTTAGATCAGATATATCATTTATATCGCTATCCTTCGCTACAACAATATACCCCTGATAGTAGGGGACACCCAGCCGCTGCTGCGAGGCCAGCATCTCAATCTCGTTAAAGCCACTGTAGTTTGCATATTCTCCGGAGGAGAAGAACGCGACGTCAGCGCCACCATTTAAGAGCAATAAGGCAATCTCCGCATAGCTTTTTCGTTGAATCAAAATCACCGGCCTGTTGACATGCTGGCCGAGAAGAGTAGCAATGGAGCGGTAATGCATGACTGTTTCCTGCGGCAATAGCACTGAGGAAATTGCTACCCGCAGGGCATGAGAATCTGCGTCGACGGCAGAAATGTCCGGCGGCGCTTCCACTTTTTTAAAATTGATGTATTTGCCGTTATTCAGGAAAGAGCTGCAGCCTGTGCAAAAAGCCAGCACAATCGTACATAAACAAACAAACCGAAAAACGTTTCGATTCATAATCCGCCCGCCCAAATCAGATAATGTGTGTTTCTTTCAATAATATTATGTTCATTCTATCTCGGAAAGGGTAAATCCTCCCTAAAACAAAGCTATCTCGTTTCTCGCTTGGGAAGACTCGCAACCCGGCCTCATATCATAACGCACGAAAGGGATAGTGTGCAGAACTATCCCTTTCGTGCGTTTCGTTTTATATTCTTTTTATAATAATCGGCCTACCTTTGCTTCCACCAACTCAACTATTTTTTGTTGATGGATCAAATTTTTGATGCCATTAATATAAGGGTACAAGAAAATATCTTCATTCATAACCGGTACAGTTACGGCAATTTCCGCCAGCACAGCCTGAACAGCAGTTGCCGGCACCTTATCCAAATCCAAAAATTGTTGCGCCTGATATACGGATAACAACTCAATTGCTAAGATAAATTCCAGTTTTTCGGCAATTTGCCTGGCTTTTTTTACGGCATTATAGCCCATAGCCACATAGTCTTCCTGATTTCCACAAGTGGGTATACCATCAACGGTTGCCGGATGTGACAATATCTTCATGTCATTAAGCAAACCGGCCTGTGTATATTGCGGGACCATTAGCCCTGAATTGAGTCCTGGTTTTTTTATCAAAAAAGGAGGATATTCTGAAACATTGCCATCTACCAGCCGGTTATTCCTGCGTTCTGACATTTTTGCCAGCATAGTGGCAGCGATACACGCAGAATCCATCTCAATTCCTACATAGGAGGAATCGGCGTTACAGCCGGAAATTGCTTCGCCATCCTCTCCTTCCGGCCAGATAATCGGGTTGTCACAGCAGGAATTTATTTCGGTTTCAATGGTTTTTAACGCATCTTTCAGCGTTTTCTTGGCGGCACCATGAAGCTGCGGTATGCAGCGGATTGACATGGCATCCTGCAAGCGATAATTTTGAAAATGCGCGGCAATCTCTGAGTCTTTTAATATATTTCGTATATTGGCAGCTGTGTCGCGTTGATCTCTATGGGGTCGAACACTCATCAGCCGCTCATCAAATGCCCGTGTAGTCCCTTTTAATATTTCCAGCGTCATAGCACCAATGATATCGGCGCACTTTGCCGCATTCAACATATCGTACAAGGCAAGAGCACCCAGAGCAGTCACACTGGTCGTCCCGGAAACCAGAACTAATCCTTCCTTAGCGGACAGTTCGGTTGGCGCAAGGTCAACCCGCCGCAGCGCTTCCTTTGCAGGTAAAAGTTCTTGGCCCACATAGGCCTGGCCTTCCCCGAGTAACACTAATGCCATATGGGCCTCAGGACTAAGATACCCTACCGATCCTTCCCTGGGGGCGAATGGTGTAAGCCCTCGGTTAAGAAACTGTCGATACAGTTCAACCGTCTCCATCCGTGCGCCACAAAATCCCTGCCCTACATTCTGCAACACCATAAACATGGTCGCCCGCACTTCTTCAGTTGATAATGGTTCCCCTACCGAAGTAGCATGTGACAACACAATATTTCTTTGCAACTGAGTGGTTTCCTCCGGAGATATTGCCTGAGTGCACATGGCACCAAAACCAGTGGTAATGCCATACATTACACGCTCTTCACTAACCCATTTTTCCACCAAGCTTCGAGATTTTCTTACGCGTTGACAATATTCATCAGAAAACTCGACCTTAGCACCAAAACGGGCAACTGCCACTAATTCTTCAATACTTATTTTGCCGCCAAGGACTATGACTGATGTATTATCAACATTCTCCTGTTCCCCCATAATTCTGCCTCCTGATTAAGGAAAAACGTGAGTTCACTGCTTCCCCTTTAATACAATCCTTTTTGCCAGTCTAATCGAAAATCAACTTCGTCAGTCTTCACATTCTATAGCTGCATCTTCCTTGAAAAATAATCAGGCTTTCACTGTCAAATAGTTTTTTGAATCATATACCCGTCGGCTGCAATGGGAGTATAATGAACTTTTTGCCCTTCGATGACTTCGCCAAAAAACGCGATCCAATAAGGTCTGAATATGCTTTCGACCTTGATCTCCCTAATCTCAGGAATTCCTCCTACATGCCGGTGTATAACTTTTAACGCTGCCGAACGACCCTTGTCAATCAAAAATTTATCGTCTTTATCGGCATATTGAATTTGATCCTCATGCACATTCTCCAAGGTTACAATACCAGGCACAGTATCAGCCCAGGCTACAGAACTGCAGCTGCCGTCCGCCAGCATAGTAATTGCCTGTTTGCGAGCTTTTTCCTTCCGGGCAAACAATTTATCCAGCAGGTTGGGTTGATAGGTAACTTCATAAGTAATCAGCTTACATTCAATAAAATGCAGTCTGACTTCCGATAAAGATTTGCCGGGACAAAATATCTTCCTCAGCCAATACCCCTGTGCTTCAGCCATTTTACCTGCTTCTTCTTTTGCTATGCAAATGGGAAATGCCCTGATATTCATAGGTTACTCTCCAACACAATCCGATTTTGGGCCTCCATCACTACCTTTGCCTTTAGCTTTACTAAACTTGAACACAATTGACAAGTAATTAAGAAAAATAAGGGTTACGGTAATCATAAGGCCGTAAGGTATGGCGACCCCAACAATGAAATCATTTCGCGCTGTGATAGCATAGTAGATTATCGCGACAAAAACAAAGTATAAAGCAACTAAAAAACCATCAAGACCAAACCAGCTTATCTCCAAATCTTTTTTCGTCATTTACACTGCCTCCTTATTAGCAACTGTTTTACCGAACTTATTACCAATAAGCCAAGCGATCAGCGATACCGGCAAAGCGGCAACAAGGGGTTCCATTTCGAATGCTTCCAAAGGAAATACTTTAAAGTATGAGAAAACAATAATGCCGGCAAGCAGTCCCATGTAACCGCCTAGCACTGTCTTTTTCCCCGACCAGATTAAAGCTCCGACTATTGGCACAAAGCCAGCTGCCATCCACAGGCTGCTTATGAAAATAAAGGCATCCTGCGCGGTCGTAAATTGAAAGGCCGCCAGCGTAGCCATCACAGCAACAACAATAATGCCGATTCGGGTGGCAGTAACCAATTGTTTTTGCGTAAGATTGCCTTTTACTCTGGCATAAATGTCATTGGCAAGCGTGGCTCCTCCCGACAAATAATAGCCATCAAGTGCAGATATCGTTCCTCCTAACAAACCAATAATAAACAGTGCCCTAACGCCTTCGGGCAGACTTTCCAAAACTACCTTGATATAACCTTCACCCGGCGCCATCTCAGGGTATTTGGCTTTAACGATCAGTCCGGTCAGAGTCAGCACAATATCAAAGCAAACCCAAATAGTAAAACAGGAGAGTAAGGCCCGCCGGCCTACTTTCGGCGAATTAGCCGCAGAAAACCGCTGATAAAAAGTAGGATCGGCATAAACCCCGAAAGACAACACGATCAGCATTAGCGCTTTCATAGGTGTAAAACCGCCTATAGGATCCAACATTTCCGGCGTACCGGCCAACGCTTGCTGTAGACCGGCCCAGCCGCCAATATCCGCCCATTGTCCGGGCAGCACCATTGTCAGACCAAAGCACATGCACCAAAACAATACCATGTCGGTTACAGCAACCCCCATAAGCCCCCCCAGCACAGTCAGCACTATGACAACCCCTACACAGGTAATACCGGAGATCACATTATCAATTCCCCATGCTGCCTTTCCAATAAAGCCCATCGCAGTCACGTTTCCCACCTGAGTGCAGTAAACCAGCATAAGAATGGCGCCAAGTATGGCCACGCCTTTGCCATAGACACTTTCCAGCAAATCGGGTACCGTTATATCTGTTCTGACATGAATTTTGGGGCCGACCCACAAAGCCAGCGGTATCCGGCCGGCATGAGCGGTAACGCACCAGATAAGCCAAACGGAAAGGCCATACAAAGCAGCATATTCTACCGTTCCCACCGTACCTACTCCGCCATACCAGGTAGCTACCAGAGCACCTACAATTAAGGACCAGGGCAGATTGCGATTACCCAGATAAAAACTTTCCATGTCTTTTACGGCTTTGGAAAAATGGTAACCGACAAATACAATAAATAGCAAAAATACAGCAATAACCACATTGTCAAAAGATGATAAAAACATTTAATTACACCTACCTTTAATATTATTTTTGCCTCTAGCTGGGTTGTATGTAACTCACTACTTTCATTTAAAGCAATTCTCATGCCAAAAAGTATCAATTAAAAATGTTTTTTATTTTTAAATATTTCACATATTTTGTCCATTAATCATGCATGTTCTTCGGCAAAAATTCAAAAATTTAATTGCACTACTATATTTGTTCAAAATCCAAAATGATATAAAGACAAAAATACTGCAAAATGATTTTTCATGCAAAATCATTTTGCAGTATTGATTTCAATCTCCGGCAATTAATTATTTTGTTAGTTTGACATTATATTTTTTCAGCCTATATTGCAGGCTTTGCCGTTTAATCCCCAAAACTTTGGCTGTTTTACTGACATTATAATTGAAATCTTTTAGCACCTGGGTCACGACTTTTTGTTCATATTCAGCCATCAATTCTTCTAGTGTTCTGTGCTGCAAAATAGGTTTGCACTCAGCCGGCGTACTTATAGCCGTTTTTTGTGATTGTTGAACTTCAAAATATTTCGGCAAACAATGAAGATCAATACACTGGCCCTCCATAATATTAAAGGCATATTCCAATACGTGCAAAAGTTCGCGCACATTTCCGGGCCAAGTATACTCCTTAAATTTGTCTATAACACTGTCTGCTACCGCAGTAACCTGTTTCGAGTAGCGATAAGATAGGTTTTTAATAAAATAATTAGTCAGCAATTCAATATCATCAGGGCGCTGCCTTAAAGGAGGAATGTTCACTGTCACAGTATTGATCCGATAGTACAGATCCCTGCGCAACTGGTTATTTTCAATACAGGATAGCGGTTCTTCATTCGTAGACGACAAAATCCGGACATCGCATTCAATGTCTTTTAAACCGCCAACCCTTCGGAATCTCTTCTCCTGAAGCACCCGCAGCAATTTTGATTGTACATGCAAAGCCATCGAATTAATTTCATCTAGAAATAAGGTACCTCCCTCAGCCTGCTCAAATAATCCCATGCGATCAGAGCTGCCGGTAAAAGTCCCCTTCTCCGTACCGAATAAGATTCCCTCAATAAGACTTTCTGGAATGGCGGCACAGTTAATTGCGACAAATTCTTTATATTTCCGTTTACTTGCCGAATGAATACTCTGAGCAAACAATTCCTTGCCTGTTCCGGTTTCGCCATAAATTAACACAGCGCAATCTTGCAAGGCAATATTTCGGGCTAAATTAACGGCTTCAACAAAATTAGCATTATCACCAATCAGATCAGTAAAGGTATAATACTTAAATGTATAATAATTTTTCCGTTTAGCACGATTCCCTCCGGATTCACGTTCTGACAAATATTTTTCAAAAACATTGGCTCTCGTCCAATAGGTTTCCAGTGTGGAATTATCCTGCACCAGCCCAAGAGCGCCGATCAGCTGGTCATCAATAAACAAGGGATAACCTGAATTCATCGTGGTAATCACTTTACCGTACTTATTTTTAAAGTTGTCACAGCGGTTAACTACCGGTGCCTTGTTCTTAATCGCTGTAAGAACCGTACTGTAGTCGGGATCCAGTCCATAGATATCAAGCAAGTGTTTGCCAATAATCTTAGTCCTATCCATTTTTTCAATGCTTTCAGTGCCTTTATTGCAAAACAACAGGTAACCATTCCTGTCATAAATCTGGATGCCTTCGGCAATGTTATCCATAGCTTTTTCATAGATAGCACTGTGATCAGAACAAGCCGTGATAAATAAGATTGTCCCCTTCCCCATCAAATTTTTGCTTTGGACAAATTTCAGTACTTTTCCCTGCCACCCGGCATACCCACTGGCTAACGTTAAGTCAATATCCAGAAAATCAGTAATGTGTTTGCCTGTATATTCACTCCATATTCCAGGAATTCCGTCGTTACTGTTCTCGCAATACTGTACAAAATTTTTGTCATCCAAAAAACAAATTATATTGCTAAAAGCCACTGTTTTTTCCTCCCCGACGACATCCTTTTGCTCAAGCAGGAACCTTCTGCAGTACGAATCAAATATCTAGTAGTCCATTGCACACGCTAGCCAAAGTATCCTAACTTCCTCATTTTTTCGTCAACACTGGCTTCATTTCCTGCATTACATAGGGATGCAGGGAACGTGGTGTTAAGACACTGGAAAACTGAACTTGAACTTCCCAATGCTTCTGGCTCCAATTTTTCATGGTGTAAAAACAGGGATAGTGTTTTAAACACTATCCCTGTTTAGCGTTTTATGTTATGTTCGTTTAACGAAAACGGCGACGCCAATACCGGCAACGCTCCTTAATCCTGCAATAATGACAAAGACATCCCCCATAGCCAGAAAAAACATAGCGCTCGGGATAATTGAAACGCTCATTAAAGCCAAAACCATCATAACAGCCGCAATAGCCGCCGGCTTCTAAAAATCTACTATATGCACTCATGATAACATCTCCTCCCATCTTAGCTTTTGTATATTATGAAATATCATTATGTTTTGCTCACACATTTTGGGTAAAAATGTGCCGTTCCCTGCCTAACGTTACCTATTCCAACGTTATGACATGTTCAGCAGCTGATACATAGTATATAGAAGCAAAAATATTAGGAGGATTACTTATGATAGATTGCTGCCCGATATGTGGGAAAGGGTATGAATTCTGCACTCATAGTTATAATGACTGCGATGTTCAGTCATACCATCAAACTGGGCTATTCGATCATACAATTATTGACGAATGGCAGACCATCCCGGTCCCTCCCCCTCCTGAACTAAAAGCAGTCTCCCTATCCCCGGCAACCAGTGCGTTACTAATCTTGGACATGCAGACAACGATATGTAAAAGTCCCCGCTGCCTGGCCTCTATTCCTAAAATCAAGCATTTACTAAACAAGGCCCGGCAAAGCGGCATGCTCGTGGTATATAGCCTGACGAGAACTGGAAATCCTTCAGAAATTTTCGCGGAACTGGCCCCTCTCCCTGATGAACCGATGGTTAGATCAAACGTTGACAAATTCTATAAAACCGATTTGGACAGGATACTAAGAGCACACGGCATTAACACGATTCTTGTTACCGGCTACGCCGCCCACGGGGCCGTCCTTCATACAGCCACTGCCGCTGCGTTTCGCGGCTATCGAGTGATTGTTCCGGTAGATGGAGTATCCGCTAATAATCCTTATGCCGAACAATACACGGCCTGGCATATGCTCAACAGTCCAGGAACCCGGGACCGGGCGACACTGAGTAAAATAAGTCTCGTGAGAATGGAATGCTTATAAATAAGCGGGGATAAAAAGAAAGAAGCACCTCTTATACCGTATAGCAAGACTATACATAAGAGGTGCATTTTCCTTATCGCTTCAGAGTTAATGTTACTTTGAATAAGTCGCCATCAACGACCACATCGCTGCTTCCATTCTGCAACGTCATGAAGCTTTTAACAATAGCCAGCCCCAGCCCTGAACCTTCTCCAGTACGTGATTCCTCGCCACGTTTAAATCTCTCAAATATTTCTTCTGATTTAAAATTCATAATATAATTAGCTATATTTTTTACGGTGATATTCACGTTGTCATTGACCGCTTCAGCATCAACGAATACGCGGGTGCCGGGCATGCTGTACTTGATCGCATTGTTATACAGATTGGACAGCACTCGCCACATCTTAGCACCATCCGCTAATACCATAATCTTATCCTGGGGGAGAGTAAGAATTACATCAAGACCCGCGTTCTTAAAATCTTCCTCATACTCGGCCAAGGATTGTGCTATTAGGTCATTAAGGCACAGTTCCTCCAGATTTAT
>CAZCEN010000118.1:0-9822 GCA_964497205.1 uncultured Sporomusaceae bacterium
GGCTTGGGCAATGCGTAAAAAACCGGCACACTGGGTAAAGGCTGCTTTACCCAGGCGGGCAACTTTTAGCAGTTCTTTGCGGCTTTTGAATTCGCCGTTTTCGGTGCGGTAGGCGACAATGTTTTTGGCCACACCGGCGTTGACACCGGCTACATAGGTGAGCAGGGCCGGAGATGCAGTATTAAGTTCGACACCGACGTGGTTAACGCAGGATTCTACAACATTGGCTAGAGTACCGCCGAGTTCTTTTTGGTTTACGTCATGTTGATACTGGCCTACGCCGATGGATTTGGGATCAATTTTAACAAGTTCGGCTAACGGATCTTGGACACGCCGGGCAATCGAGACAGCTCCCCTAATAGATACGTCCAAATCCGGCAATTCATCTTTGGCCAGTTTGGAAGCCGAATATACCGAAGCGCCGGCTTCATTGGCGATTATATAGTGGACATTTAGGTTATTGCTATTAATAAGGTTAGCGGCAAATTCCTCGGTTTCATAAGAGGCTGTGCCGTTGCCAATCGAAATAAGGGTAACTCCATATGTTTTAATGGCGTCAAGAACTTTGGCAGCCGCGTCTTCCCGTTGGCGTTCGCTCATAGTTATATACAGGGTGTTGATAGTAAGCACAGTGCCGGTAGGGCTGACAACAGCCATTTTACAGCCGGTGCGGTAACCTGGATCCAGACCCATAACGGTATGGCCGGCCAAAGGAGCTTGCAGCAAGAGTTGGCGCAGGTTAAGTCCGAATACTCTTATGGCTTGTTTCTCGGCATTTTCGGTCAAGAGAGCACGGATTTCGCGTTCCAATGCTGGAAATAACAGCCGTTTATAACCATCGGTAATTGCGTCGGTAATGGTTTGCGCAAAAATAGAATTGCCCGTAATAACTTTATTGGCAATAAGTTTACAGTTGGCTTCATGGTCGATTAAGAGGTCAACTTTTAACGTACCTTTTGTTTCGCCGCGATTTACGGCCAAGATCCGGTGAGATGGCATACGTTTTACAGGTTCGCGGTATTCTTTGTACATGAGGAACTCTTTAGCTTCGGCTTCATCGACAGCAAGCTGGGTGGCAATTTCCGCCTTTTGCCATAGTTCTTTCCGGAGCAGTGCCCGGATATCTGCTTGTTCGGTTACCATTTCGGCAATAATATCCTGTGCCCCGGCCAAAGCTTGCTCGGCGGTGGTTATTTCGTGTTCCTCATTTATGTATTGTGCCGCAATTTCCAGAGGCTCTCCGCTGGTCAGTTCTTGTGCCAATATGGTTTCTGCTAACGGTTCTAGCCCTTTTTCCCGGGCGATTTGAGCCCGTGTCCGTTTCTTAGGCCGGTAGGGGAGATATAGATCTTCCAGTTCTTGCAGTTTGGTTGATTTTTGGATGGCTTCGGCCAATTCCGGGGTTAACTTTTCTTGCGCTTCAATGCTGGCGAGGATTTCTTCCTGACGCTTAATCAAATTACGCAGGTATTGGGTGCGCTCTTCAATTGTGCGAATATGTTCTTCGTTAAGTTCGCCGGTAGCTTCTTTGCGGTAACGGGCAATAAACGGGACGGTGTTACCATCATCCAAAAGGTTTATGGTTGCCGTTACCTGGTGGGGCTTAACCGCTAATTCGCGGGCAATAATTGCAGGAATTTCAGTAATAAGCATATATTCACCACTTTATATATTAATTTTTTGACCTTTTATATTATAACAGTTTGTACCATCAGGGCAATATAATTACAGTTCCATGTTAGTAAAGGAAAATTTTTCATTACGCAGAAAATAACTAAAAACAGGATTAGATGCTACAGGGCTTCAGGGGGATCATATTGTGATTGTTTCTATTAGAGATTATATGTGGCGGCAGATTATAAAGCTGGCTTGGCCGGTAATATTTGAAGGCATTATCATCATGGCCGTCAATGTTTTGTTAACAGCTATGGTAGGACGGCTCGGGGCAGTGCCACTAGCCGCCGTTGGCTTAGCAATAATGATGCAATTTGCGTCGGCATTGGTATTTGCTGCGGCTGGCACAGGGGCCGCAGCGATAGTAGCCCGTGAGACAGGGGCCGGCCGCTGGCAGGAAGTCAGGAACATAACCGGGCAGGCGATAATGCTGGGAGCTGTTTTAGGTGCCATTTTAGCAGTTGTAGGATTACTGGCGGCTGATTGGGTACTGAGTTTGACGGCAGCCGAGCCTGAGGTAAGTTCCCTGGCGGCTGGTTTGGTAAAAATTACGTTTATGTTTACGCCATTCTACTTAATTATGTCTATAGGTACTGCGATTTTGCGGGGAATGGGGAAAACGCAAACGGCATTTTATATCACTATTTTTAATAATGCTTTGGCACTAATCATCGCATATATGTTGATCTTTGGCAAAGGTTTGCCGCTTCTAGGGGCCTACGGCGCTGCCTGGGGGCTGGGTATATCGCAGCTGGCAGGCGCATTGGCCGCTTTGGTGGTTTTACATAATTTAAAAACGGTACGTTTGTCTTGGCGGCATATATTGTCCATTCAAAGACCAGTAATTAAGCGAATTGTTGATATAAGCGTACCGGCCGGTCTGGAACAGTTTGCCATGCAGAGTGGGAGGATTGTATTTAATTTTATGCTGGCCGGTGCAGGGGCAATACAGTTTGCCGCTCACCAAATAGCCCTACAGGTGGAATCTATGTCATTTATGCCCGGCTTTGGTTTTTCGGTCGCGGCTATGACGCTTGTCGGTCAGTATTTAGGAAAGGGGATGCCGCACCGGGCGGTACAATTTGCCTGGCTGACCAATAAGATTGCTTTTTGGAGTATGACTGCCATGGGAGCGTTCCTGTTTGTTTTTGCCAGACAGTTGACTTCCTTATTTATCAACGACCAACAGGTTGTCCAGTGGGGGACGCTGTTAGTTACGATTGCGGTCTTGGAGCAGCCGACTCTTGCCTTATGTTTTGTGTTTGGCGGGGCGCTTCGTGGTTCCGGTGATACGCGCTGGCCGATGTATGTTACAACTTTTGGGGTATGGCTGCTAAGATTACCGCTAATCTATCTGTTCATTTTTATCTGGCATTATGATATTGCTGCCGCTTGGTATATTACTGCCGCTGATTTTTTAATTAGAAGCGCTATCTTGTGGTGGCGGTTTGAATCAAAAAAGTGGGAGTAAATAAGGAACGTCACGCGATTGTTGCGTGACGTTTTTTTAGTCGGCGATAACATCAACAATACTAATAGACGGTTTCATTGCCAAATCAATAATCTGGGTCGGAATAAAACCGTCCGTGCTGAGACTTGGTTCGGCAATTTGAATGGTCGGTGTGGCGGTAAAGCGAACTTTATTCTTTATTACATAGGCCAATTGATTGGTGCTTAGCCGTACCATACTGCCTATCGGATAAAGAGATGTAGTATGGAAAAAGGCTCGTAATAAGTACATATCAAAGAGGGTATTTCCATTAGCCATCATGTTTTCGATGATAGCAGCGCGGGGGGCACCTGTCATTGCGGCCGCATTCATAGTATTGTCAAAATAGTTGGCAATAGTAACCAGGCGTGATAAGGGGTGAATTTCCTTTCCGGCCAGTCCGGAAGGCGATCCTTGGCCGTCATAGCGTTCATGGTGCTCGGCGGCTATGCGGGCGATAATCGAACCAACTTTGTTTTTTAATAAAAGCTGCTGACCATAAATTGGATGGAGATGGCCGTGGTCGATGGTGGAATAACCGCTAACTGTCGGCATAACGCACTTTCCCAGATCATGAAAAAGCGCTCCTAAGGCCAAATCCATCAGTACTGAGCGGGGCAGCTTAATATAAAGTCCTGTAGCCACCGACATTAAACAAACGTTAACCGCATGTCCAATTTCATCTTCAAAAGGTTGACGTACTTGAACGTTAATGATTTGTGCAAGATTTTGCTCTGTTTCATCAATAACCTGTTCTATTGTATTTTGAATTTGTTTTAAATACACAGTTCTGAAGCCAGAATTCAACAAATCCTGACTTTTTTTGCTAAATAATGACCGGAAGCATATCATAAGTTCCTCTCTGACTTCCGGAGCAACTACTGTGTGATTTTTTAGCTCAGCTGCAAATCGGTCATAAATGGGAATGCTTGTTATCCCCATTTGGGCAAGCCGGGAAATATAGTATTCTGTAAGGGCGATGCCTTGTTCGAGGAGCAGATTGCCATTGTCATCAACTAGATCCTTTGCCAACACCATGCCGGCTTTTACTTCGCTAATAAACATAGGGTTCCTCCTTGTATCCTTGCCATTATTATACAGAAAAAACTGCAAAAAAGGAATAATTTTTTGCCTGCTAAACCTAGGACTTAAGTCTGAAATAACGACACAAACGCTTATTTTCCGGCATATTATGTTAGTAGTAGTTAACGTAAGGTTTGTCTGAAAGGAGGGATATTGTGTCGTTATTTGTAAACACGCTTAGAGCTAATGTGCAACTGGCGGTGCTTACATCTTTGCTCTTTACAATACTTGGTATAGTTTCCTGGATGCCTAACCCCTTTTATATGGTTTATCCTGACAACGTGTACTTGATTATCCATAGTATTATCGAAATGATTTGTTTGGCAATTAGTCTGAGCGTATTTGTTATAGTCTGGTATGGCTGGCCGCAGACTAAGAATAGTCGAGACTTGGTTATTGCTATGGTTTTCCTGGCAGTTGGTCTCTTAGATTTGGCTCACTTACTGTCGCATAAAGGAATGCCGGATTTGTTTTCGGCTAATAGTGATAATAAGTCTTCCCTATATTGGATTATGAGCCGTCTACTGGCCAGTACCGGCCTGTTGGTTGCCGCGTATATTCCCCGGCGCAGCAAAAATCCGGTATTTCACCGACTATATCTGTTAACGGTGACACTATCCGTTACTATGGGATTGTTAGTCAGTGTGCTGTTTTTTGAAAATTTGTTAATGCCAATGGATATCCCCGAACAGGGTCAGACTATTGCCAAGATTGTTTTGGAATATGTCATAATGGCGTTAAACTTATTCGCTATTTATTTATACGGTTTCCGGAACCCGGCTCAGCAGTCTGTGTTTTTATTGCGTGTCGGTTTAGTATTTAATTTAGTGGGCGGGATGGCGTTTACACTTTACAATAACTGTTACGATAGTTTCAATTTGATAGGGCATATTTACAAAGTTTTGGCGTATTACTGCATATTACGCTCGCTGTTGCAAACCTCCATTCTTAAGCCATATATGCGCATATCCCGGCTTAATCAAGCGCTAAAGAATATGGCGGCTAAGAAAATGAGTCTGTATAAGGAGACAAAAGAAAGTCAAAGCATATTACAGCAAGCTTTTATTCAATTAGGCGCAACATTAGCATCCAAACATGATTTAGAGGCCATGCTTCAGCAGGTTGTATTGGCCACAGGGACTGTTTTTCAATGTGAGAATGTTTATTTATCACTTGTTGAAGATGACAAGTTAAAGATAGTGGCGTATATTAGCAGCTTTAAACCTCCGGAAAAGATCGATATTGAAACAAGTTTTATGGGGAAAGTTTTTACTGAGAAAAAATCACTGGTAATTGATCAAATCGGCAATTACTCCGAAAGAATTATTGATGCTATACAGCAAGCCGGTATAAATTCAATGGTGGGGGCGCCAATTCGTCATAATGGGAATGTTATTGGTGTACTAGGAGTATTCTCTTATAGAAAAAAAGATTTTACTCAGCATGACGCGCAGTTCCTAAGTGTCTTTTCCCACCATGCCGGTGAAGCGATCAAGAATGCCAAAGCTTATGAGACGACAGTCGAAAGCTTTGCTGAACTAAGCCTGCTGTATGAAATTGTTAAAGATATTGCCATGCAAAAGTCACCGGCAGCAATTCTGACAAGGGTAACTGAGAAACTGTACGGTCTATTTTCAGCTAATGGGGCATTGGCCTTTATTATGCATCATCGGGATGATGGGATTCATACTCAACCGGCGTTTGTTGACGGGTTTGAACAAAAAGAAGTCGACCATTTGCAGCGGGTGTTTTCAGACAGCAAAATGGTTTGGCCTTGGAGCGGCCTTAGTACTATTGAAGAGAATACAGCTGAAGAAACCGAGCGGGGTCTTATTATCATGTCGGTGCTGATATCCAAGCGGCTTAATATCCTGCCGCTTTTAGCCAGTGGTAAGCTGCAAGGATTAATTGTGCTTGGCTGGAACGATCCCTTGCAAGAAATTCCGCCAGGAAAAGAGCTTGTGCTAGGAACGATTGCCAGTCAGACAGCTATTGGCCTGGAACGCGCTTATCTCTATGATCATTATCAGGCTATGGCGCTGACCGACCCATTAACTAAGTTGGCCAATCGCAGGCAATTTGAAATTGTTTTGGGGCGTGAAATCAGCCGCACTCTTAACTACCACCGGCCAGTAAGCCTTATTATGCTGGATATAGATTTTTTCAAGAAGGTTAACGATACCTGGGGACATTTAGCCGGCGACGCAATTTTACAGAAGATGGGGGCTATGATAAAAGAACACTTTCGTCCCACGGATATAAGTGCGCGATATGGCGGAGAAGAATTTGCGATTGTACTGCCTGAGACTTGTCTAGAGGAAGCAGCCAAGTGGGCGGAGAATTTGCGCAAACTTGTTGAGGCAGCCAAGTTTGATTTTGAGGAGGCAGTTATTGCGATTACTATAAGTTTAGGCGTAGCCACGTTTGAGAGTGACACTTCCTGGGAACAACCGGAAATCGATTTAATTGATGCAGCTGATCAAATGTTATTCCGTGCTAAGCAGCAAGGCCGCAACCGCGTGGAATGCTTTAGAAAATAAACAAAAAATGTATAGCAAGAGAATAGCTGGTTGTTGACTTACACATGCTATACCTGATAAACCGCAAAGGAGGGATACATGTGTTATCATCAAAAGAGTTAATGCATTTGGAAGATTTTCTGGGTATGGAACAAACCTGCGCTAACACAATGAACTATTTTGCCGGAAATGTTCAAGATACACAGATTAAACAGGTTTTCCAACAAATTGCCCAAAAAAATCAACAGCATTTCCAAACTATGAGTAAGCATTTAAACGCAGGTCAAAACTTACAATAATTGAGGTGAAATATTTTGGCACAATTTGGTCAACAATCTGGTCAATCCGGTCAGCAATCCGGCCAAAGCATGCAAGCAGGCATGAGCGGTCAAGGGGCTACTATATCTGACCGTGATATGTTGCAGCTTGCTCTTAACGAAAGCAAACACGCAGCGGCTGCAGTTAACACTTTTGCTTTGGAATGCAGCAGCGAATCGCTGCGTCGTGATTATCTGACTGTTTTGGGCGATATCCATAGCCAAGAAAAACAACTCTTTGATATCATGCAGCAAAAAGGCTATTACAATGTTCAAAACGCAAGTTCGCAAGATATTTCCCAAGCTAAATCGAAATTTAGCGGTCAATCCCAGTAACTTTGTTTATAAAGACTATCCCGCTTTATAAAGCGGGATGGTCTTTTGGTTTTTTAAATCTATTCGTTCCGCTTTATTTTTTTGTAATATATAACGATTTGCGTGTTTTAGAGGTCGCATTTACTTTTCCTCTACATCTCTGACGGTGCATCAGGAAATAATCCTAAAATTACGTCTGTTGATACATTAAGGGCATTCGCCAGTTTTTTTACTACTACTTGTCCGGGATTCTTCTTTACGCCACGCTCCAGTGCGGAAATATACCCCTGAGTTACGCCTGCTGCTTCTGCCAGTTGTTGCTGTGACATATTTTTCGTCAATCGCAATTTTTCAAGCACTATCGCAACACCTCCTATTCTAATATTCTAACTCTATAGAGTTGGCTAGTCAACGCCATTGAATTAAGGGTTTTTGTTTATAATTGTGGTATATTATTACTATAGAATTATTGTTAAGGTGGCTTAAATATGGATATCTCTAAAAGGATTATTGAGTTACGCCAGTTAAAAGGATATAGTACAAACAAACTAGCAACTCTAGCAGGATTATCACAAGGTTTTGTCCGACAAATTGAATTAGGTGAAAAACATCCAACTATTGAATCTTTGCGGAAGATATGTAATGGTTTAGGAATCAGCTTATGCGAATTTTTTTGTGACGAAACAGCAGAACTTCCTTTAGATATTCAGCGTCTGGTAAGAATTGCTCAGACTCTAACCCCTAAACAGCTTCAAGCTTTGCAAACGTTTTTAGAATTGATGAAGGGCTAACGGTATATTTAAAAAAAATCTACGTGATTTTATCAAAACAGCACTCTGCGTTCTTGAGCAAAGTGCTGTTTATTTGTTTAAGCTGGTTTACTATAAAATAGGACGCTGCGTTTAACTGCAGTATGGATTTTGTACTTTTTTCTACTTGCATAAAATTACCTTGACAGCAACTAGCAATAAGAGTTATTCTTAAGTAAGAATTACGGAATAACTATTTTCCAGTGATATTTGTAGTAAAGGAGGGGAAAATGAATGGATATTTGTGTTACATCACTGTTACGAGACAAAGGGTTTAAAGTTACACCACAGCGACTGGCGATATATAATGCCTTAGCCGCTACCACTGCCCATCCTAGCGCCGAAATGATTTATAATGAGCTCCAGCCGGTTTATCCTACGATGAGTCTGGCGACTGTGTATAAGACAATTGAGATTTTGAAAGAATTGAATTTAGTACAAATACTTAATGTTGGGGAAGACAGCTTCCGCTATGATGCCAATACTAGTAATCACCCGCATATACGCTGCATGTGCTGTGGGCGGGTTGATGACTTGCATGGCATAGATTCTATTGATTTTGTTAGTAAGGTTTCGTCGCAAACGGACTATACTATTCAAGGGCAGCAATTTTACTTCTATGGGGTCTGCCCTAAATGCCAGAACGAGTCCGCGGCCAAACACTAGCAGTCCCGGATAAGAAAGAATAGTCAAAGAGATTGCCGCATTCCGGCAGTCTTTTTGCTATGTAATCCTTCCAAAACAAATTTCTTTTTTGCTGCGGCTAAACCTCAGATGGGTTAAAATCCCACTAGAGCTAAGTCTACTTTATAGAAAGGCAGGTTAGGATATGAAGCTGGCAAGTTATATTGACCATACTTTACTCAAACCGTCGGCAACTGTGGAAGATATTATTACGTTGTGTGAAGAAGCCGTTAAACACGAGTTTGCGGCAGTATGTGTAAATCCAATCTATGCGGATTTGGCAGCTCACCACTTGGCTGGTACGGGAATAAAAACAGCTGTTGTTATAGGTTTCCCGTTAGGGGCAACGATAACTGCCATCAAGGCGGCTGAGGCTAAAGAAGCAGTGCTGCGCAAAGCCAATGAGTTGGATATGGTCATAAATATCGGTGCAGCTAAAGCCGGACTCTGGGAAGTAGTAACCGAAGATATCCGACAAGTAGTGGAAGCGGCCGACGGCGCTATCGTCAAAGTTATTATTGAAACAGGCTTGTTAACCGACGAAGAAAAGCGGCAGGCATGTCAGGCTGTGATTGATGCCGGGGCGCACTTTGTCAAAACATCTACTGGTTTTGCTTCTACTGGCGCGACAGTGGAAGATATTCGTTTGCTCAAAAAAATCGCAGGTGACAAAATTGGTATCAAGGCTTCGGGTGGTATTCGCACCCGTGAACAAGCTCTTGAGTTTATTGCTGCTGGAGCTACCCGCTTGGGAACCAGTGCCGGAGTAATTATTATCGGCGGTTAGTTTTGCCTATTGTATTTCTCGTTTATATACGTAAAACGAAAAAAATCGCAAAAAAAAGACTTAATTTACATAAAACACCTGTAGAAGTAAACTTGATCGCATGATATAATGTCCTTTACTTGCTCGAAAGGAGGGCAGCATATCA
>CAZCEN010000119.1:0-9803 GCA_964497205.1 uncultured Sporomusaceae bacterium
AGTTCCTGCTGCAGATTATATACCTCTTTGGCCTCAGCAAACCGCATTGCCGCCGTTTCATATTCAACCAGCGCGCCAGCTTCCGCCTGCTTAGCTTCCAGCTGCGCAACTTGCGCCGCAGCAACAGTTGGCGGCGAAGCATCTCCCAATCCTTTTTGCTCGCTTTCTATTTCAAGATAGCTCGTCTCAGTAAACCTTAGCCTTTCACTTACCTTATTTATTAACACATTGCCGTACTGTTCCAGGGAAAACAGCCGTTGCAGCATTTCCCGCCGCTCCTTGCCACCCAAATTCAGAAATTCAGCAAACTTACCTTGCGGTAAAACTACCGCTCTGGTAAAATCCTCTTCCTTTAGCCCCAGGAGAGCTGTAACCCTTTCTGTAACTTCGCGATCCTTATCGGCAAGAACTTCTTCCTCACCAGTATTTACCGCTACTAAACGGCTGTAAGTATTGTTAACCGCTAACTGGTCTTTGCGGGTGTACCGGCGTTCTACCCGGTAAATACGGAGGGCAGCACCCTGTCCAAGCGAAAAAGTTAAAGCAACTTTAACCTGCTTTTCTGCGTGATTCAAAATTCCCTGAGTACGTCGGCCGGCCCTAACCACCGTTCCATACAAGGCTAAGGTCATAGCGTCAAGAATGGAGGATTTGCCGCTGCCTGTAGGACCAAATATACCAAATACCCCCAGTTTACTCAACTCAGCAAACGGTATTTCCTGCTCTTCCCTGAAGCTATGCAACCCGGCAATTGTAAGCGATATCGGCTTCATTCTGTTGCCTCCTTGCTGCCGTCCTCCATACTGCCTTCTGTATCCTCTGTTAAAATACTCTGGCTTAACTCCAAAAACAGTTCTATAAGCTTATCATCCGGCTTCAAGCCGCCGTTTTGCTGTTCATAAAATCTGATAAACAACTCATTAAGCGGCATAGTGTTAAGCCGGACTGGTTCCGGCGCGGTTTCTCCGTTAGCTAAAGCAAACACCGGCCTAATGACGACAAAACCGGGATGCAGGGCTCTAAGTTCTTGAATTTCATCCAAAGCCAAAGCCTTAGTAATTTCCAGTTCAACCTCAATCCAGGCATTCTTGTCCCGCCCGGCAGCAACCCACTCGCGCACTTGCTCCAAACCGCCGGTTGCCCGCCACCTTACTAGGGACTTGCCGGCCGAGACAGGCACTTCCCGGATATCGGCCTTTTGCCCGGGCAAAGCATCAATAATGGTCACCGATTTCGTATACCCAGTCTCCGAGAAGCTATAGGCCAACGGCGAACCGGCATAGCGGCAAGGCGCCGGTGTTCCGCCGACATACTGCGGTCTGTGCAAATGACCTAAAGCAATATACTGAGCTTTATCCGGGAAAATTAGCGGATCGACAGCATACGCTCCGCCTACCTGAATTTGCTGTTCTGAGTCTGACTCTATACCACCGCGGACATACACGTGACTAACCGCCAGGTTAACAGTATCCGCACGATACTTTTGGTTTAATGACCCAAATAAACCAGCCAGCCGTTCATTATAGCCCTGGCGCAAATCCTTATCCTCAAGTGATTGCGCCAGGACCTCCTTAAGCCGACCTTCAGACGGATAAGGCAGCGCGGCAATAACCGCGGTATGAGCTATTCCGGGGACAGCCAGCTCTAGCCACGCTTGTCCGCCATCTACCCGGTACACTTTGCCGTTTACCGGACTTGTAGGGCCTAATTCTTCTTTAGGCAGTCCGGCAAGTGTAATGCCCAGACGCCCAGCCAGCGGCGAGGCAGCACACAGCCTGTCCGGATTATCATGATTGCCGGCAACAATGACAACTCCCCGCTTGCCATGATCCGCCAATTTGTCAACAGCGTAGTAAAACAGTTCTTCTGCGGCCGCGCTGGGATTAGGACTCTGGAACACATCCCCCGCAATCAATACCAGATCTATTTTTTCTTCAGCACAAAGACAGCACAACTCCTCTACAAAGGCAGCTTGTTCCGACAGCCTGTCCCTTCCCTCGATGGTCTTGCCAAAGTGCCAGTCGGCTGTATGTAAAATTCGCATGTTACACTCCTTTAACTTCCAAACAATACGGTATATGCGCATCTCCATAGGGGTTTCGCTTCGCTTAATTCAAAATCCTGCTGAACCAAACAGTGCATACTATTGACCAATATATGACAGAAAAAACTGCCTGTATTTTCATACAGGCAGTTTTACACCAATTCCGCATATTTAACAAATTGATTTTTCCCTTGCTTTTTGGCATGCAGTAAAGCTTGGTCGGCTTGATCAATCAAAATATCTAACTGGGCGAGATTGTCTGGAATCATCACTGCAATACCAATACTTACCGTATAGCTGGGAATGCCGTTATCTTCTACGATCCGTCGTGCGATAACAGCTTTACATCTGTTGGCAATTATTTCAGCTTCTTCTATGGCTGTATGGGGCAGCATCAAAATAAATTCTTCTCCGCCATACCTGGCAAAGATATCTTCGGTACGGATTATATCGCTAACGGTAGTGGCAAAGTGAACAAGCACCCGGTCCCCCATAGGATGGCCATAAGAATCATTTATGCTCTTAAAATTATCGATATCGAACATGAGTACCGCTACAGACTTTGCCTCCCTGATTTCTAAAGAAAACATTCTCTTTGCTAAACTGGAAAACTGCATGCGGTTGGCAACCCCAGTGAGAAAGTCGGTTGTTGCGGCTAACTTAAGTTCCATATCTACAATCTCCCGACTCATTAACAGGTAAGCCATAGTGCTCGATAACATATGAATGTACGAAAACACAAGTACAGCTATTTGAATAGAATAACTGCCAAAAATGACATATCCTTTATGATTTATTACTATATCTCCACCTCTAATAACATGGGGAATCGCCATACACAAAAAGAAGTAACCAAAAAAACGCTTTAATTTAGTATCATTGTTGTAAAATACCAACCGGATCCCGATAAAAAGTGACGTAGCACCAAATACTGCCGCATAAAGACAGATAATTATCCAGGCTGTAGTTCCAGACATCTGCAGAAAAGAGAATGTTGCTATGACGGCGACTGCACCACAACTCCAAATGCGCATACTTCGTTTGCCTGGCCGCTTACCTACATGAATGAGGCAAAACGCCTCCATAAAAATTCCAGCAAAAAACAAGGCACTTTCCATTATGATAAAAAAATCACCAAGGAACATTTCCCGTCTAAATACCATTAGCATGCCAAGCCCTTGCAATAACTTAGCATATGCGTATAATCTTAATGATCCTTCAAACCGGGAAAATTTCGCAAATACCATTAATGCACCAAACATAACTATATTCCCCACTGTAAGCAGCAGGTAAAAAGTCCGAATGTCCAGTATCATCATTTTCCCCCACACTATACTTCCTTACCATTAGTATTATAGTTAGGATCTCGCCTATACCTTCTATGTTTCTATAATGCGCAAAACACTCCAAAATACCCATCCGGGTTACCGCATTCCTATTTTTAAATTATCATTTTTAAAAGGATTTTTACCACTTTTTGTGGAATTGTA
Source organism: uncultured Sporomusaceae bacterium (assembly GCA_964497205.1). Classification (GTDB taxonomy): domain Bacteria; phylum Bacillota; class Negativicutes; order Sporomusales; family Sporomusaceae; genus Sporomusa. The sequence goes on from CAZCEN010000119.1 coordinate 3,535, forward strand.
ATAAAATAGAGAATATTCCTCCAAAGGGAGCAAAATATGAGTGAGAAGATAATTTTACTAATCGAAGACAATCCTGATGATGAGGCTTTAACACTCCGCGCTCTGAAAAAAAATAACATCATGAACAAAGTCATTGTTGTTCATGATGGAGCAGAAGCTCTTGACTATTTGTTTGGGCCTGATTCTGCTAATAACCCGATTCCGCAAATAATTCTTCTTGATCTTAAATTACCTAAGGTAGACGGCTTAGAAGTACTTCGGCGCATCCGCGCCGATGAGCGCACTAAGTTGTACCCTGTAACTATTTTGACTTCCTCCCGTGAAGAACAAGATTTATTGACAAGCTATAATTTAGGCGCCAACAGCTATATTCGTAAACCAGTAGATTTCAATCAATTTATTGCTGCTGTTCAACAGTTAGGCTTGTACTGGCTAGTACTGAATGAACTTCCACCGGTTAGGAGGTAATACTAGGATGACGGAGCTTAATGTCCTGATTGTCGAAGATTCAGAAGATGACATTCTGCTAATAAAAAGGGCCCTCCTCCAGGGCGGATTTACGCCTCATATCCGCCAGGTGGATCAGCCAGATACCCTGCTTGCCGCCTTATCCGAGCAATCCTGGGATGTTATTATCTCTGACTACGCTTTACCAAATTTCAGCGGGCTAGCAGCCTTGGAACTGTTTAAACAGACCGGCCTTGATCTCCCCTTTATCATAGTCTCCGGGGCAATCGGCGAAGAGGTTGCTGTGACGGCCATGAAGGCGGGTGCCCATGATTATATCTTAAAAGGAAATATGATTCGCCTGGCACCGGCAATACACCGCGAAATCAAAGAGGCTACAGTTCGCCGCGAAAGGAAAAAACTTGAAAAACAGCTTGCTTACATAAGTCTTCATGATCCATTAACCGAACTGCATAATCGCACACATTTTTCTTCAGAACTAGAACGTCTAAGTAACCCCAAGTATTCACCTGTTGGTATTATTGTCGGCGATTTGGACGGTTTAAAACTCATTAATGACACATGGGGAAATGAAAGCGGGGACAATCTGCTTAAAATCACGGCTGGCATTCTGAAAGAACGCTGCCCTGATAATGCTACCATTACCCGTATTGGCGGAGATGAATTTGTCATTTTACTGCCAACAGCTTCTCGTCCGGCAATAGAACAGTTATGCCGCAATATTAGCCAGGACGTAGATAATTATAATAAAGCGACTCCGCTCGGAGAAGGCATTGTTCTCAGCCTATCCTTGGGCTTTGCCTTAGCAGAACCTAATACCACCGATCTTAACGAAGTTTATAAGATTGCCGATAATAATCTGTGCCAGGAAAAACTGCATCGCAGCCAAAGCAACCGAAGCAGTATTGTTCAAACCGCCATGAAGCTGCTGGAAGCCCGTGACTTTATAACAGAGGGACATGGAGACCGGCTGCAGGCTTTAGTAGCCCGTCTCGGCATAGCATTAGGTCTTCCGGAAAATAAAGTATCTGAACTTAAATTACTGGCACAATTTCATGATATCGGTAAAGTCGGTATCCCTGATCACATCTTGTTTAAACCAGCCAAACTAACGGACGAAGAATTTGCTGAGATGAAACGACACTCGGAAATTGGTTACCACATCGCCCAGGCCTCACCTGATTTACGGCTGATTGCTGATTTTATCCTCAAACACCACGAATGGTGGAACGGCAACGGTTATCCCTTGGGACTGGCGGGCTGCAGTATTCCACTAGAATGCCGGATATTATCTATCGCCGATGCCTATGATGCGATGACCAGCAACCGTCCCTACCGCCAAGCTTTAAAGCATGAACATGCAATTGCTGAACTTAGCCGCTGTTCCGGCGTTCAGTTTGATCCTATTCTAGTAGATAAATTTATTGAAATACTTGGACAATAGAAAAACCACGGCTTTCGCCGTGGTTTCTCTATTGTCCTGATAAAAAGTATAACTTTCGCCTGGATAAGGGCAACATCGACTTCTGCTTCAGCCGAAGGCTCGGCGCAAGCCATGTTTTCTTGACAAAAACCTTACCAAGCAGCTGTAACCGTACCCTTAAAGTGTTCATCAATATATTTCTTGACTTCTTCAGAGTGATAAGCCTTGATTAGCTTGGCAATTGCCGGATCGTCTTTATCTTTAGTTTTTACTGCAATAATATTTGCGTACGGTGAATTAGCATCCTCCATGGCTATTGCGTCCTCATTGGGAATTAAACCGGCGGTCATGGCATAATTGGTATTGATGGCTGCGGCATCCACATCATCTAAAGATCGTGGTACCTGAGCGGCATCTAACTCTTTAATCTTGAGATTCTTAGGATTCTCGGCAATATCCGCGGCGGTAGCTTTTAGACCAACTCCGGGCTTAAGCTTAATAAGTCCTTGTTTTTCAAGCAACAGCAAGGCGCGGCTGCCATTCGTAGGATCGTTGGGTATAGCAATAATAGCCCCAGGCTTAAGCTCGTTCAATGTTTTAATTTTTTTAGAGTAAACACCCATGGGGAAAATTACTGTTTTGGCAACAGATACAATATCATACTTACGATCCTGCACCATGTTGTCAAGATACGGCTGATGCTGGAAGCTGTTAGCGTTGATATCACCTTGACTCAGGGCTACATTAGGCTGGACATAATCATTGAATTCAACAACTTGAATTTTGAGCCCATCCTTTTCCGCTACTTTTTTTACCACATCCATAACCTCAGCATGTGGTCCGGCGGTCACCCCTACCTTTAACAGTTTTTCTGCTGCCGGCGCATCTGCCGGTTTACCGCAGCCTGCCACCCCCGCTACGGCTATAGTTAAAATAGCCGCAAATGCGATTTGTTTAATATATTTTTTCATACATTTTCGCTCCTTACCTTAATTACCTTTTTACTATAAGTTTTTGCAAACGCTCGACGGCTGCCTGTAAAGTTTCAAACTTTTTGCAGAAGCAGAAGCGAACCAGAGTTTTCCCTGCTGTACTATCCGGTCGGAAAAAGCTTGATCCCGGTACAACAGCTACACCAATTTCACTGGCCATGTATTTAGCAAAAGCAACATCATCGTCCCAGCCAAAAGGAGTAATATCTGCCATAATATAATAAGCACCTAGCGGTTTAACGCAGTTAAAGCCTGCCTTTTCCAAAGCTGTCAGCAAGTAATCCCGGCGCTCACTGTAAAAACCGGATAATTCCTGGTAGTAATCGGCGCCAAATTTAAAAGCGGCTTCGGCTGCTACCTGCAGTGGCGCGGCAGCACCGACGGTAAGAAAATCATGCACCTTGCGCACGGAAGCCGTAATTTCGGGAGAAGCCTGCACATAACCGATACGCCAGCCGGTTACGCTGAAGGTTTTGGAAACACTGTTTACCGCTATGGTTCTATCGGCCATCCCCGGTAACGTCCAGATCGGAATATGCTTAGTATTGTCATACAGGATGTGCTCATAAATTTCATCATTAATGGCCAGTACATCGTATTTAACACAGAGGTCGGCAATTAACTCTAATTCCTCACGATTAAATACTTTGCCTGTTGGATTATTAGGAGTATTAATGATGATGGCTTTTGTTTTTTCAGAAAAAGCGGCGGCTAACTCGTCACGATTAAAATTAAATTCCGGCGGCTGCAGGCTGACATACTTTGGTACAGCCCCACACAGAATTACGTCAGCGCCATAGTTTTCGTAAAATGGCTCAAAAATGATTACCTCATCACCAGGATTTATCGTAGCCAGCAATGTAGCAATCATACCTTCGGTGGCACCGCAGCATACGGTCAATTGACGCTCTGGATCGATACTTACACCGTAGTCGCGTTGTACTTTGCCAGCAATTGCATCGCGCAAGCCTTTTGTTCCCCAGGTAACTGCATACTGGTTATGATCGCCCAAGACGGCTTGAACCGCGGCTTGCTTTATGGCCTCAGGCGCCGGGAAGTCCGGAAAACCCTGCGCCAGATTTATTGCATTGTGAGCGGCGGCAATTCGGCTCATCTCCCGGATTACTGACTCAGTAAACTGCCGGGCTTTGGTTGAGGAGTATCCATCTTCTCGGATAGTTTGTATAACCTTGTGCACTAAAAATTCCTCCATTCACGGTTTACCTATCGCTTGTTTAATTTATTAGCAAAATAATCACCGCTCGACTGTACTACTTGCACCATGGCAATCAGAATTACAACCGTGGCAAGCATAACATCAGCCTGGAAACGCTGATATCCATACCTGATAGCTAAATCTCCCAGGCCGCCGCCGCCGATAGTACCTGCCATTGCCGAATAGCCGATAAGGCTGATAATTGTTAATGTTAGTCCGAGGATAATTGACGGCATTGCCTCAGGAATAAGCACCTTCAAGATAATCTGCCCAGGAGTTGCTCCCATAGCTTGTGCCGCTTCAACAAGACCGGCATCAACTTCCTTGAGGGATGACTCAACCACCCGCGCAACAAATGGAATGGCGGCAATACTTAAGGGTACAATAGCCGCATTCGTACCAATGGAAGTACCGGCGATAATGCGAGTGAACGGAATAATTGCCACCATTAAGATAATAAACGGAGTAGATCTGCCCGCATTCACAACAGCTCCCAACACCTGATTAAAAGCTAGGTTTTCTTTGATGTGACCCTTACCTGTTATCACCAGTATTACTCCTAACGGAATTCCTAAAAGAGCGGATATAAGCGAAGAAACCGCAACCATGTATAATGTCTCACCCAGTGCCTCAACAAGCAGCATAAGCATGTCTTGCGACATATCCAATCACCTCTGTTCCTAAATCTCTAGCGTGTAAGTAATTTAATGCATTTTGAATGTCCTCTGGTCTGCCTGACAATTCGATAAGCAGCGTTCCATATGGTGTATCCTGCAGATGGTCAATATTACCTGAGATAATACTGGCGTCTACCGCGAACCGGCGGATAAGTCCGGCAAGCACCGGCTCATTAGTTGCCGCTCCAAAGAACGAAAGCCTGACAACTACATTACTGTCAGCAGCCGGTTTAGCCGAAATTACCGCAGCCAGTGCCTCCGGCAGCTTGTTATTTACTACCGCCTTGATAAAATCTTGCGCAGTAATGGATTGCGGCCTGGTAAACACTTCAAAAACGCTGCCGGTTTCCACTAACTGTCCACCTTCGATAACCGCAACTTGGTCACAGATGGCTTTAATCACATGCATTTCATGGGTTATTAAAACAATTGTCAGCCCCAGTTTTTTATTTATATCTTTCAATAGAGCCAAAATTGATTCTGTGGTCTGCGGATCTAGCGCCGATGTTGCCTCATCACACAACAGCACTTTTGGCTGGCTGGCCAAAGCTCTGGCAATGCCGACCCGCTGCTTTTGTCCGCCGCTTAACTGTGCCGGATACACATCTTTCTTATCGCTAAGACCGACTAGCTCTAACAGCGGCAGTACCCGTTTTTCCCTTTCTGCCATGCTAACACCAGCCAGTTCCAGCGGAAAAGCCACATTTTCAAGTACAGTACGTGAAGAAAGCAAATTAAAATGCTGAAATATCATACCAATGCTTTTGCGCGCTTCCCGTAAATCGGCTTCAGACAACGCCGTCATTTCCTGGCCATGTACAGTTACTGTACCATCAGTTGGCCTCTCTAAAAGATTAATGCAGCGAATAAGTGTGCTTTTACCAGCGCCACTTTTGCCGATAATTCCGTAAATCTCACCTTTCTGTACAGTAAGTGAAACATTATCCAACGCCTTTACCGGCCCTGCTTCTCCTTGGTATATCTTTTGCAACCCACTTAGCCTAATCATTTCAGTATCTAGTCCTCCTCTTTTTTGACAAATAAAAAAGTCTCTTCACAGATGAAGAGACATAATTGCTTTAACTATGCTATTCTTCATCTGCCAAACCCGTAAGGGTTGCAGGAATTGGCACCGTTTCGCAATAGCGAATGGTTGCCGCGGCTTCATAGGGCCAGTCCCTCAGCCAACTCTTGATGAAAAATACTGTATTAAGTTATGAGTAATATTAACACGGTTTAGATGTGTTGTCAATATATAAGCAGCGAACCGGGTTATTAGGAGCACAGCGACGCTAGAACCCGCGTGAGTCGCTTAGTTCCAAGCGTTAGCGCGGAACATCCTTATAACCGTTTCCCTAATAAACTTCACCTTTGTGCAAATTTTTTTGTTCCTCTATCAAAATTTTTTCACTAACCAACAAAACAAAAAACACCCACAAAAAGTGAGTGTCATGTTCCCTAAAAACTTCACAGAAGAAAGACTGCGCATTAGA
>CAZCEN010000120.1:0-6575 GCA_964497205.1 uncultured Sporomusaceae bacterium
CGAGTAATAACGTGCTGAAATAGCGATGGCGCGCAGACATACCCCAGTACACGTCCAGCGCCGCAGACAGCAGCATATACGTCTTCAAAATTGTCTACTGTGTTAGGCACCAGAACATAGCCAATACGTTCCCCAGGAAGAGACAAAGATTTAGAATAAGAATAACAAACCAACGTATTCTTATAGCTCGGTGCAATAAAGGGAACCTTTATTCCATCATAAATAATTTCACGGTAAGGTTCATCAGAAATTAAATAAATTGGATGACCATATTCCTCTGACTTGGTGCTAAGTATTGCGGACAGACGACTAATGGTCTCATTCGAATAAACTACGCCGGAGGGATTGTTAGGAGAATTAATTATAACCCCCTTCGTATGAGGGTTTACTTTTTTCTCAAATTCATCGAAGTTAATCTGAAAATCCTGTACCTGCGCAGGGATCACTACGCACTTAGCACCAGCTCCATGCTCAATAAATACCTGATATTCCGGAAAAAACGGTGCAAAAATAATAAACTCATCCTGGGGCGAAGCTGTTAATGCCTTTAAGCAAACCGAAAGAGATGCAGCTGCACCAACGGTAAGATAAAGATTTTTCGCTGAATAATCGGTTCCAAACCGGACGTTTAAAGACTCCGCAACTGCAGTACGGCAGTCTTCACTCCCCTGTGCCGACGTATAGCCGTGAATGGATGATGGATGCTTAGTATTAATTATGTCGCAAATTGCCTCTTGTACTGAATCTGGTGCAGGCACATTGGGATTGCCGATTGAAAAATCAAAGATGTTTTCTCGTCCTACAATCTTTGCACGCTGATTACCAAATTCAAAGATTTCGCGAATAGTCGAGCGCTTCTTGCCAAGCGCCAAAACAGTTGGATTTAACATAAAAGTATACCTCCTCAAACCTCACATTACATGTGCATGAAAATCTACGGCTCGTATTACCGTGAACCCTTTGAGATGAGGGATAAGTTGCTTATAGCGAAGTCTAAAAGGGCATCTTATATTTTCCATACTTTTCTGGAAAATCCTTCTTTTAGTTCTTTTTCACTAAATGACAGGCAACAGAATGCTCGTTTTGCGTCACAAAGGCTGGTATTTCTTCCGCACATCTTGCTATTCTATACCGGCAGCGGGTGCGAAACTTGCAGCCGCTTGGCGGATTGATTGGGCTGGGGACATCGCCTTTAAGAATGATACGTTTACGCTCCAGTTCCACAACCGGATCCGGGATAGGAATAGCTGACAGCAGGGCCTGAGTATAGGGGTGCTGCGGATTTTTATAGAGTTCTTCGCAGTCAGCAAGCTCTACTAAAGAACCAAGATACATAACAGCAACCCGTCGGCTGATATGCTTAACCATTGACAAATCGTGTGCAATAAAGAGATAGGTTAAACCAAATTGCGCCTGCAGTTCCTGCAATAAATTTACTACTTGCGCCTGGATAGATACATCCAGCGCGGAAATAGGCTCGTCACAGACGATGAATTCCGGATCTACGGCCAGCGCGCGTGCGATGCCAATACGCTGCCGTTGGCCACCACTGAATTCATGAGGAAAACGGCTGGCGTGCTCAGGATTAAGACCAACCTTCTTAAGCAAATAATAGATCCGGCTGGTTCTTTCCTTTTTTGCAGCCAAACCGTGAATATCAATTGGCTCACCAATAATATCACCGACAGTCATACGTGGGTTAAGGGACGCATACGGGTCCTGGAATATCATCTGTATTTTCCGTCGCATGGCTAAGGAGTTACTCCCACTCAGAGCTGTTTGCACATTTTCACCGTTGAATAATACCTGACCGGCGGTAGGATGATATAGGCCGGCGACAGTACGGCCAATCGTTGATTTACCGCAGCCGGTCTCACCAACCAGCCCTAGTGTTTCCCCTTTTTCCACTTGAAAAGATACATTTTCAACAGCTTTTACATAGGACTCAGCTTTGCCGAACAGCGATCGCTTGGCGACAAAATATTTTGTAAGGTTTTGTATATCCATTAACACGTCGCTCATGCCGGCTCACACTCCTTAAATAGGGCTAAAGGAGCATACGGCGAGTTTTCATCAACCAACCAGCAGCGGCAGGTATGCCCTCCCTCCACCGTAGCCAGTTCTGGCGGTTGCTTGCAGATTTCCATGGCAAAGCGGCAACGCGGCATAAAAGCGCAGCCAGGAGGAGGTGACAGTAGATCCGGCGGCTGACCTGCTATAGATTCCAAACTGCCTTTTTTCATATCAAGACGAGGTACCGAGCGAAGCAAACTCCAGGTGTAAGGATGCTGCGGCTTGGCGTAGAGCTCTTTGAGCGGCGCCATTTCTACAGCTTTGCCAGCGTACATAACCATCACCCGGTGGCAAATACTTGCAACGACACCAAGGTCATGTGTTATGAGAATAATGGAAGTAGCCAACTGCTGGTTAAGATTTTTCATCAAGTCAATGATTTGGGCTTGGATGGTAACATCAAGGGCAGTGGTAGGTTCGTCCGCAATAAGAACTTTAGGGTTGCAGGCAAGAGCCATAGCGATCATGACCCGTTGTCGCATACCGCCGCTCATCTGGTGCGGATACTGCAAAACACGGGATTCCGGCGCTGGAATACCCACTAAGCGCAGCATATCTACTGCTTTTTCCAATGCCTGTTTTTTAGATAGGCCTTGATGAAGCATGAAGGTTTCAGAGAGTTGCAGCCCGACAGTCAAAACAGGGTTCAGCGAGGTCATCGGATCCTGAAATATCATACTGATATCATTGCCACGTATCGAGCGCAGCTCTTTCTCGCTCATCTTTATAAGGTCTTTTCCCTCAAACATAATTCGTCCGCTGGGTATTTGACCAGGCGGTGAAGGAATGAGACCCATAATGGCGCTGGTTGTAACGCTTTTTCCACATCCTGACTCACCAACAATGCCCAGCACCTCACCTTTTCCCAGACTGAAGCTTACATCATTAACCGCCTGTACTTTTCCAGCATAGGTATTAAAAATAACTTTTAAATTTTCAACAGATAGAACTGGTTGCACCACTTATGCCTCCTTACTTGCGCATGCGCGGGTCAAGCGCATCACGTAATCCATCCCCCAAAAAGTTGAAGGACAACATGGTAATACTAATTGCTACAGCTGGACAAAAAAGTTGAAAAGGGTAAGAACGCAAACTGGTAACTCCCTCGGAGGCAAGAACCCCCCAACTGGCCATCGGCGCCGCTACCCCCAAGCCGATGAAGCTTAAAAAGGCTTCTGTAAATATGGCTTCCGGAATAGCAAGAGTCGCCGTAACTATAATCGGCCCCATGCTATTGGGGATGAGGTGTCGTAAGATAATACGCCAGGGCTTGGCACCAATCAGCCTTGCAGCTAAAATATATTCTAGTTGCTTAAGTGACAATATTTGGCCACGAACAATCCGAGCCATCTTTAGCCAGTAGACAAGACCAAGAGCAATAAAGATATTCGTGAGACCTGGTTCTAATACAACCATAAGTAAAATAACATAGAGAAGTAGCGGAATGCCCCATAAAATATCAATAACCCGCATCATAATACTGTCAACCCGACCGCCGAAGAAACCGGAAATGCCGCCATATACTACACCAATGGTAAAGTTTAGCAGGCTGGCAACAATCCCTATGGAAAGTGAAATGCGGGCACCGTATAGTATACGAGTAAACATATCACGACCAAGGTTGTCGGTACCTAACCAATGCTCAGCAGAAGGTGGTTGGTTTGCCCATTCTAATTTTTGATCGGAGTAATTGTATTTTGTAAAAAACGGCCCAAATATTGCTGTGATAGTAATAATACAAACCATGACTAAGCCGGCCATAGCCATTTTATTTTTTTTCAACCGGCGCCAGGCATCTTGCCAATAGGTAGTGCTGGGACGGACGATATCATAGGATGTGTCATGAATAAAATCAATGCGTTTGAATAATTCTGGATTGGGCGCCATGCTCAGTTCTCCTCCTTGTTGTCTAGTTTAATTCTTGGATCAAGCAACATATAAGCAAGATCTACCAAAAAATTGAGAAAAACTAGCAGGGTACTGTAAAATACGGTTATCCCCAGAATTACCGTATAGTCACGATTATAAATACTGGTTACAAAGTGTCGTCCCAGTCCTGGTACTGCAAAGATGGTTTCGATAACAAAGCTTCCAGTAAATATCATTGCAATTTGCGGCCCAAGGTACGTAACTACTGGAATAAGGGCATTCTTAAGAGCATGGCGATAAACGATCAAAAACTCAGAAAGCCCCTTGGCACGAGCTGTGCGAATAAAGTCTTGTCCCATAACTTCCAACATGGTAGAACGTACTAACCGGGCAATGAAAGCAGTGGATAAGCCAGCCAGTGAGCAGGCCGGAAGAATCATGTACTCCACCCCTTCCCACATTGCCGCAGGAAGAAGCTCAAGTTTTAATGCAAACACATAAATAAATAGCGTAGCTAGTATAAAGTTTGGCACTGAGATACCAATGGTGGCCAGAAACATAGTAGCATAATCCGGCCATCGATTCTGGTAAAGAGCGGCGATAATTCCTGCCGGAATTCCTATGCTTAAAGCAATTAGCACCGTTATCCCGCCCAACTGAGCCGAAACCGGGAAGCCCTCAGCGATAATATCGTTGACTGTACGATTTTCATACTTGAAAGATGGTCCTAAATCACCTTTACTAATATTACCAAGATAATCAATATATTGTTTCCATAGGGGATCATTCAGATGGTAACGTTCATTAATATTTCTCATTACTGCATCCGGCAAAGCGCGTTCTGCGGTAAACGGACCGCCAGGAATCGAGTGCATAAGAATAAAAGTTGCAGTTATAATTACCAACAAAACGACCAGCATCGAAACAAATCGGTTTAAAGTATACTGCAGCAAAAATAATCACTCCTTATTTAAGAGGGGGTACGCATTAGCGCCCCCCTCTTCTGGCATTACTCGACGTAGGCCTCTTTTAAGTAAGTGAGACCGGTAATAGAACGAACATAGCCTTTAACGTTTTGTTTTACGACCGCAGGTCTGGTGTAATAATAGATTGGCGCAAGAGCCGCATCCTCCATCAACATTTTCTCTGCATCATGCATGGCCTTCATTCGTACCGTTTGATCGCCAGTGGATTGAGCAAGTTTAACCAGTTTGTCATACTCGGGATTTTTATATTGAATATTATTGTTACCGCTGCCGATAATAAACAAGTCGCTGAATGTCATAGCATCCGGGTAATCGCCAATCCAGCCATGGCGGGCGATTTGGTAATTACCTTGAGAACGGTTGTTAATGAATACTTTCCATTCCTGGTTGGTAAGAGCAACGTTTATCCCCAGGTTTTTCTTCCACATTTCCTGAATGGCTTCGGCGATCGCCTTATGGCGGTCATCGGTGTTATAAGTCAGAGTCAGGTCAGGGAAGCCCTTACCTTCGGGATAACCGGCCTCAGCCAACAGTTTCTTGGCTTCTGCCACATCGTATTTTACAAGGTCGCCGCCGACCTTACGAAAATCCTCACCAGCCGTGGCATCAGGAAGTCCGGGTGGTATCCAGGCGGCAGCAGCAACTTCCTCGGTTTTGGTAACATTTTTTACAATGGCTTCCCGGTCAATCGCCAGAGACAATGCTTTTCTTACTTTAGTATTATTAGTAGGGGCAACGCTGTTGTTAAACGCATAATAGTAAGTTCCCAGGTAGGGGAATACTTTTAATTTATTTTCTTTAGCAAGGCGGGGAACTTCTGAAGTAGGAGGAGCTGGGGTGTCAATGAAGTCAAGCTGACCATTTTCAAACATGGATAATGCGGTGGTTGCGTTATCAGTCAGGATTAGATCCACCTTATCTGTTTTTACTTTGGCAATATCCCAGTAATGTTCGTTCTTTACTAATTCTAGCTTGGATTGATGCACCCAGTTGCTAACTTTGAACGGGCCGTTGCTAATAATGGTTTTGGGATCGGCGGCCCATTTTTCATTCGTGGAAACTATTTTTTTATTAACAGGGTAGTAAGTGTGAAAAGTTGTTAAAGCCAGGAAATATGCAGTAGGGGCTTCCAGCGTTACCTCAAGAGTTTTGTCATCAAGGGCTTTTACACCAACTTGATCGGCAGTCGCTTTTCCTTTATTGTAAGCTTCGCCGTTTTTGAGATAATATAACTGAAGAGCATATTTGCTTGCGAATTCAGGCCGCAGCACTTCTTTCCAGGCATACTCAAAGTCGTGAGCAGTTACAGGATCTCCGTTGGACCATTTTGCATTTTGACGAATATAGAATTTGTACTTCAGTCCATCAGGGGAAATTTCCCAGCGCTCTGCCGTTGCTGGAACAGGGGTTTCTTTACTGTCCAGCGCAGCCAACCCTTCATAGATTTGAGCTTGTGCAGTAGACTCAGGGACACCGGTAGACTTGCGGGGATCCAAGGTCTCAGGTTCTGCACCAATACTAAACCGTAGAGACTTGGTGGCTGGTTTGCTAGTGGTATCACTACCACAACCAACCAGGAGTGATGCGAACAACATTGTTACTAGCATCACTGAACAAAGTTTTTTCCAGGACATAAATCACCCTCCT
>CAZCEN010000120.1:6675-9787 GCA_964497205.1 uncultured Sporomusaceae bacterium
AAAAAATAAAAGCGAGTCTTACAAATTGCACTTATAATGTACATTTTGTAAGACCCGCTTTTATTTAGTGAGACGCTAAAGCAGTGAAAAAGGGATAGGAACGACTAAGCTTTACTACACAATATAATATGTTTCAACCAAAGAAGAAAAGTCCAAACCAAAACCTTTACATAGATTTACGGACCTTGTCTCACAGCCGTCCCGTATGTTAAAGTTCATGGAGTGATTCAACATACTTTTTGTATTGGAGATATAGCATCATATGCCCATTATTAGGCGAATCATAATGATTAAAGCTAAAGCTCGTAAAATTGCTTACAAAGCTTCGTTCTGCGTTAATTTGGCTAATAACCCGCTGAATAGGTGCCGGTAAAAAGTCAGGAGTAAACGTCTCGAGGTCACTCCATAATTCTGTTTGTGGCCTGACTTCTGTTATCTTCATCTTCAAAGCTGACAGCCACTTTCCGATTTCCGTCACTGAACCATTTCCGCCACCAAATCCGTCTTGTAGCGCAATAATATCGATAGGCGCAGTTTTCAGTATATTTCCCCACATATTCGTGTAGTTAGAAGCATCCTGTCCTCTTTTTTGTGTAAAATAGGGAGCAATCATCACAGGCTTTCCTGTAACCTTATGAACCTCCTCAGCAATTTCCTTATAGGCCGTAGCGATTCGGTTTTGCTTTATGCTATTTTGAAAATGAACGTTATCCACTTCCATCCAGATATAAAAACCGGCAATCGTATCTTTATAGTTGTCGCCATAACGCTGCCATAATTCCTGAACTATGTTCTTATTAAGACTAACCTCATGGGCCAGCCATTTTTCGTCATTTGCATAATAGCGAAACCAATCATCATTAGCGGTAAGGCCTAGCCAAACTTTTATGCCTTTCTTATCCGCCTGGGCTAACGAATTTTTAACCATATCCTCGCGGAAAATTTGCGAATATCCGGGAAGCCCCGTTGGATAGCAAGCCCGCTTCGCCTTGGTATCCACAGTCCATTGCCATATAATGTGATTCATTGAGACCGCTTTCATCGCGTCATACTCTGCCGCAAAATCACGCTCTGTCCAATTTTTGACAAGGCTCGGCTGAAAAAAACTTCCCGCTAAGATTTGCGTATTAACTTTACTGCTGTTTATCACCCGCGGTTCCGCTACCGCCGCTGAAGCTTTTTCCGGCGAAGCCAATGCAACCCCATTTACTAAGATCAAATATATTAAGCTTCCGGCAAATCCCCCCTGGAGCCACTTTTTCACCTGAATTTTGAAAACCTTATTTTTCAGCCAATTCATGCTATAATTTCTCCTATTACTTTGCAAAGTCATACATCAAAATTGACATTTGAGGCATTCTTTTTTTGTAATAAATAAAGTTACTAACAGATAATCATCCACCTAATGGGAACCATTTGACTTATCTCAACGTTATTCCATAAAAAACAAAGACCTCCTGCCAAATTCGCAAAAATTTGATTGGCTTAACCTCGGCACATTCATTTTTTTTATCCGGTATATACAATGCGATCCAGTCGTTCGTTGCTATCCCATTTGCGGTTGACACTATTACTTTCGATTGCTATAGTTACTATAAAATATAAAGTTAGGTGGCTTAGTATGAAATATGAACCAAAAATAGAGAAAAGGATTATGTGTCCTCTCGAATATGGACTTGACATCTTTGGCGGCAAATGGAAATCAAGAATTATCTGTGTTCTATCTGCAAATAGTGTTATGCGTTACAATGAAATTAGAAAAGAGCTTGGCGATATAACCGATGCAGTGCTCGCTTCTATGTTGAAAGAGCTTATTGCAGATGAATTAATTAACCGAAAGCAGTATAATGAAATACCGCCAAAAGTTGAATATTCTTTGACTGAAAAAGGTAAGTCGGTATTACCAATTCTCCAGAGCATTTGCCTTTGGTCACGGCAACAAACAAAAGATCAATTAGACAAAAAGCTCCCGCCCTGTAGAACGTGTGATCAGTTATTATAAATGCCATTACTATGAAAATTATTAGTTACTTATAAAATTACTAATATATTTGCCTCTCCGAGTTGCTTTGTTATACTTTGACTGTGGTTAAACCATAAACATACTAGATGGAGGGATTAACATGAGTGTAAAAGCATACTTGGAAATCACAATGGTAATTAACAACGCCAATCGTCCGGCAGCAAAGGTCTATACAGACTATCGGCAGCCTTTCTTAAACCAAATCAAAGGAGCGCTTACTAAGAGCTTCTTATCCGTGACGAAGATGTACAGGTTCTTCATGGTTTTGACAGCGTCGAAAATGCAAAGGCCTATCTCGACACCGATATGTTTAAAAATGATGTATTTGTCGGGCTAAAACCACTCTGGAGCGCCACCCCCGACGTAAAAATCTACACCGTCGCTTAAGAGATGTAAACGTCATAAAAAACCGTTGTTGTGACGTACGAATTCGGTGCTTTATACAACCAATAATGTCTAACAGCGGTTTGGAGGATACGAAGTCGAGTAGAAGCGCACCGAAAGGCGCGCTTCTACTCGACTTGTGTCCTTAGATAGAAATATGAAGATTTATGCACAGCCTGACGTCCCTTTGTGTCGTGCCGTCCCCTGCTTCTTTCAAATTACACATAGCAAGTCTATATTTTGGGGTACGCTACTAGTAAATTTAGAAAAAAGGGGTTGTGAAATGAAACTTATTTCTGTTGGCGACGATGCGCCAAATTTTACTTTGACTGATAACAACGAGCAATATGTTACTCTGACAAACTACCGCGGCAAAAAAGTACTCCTTTCTTGGCATCCTTTGGCTTGGACACCTGTCTGTACCGACCAAATGCGCGCTCTGGAAACAAACTACCAGATCTTTCAAAGCCTTAACACTGTACCTCTGGGCTTTAGTGTCGATCCCACGCCCTGTAAAAAGATATGGGCTGCTGCGTTACAATTAAAGATGGTGCGAATTCTAGCCGACTTTTGGCCTCATGGCAAGGTAGCCATGGACTACGGAATATTTCGGGAACAAGATGGCTATTCCGAACGGGCTAACATCATTGTTGATGAGAATGGCAAAGTAATGTGGGTAAAAGTATATCCTTCCGCGCAATTGCC
>CAZCEN010000121.1:0-4657 GCA_964497205.1 uncultured Sporomusaceae bacterium
TCGAACTCATTATTCAATAAAGAAAACACGGCTTGCGCCGAGCCTTTGGCGAAAGCGGGTAAGGCGTACAGTCCGGAAGCTGTGCGCCTTTGTTATATTTAAACGTATACTTTACTTATATTTTCCTATAATACAATGTTGTGACAGTATTTAGACTTTGCGAAAATACAATTATCAGGCTACAATATTCCTAAGTGTTTTGCATTAAGGAGGACGTGTATGGTAACCCAGGTAGCCAATACTGCTGCCAGCCTTAAGCTCCTAGCAAGCTTTGTGCGCAAGGTGTTCCCTTTAGTAAATAGCGAATTGTCGGTCTGGCAGAATTATGCCAGCAATTACGGCACCCGCGATTTAGCCGACCAGGCGCTGGCCAGTATTAATACAAAAAAATTTCACTGCCAGGGAGGCAGTGTCTATAGTTTGTACCAGGGCGTGACTACCCCGGATTTCGTCAGATTTGTCGTGGCATTGCAGACCATTAGCGACTATCTTGATAATCTCTGTGACCGGGCGGGAATTGCCGACGAAGAGGCTTTTCGCCGGCTGCATCTGGCCATGACGGATGCTCTAGATCCAGACATGCCGTTGCATCCTTACTATGCCGCCTATCCTTACAAAGATGACGGCGGTTATTTAGACAGCCTAGTTACCACCTGCCGCCGGGAACTAGCTACGCTGCCTTCCTATCATTTGGTTAAGCCGGAAGTTCTTCGGCAGGCAAGACTATACAGCGAGCTGCAGACGTACAAACACCTTGACCTCAAGGTACGAGAAGATAAAATGCTCACCTGGATTAATGAGCATCTGCCCGACTATCCTGGAATTATGCCCTGGGAGTTTGCCGCTGCCACCGGTTCCACCCTAGGAATGTTTATGCTTAGTGCTGCCGCTTACAACCCTAAGCTGACAACCGAAGAAGTGAGTCAAATTTCTGCCGCTTACTTTCCCTGGATTAATGGCCTGCATATTTTACTAGACTATTTTATTGATGAAGCTGAAGACCGTATAAACGGCGACCTAAATTTCGTATTTTACTATTCCAGTCCGGACGAAAAGCGCGATCGGCTTAAGTACTTCAGCCGCCAGGCACGCACCCAGGCTGACACCTTGGCGGACACTGCTTTCGCTCAGACTGTTGTTAATGGGCTGCTAGCCATGTACTTGTCTGATCCAAAAACTAACCCCCAGCCTGTGCGAGAGATCCGTGATGAGCTTTTGCAATCTGCTGGATTATATCCCTGGCTTATGTATAAATTCTGCCGCCTGCTGAGGAAAAAAGCGATATTATAAAGAGGGGTATAACCCCCACTTATAGAAGCTGGGAGTTTTAAGGCAGGTTAGTCACAGGATAAAAATAAAGAGAAAGACGGGATTGCCGAGGAAGCAATCCCGTCTTTCTCTTTATTTAAACTCTTATTTTTTTTCCTGCGCAGTTGTCTTAATAATGGATACTGTCAGCTCGCCAAGCTTATACAGGTCTTCTTCTTTGATAAATTCGTCTGTTGTATGAACCTTGGACATACCAGTACCCAATACTGCGGTAGGTACACCATAGCTATTGAAGAAGTTTGCATCGCTGCCGCCGCCGGTACCTTTGATGGCAGCGGTTAAACCAATGCTTTCTGCCGCTTTACGGGCAAGCGTTATTACTGGTGCATCTTCGGCTAATACATAGGGATCATATGCTTTGGCAATCACTACTTCTACTTTACCGCCGGCTGCTTCGATGGTATCAACAAAAGCTTTACGCATTTGTTCTGTCTGAGCGGCTAATTTTTCTTGGTTACGGCTGCGAGCCTCGGCTACAATTTCTACTTTGTCAGGCACAATATTAGTAGCAGAACCGCCTTTGATAATACCAATATTAGCGGTAGTTTCAGCGTCTATACGGCCTTCTTTAACAACAGCCAGCGCTTTACCGGCAAGCACGATAGCATTAAGTCCTTCTTCCGGAGCAACGCCAGCATGCGCTTTTTTACCGATAACCGTTATATTAATTTTATTTTGGCCGGGAGCCATATTGATAATCTCGCCAGGAACACCGCTGGAATCCAGCGCGTAGCCAAAGTCCGCTTTCAAAAGGCTGGGGTTCATATTTTTTGAACCGTTCAGGCCGCCTTCTTCAGCGATGGTAAACACTACCTGAATATTGCCATGAGGGATATTTTGTTCTTTCAGTACTCTGATGGCTTCTAAAATAGCAGCAACTCCTGCTTTATCATCTGAACCAAGGATGGTATCGCCTTCCGAGGTAATAATGCCGTCTTTTAGTACAGGTTTAATATCCGCACAAGGTTCTACACAGTCCATATGAGCAGAAAGCATTAAGGTTGGGGCACCAGCCACAGTTCCCGGTAAGAAACCAAAAACATTGCCGGAGTTGCCGCCAATTTTACTGCCGGCATCATCTTCAGACACTTCCATATGTAAATCAGCCATTTTCTGTTTAAGTACATCGGCCACTTGCCGTTCCGCTCGAGTAGAGCACTTAATTTGCACCAACTCATAAAACTCGCCAAGCATACGTTTACGATTAATCATTTGGAATCCCCCCTACATATTTACCGATGCACCCAGTCATATTAAGACTAGGAAGCAGTCTATTATGTGGCAAAAGACCAACATAACACTGTGCCAAATTATTACTTATCGCGAAAGGGTGATCATCGTGCCAAAAACAGTCGCCTTAGCCAGCTATAGCCCCAAACTTGCTAACGAACTTATTGCTCAGGGCTTCAAAGTAGTAGATGGTTCACAGTATTTGGAAACAAAGCAGGCAGCTGACGCCTATCTATACACCAGTTACCGTCCTGATACAGTGGACTTTCTCACCGCCCACCCCGGCCATGCCGATATTAGTATTGGCAATTACCATTATACCACAGTTGAGCATAATAGTACTATTATGCTCAATATAACCGGCTTAAAAACCAGAGAAATTATAGATTCTTTACACCATCACCTGGCTCATCGTCCCCATCTGTAACTTAGTCAGCGGTGACGCGATAACAATGTCCTCCCACGAACAACAGCGGCTTCACCAAACCGTTCTTTAACAGTATCTACAGCTTTGGCAACTTCTGTACCTTTTTTATCCTCTTGATCAAAAAGGGAAATTTGGCCCCCTGCCGCTACTAAGCTGCTTACCGTAACACCCAGCAGCCGTACACCTTCACTCAGCTTTACATTCGCTACTATTTCGTCGGCAATACGGTATATGGTTTCATCAAGGTTGGCAGCCACCGCCAGCGTCCGGCTGCGAGTAATTGTCCGGAATGAGGTAAAACGGATTTTAACCGTTATCGTCCGCCCGCTGAAGTTTTGGCGCCTTAGCCGCCAGCCTACCTTTTCCACCAGCGCCCAGAGCTCGGTCCTAAGCTCCTCAAGGCTGTACAGGTCTTCCGCAAAAGTAGTTTCTTTGCCAATAGACTTAGGCTGCCACTCTCCTTCTACCGGCCGTTCATCCTGACCGTTAGCTAACTGATGAAGAACGTAGCCTAACTGTCCGCAATGTTTATGAAGTATCTCCGGATCGGCTTCAGCCACCTGGCCAATCGTCGTTAGCCCCAGTTGCCGCAGAGTTTGCGCAGTAGCTTGTCCTACTCCCCACAATCTGGTTGCCGGAATATTGGCTAATATCTCGGCTACCTGATCCGGACGGATAACCATTAACCCGTCCGGCTTCTTCATATCAGACGCCAGCTTTGCCAAAAATTTATTAGGCGCTACACCTGCTGACGCGGTTAATTCCAGCTCTTTTTTGATACGTTCTTTAATCTTAATAGCAATATCCGCCGGATCGGAATATAATCCTTCCATACCCGTTACGTCGAGAAATGCCTCATCTAAAGACAGCGGTTCGACTAACGGAGAAAAATCGGCAAATATATGCATAATCTCTTGTGACACCTTACTATATTTCTTATGGTCAGGTGGTAAAAAGACGGCTTGTGGGCAACGCCGCCTAGCTTCTACAGAAGACATGGCAGAACGGACGCCAAATTTACGGGCTTCATAGGAAGCAGTGGATACTACCCCGCGAGTTCCTGTACCGCCGATAATCACCGGACAACCTCGCAGCTCCGGATTGTCCCTTTGTTCCACTGCTGCGAAAAAAGCATCCATATCTACATGAATAACCCAGCGCTGCATAGTTTTCACCTCGCCTAACACCAGTTTGGAACGTATGTTCTGTTTAATTATACAGCATCCGCCGTACCCAGGCAAGCAAATGAAATTCCATTTTTTAGGACAAAAGTCTCTTTGTTTTGCCTTACTAATGTGTTATACTTTGTTACTATATAAGGAGTGATTAGCATGCTGTTTAAAGTCTACATAGTTCTAGTCGCCGTTATTCTAGCAACAGTTCCAACCACATCGGCAAAATATCAGCCTATTATTTGGTCAGATTCCATTAAAAAAACCGACAAACCAGTGACTGAGATTATAAATTTATCAGACTATATGATTTTAAAATCTGATCGTAGTCTTTCCATTAACTTAAGTGATAAACTGCCAATAACCTCCATTGAACTCCGTCCAGACCTTAACCCAAGCGAACACATGAATAAAAAAGCATTCCTATTCAATATTCGACTGTCTGATGATGTATCAAAAGTTATCGACATTCCCTTTGGCGAAACTAAATTTTAATAAA
>CAZCEN010000121.1:4757-9658 GCA_964497205.1 uncultured Sporomusaceae bacterium
CCGCCGAAATACCTAAACACCTTATCTAAAACATAATCCACCATTTCTTCGCCGGATAGCTCATTAACACTAACAAGCTCAAGATCAAACTTTATATCATTGAGTTTAACGAAAGGCACCAATTCGTGATTGGTCTGTAAAAATACCGGCGTGTTAAATTGATGAACAATAGATTTTTTCTCACCCTGGTTAAGACCATCCTGAAGTTTACCATAACTGTCAAAGATACCTTGCACCGAATCCCGGCAATTGCCTTGATCGTCATAGATAAAGGCATACTTGGGGTTACTCATGACTTGCACCTGTTCGTCCCCGATACCAGCCCGCTCTTTTTCTACTTTAACCCAGTCCTTATCCACGTTTACCTGGATATTGCTGAACACAGGCTCCACAAGGTCCTGTTCCGGTATTATTTGCTCATAAAGAATAATTCCGGCGTTAGCAGCCATTTCCTTAATATCTTTCTGATATACCGGCTGCGTAAGGACAACACCAACCGTCTGCCCCGGAATATCTCTAATTGTTCTCATGAAGGTAAACAATTCACCAAGAGTTGTTTTTTCCTGCGCTTGAATAACGGTTTTGTACGTAAGATCGCCATCAGTAAACTCCCAGTAGAGATCGACGTCGTGGGATGACGTTCTGCCCTGAATATTGGACTTATGTTGAGCGCTAATAGTTTCTACGGATTTTACACGCGCGATTGCTTCATAAAGATCGCGGACCGCATTTTCAAAATAACCATTGTCAGACAATTTAACACCACCATAATATACATCTTATGCAATTATATGACATTGCCTCGTTTTTTCCTGCTCTGTCCACAAAAAATTCCAGCATACCTTATCTATCATATAATATGCCCACAGCTTGCGGTAATCACCCGTTAATAATTTGCCCGGTAAACGTCCCTCCGCAGCAAATAGCTTTTGCTAAATTCCCCTGGCTCAACCTTATCTTCCTCACGCGCAAACTGTTCCGCCTTGGCGCTCAAGTTATCAAGGTAATGCAGGATTTCAGCCTCCATTATCATTGGTTCTACCGGACTGCCCCACTCTGGCATACCGTGATGCGATAAAATGCAATGTTTGAGAATTACCTTTAGCTCTTCATTTGCGCCAATCTCCTGGCAGGCAGCTTCTATTAGTTCTATTCCCAGTGAAATATGCCGCAGTAACTTTCCTTCCTTGGTGAAACCTACCGGCAAGCCCAAAGCATCTATATCTATTTCGCGAACTTTACCGATATCGTGAACCAAAGCGGCGCTTACTAAAAGGTCTCTGTTAATCCTGGCATTTTGACCACAATAGGCTAAGGCATTTTCCGCTATTTCCAGAGTATGCTGCAGTAAACCCCCAATATAGGCATGATGATTCTTTACAGCGCCCGGATGACGAACAAATTTTGCGGCAAACGTTGTATTCTCTACAAATATACGCATAAGCAACTGCCTGAGCATCGGCTGCTCCACATCAGCAATGATATTCTTCAGCCTGGTATACATACTTTCCAAACCGTGAGCGGCCATCAGACCTAAGCTTTGAAGTGACTCATCGATATCCTGCTGTAACGGTATCTTCACCCCATCAATAGTTAACTGCGGGCTTTCCTTAAAATAGTCCAGCGTTGCTTCTATCCGCAGTAAGCCATTGTTTTGAAATAAACCTACCATATCACCCGGTATATCCCAATACTTAGCCGGTACGTCAAAGCTCTGATCACTAATCAGACAATCACCATAAGCTTTACCGTTTTTAGCGGTTTTCACCTCGAATCTCGAAACACGATATATACCTGTTACCTTAAATCCTTTTGGGTTTTTGATTAAATCTCCAAGTTTCATGCTATTCTCCTCTGTCAGCCTATCTGCCTTTCTCTCTCATTAACAATACAAATTCTCTTCTTAATTCTCTTGAATAAGCTAAATTCCTCTGTCGGCGTTTAATGTTTCCCTGTTTCACCTTTTGGCTTTGCCAACAATATACTATAGCAAGAGTTTAAAGGGGGTTTATAGATTGGCTTCTTATGACAAAATAATAAAATACCTAGCCGAAAGAATTGATCGCGCACTTTCACCGCTTGAAAAGGCTATCGAAAATCAAAACATCATTATTGCTCAAAATAAGCAGATGATTGATTTGCTTACTCAGATTAGCACCGGACGGCAATCTGAAAGTGAACAACCACCAGCAACAAGCAACGCCAAGCCAGCTGACACTGAAAATTAACTTGGCACTTTGCTATTCATAT
The DNA here is from genome assembly GCA_964497205.1 of uncultured Sporomusaceae bacterium. Taxonomy (GTDB): domain Bacteria; phylum Bacillota; class Negativicutes; order Sporomusales; family Sporomusaceae; genus Sporomusa. The sequence continues at coordinate 7,008 of CAZCEN010000121.1, forward strand.
TCTCGGATATTTTAGAAAGCTTACAATCAGGACACACTAACACCGGAGGTGGTAGTGTGGAAAATAACAACGTCGAATCTAAAAAAGATTTTGCCGAAGAATTTGAGGTAATCATACCGGTAAAACAAAAAAACAGCCCTTGGGAATATGAGCAGCCACTTAAATCCCGGCCAAAAGTATTTGACGAAAATCAACCGGCTGAATAATAATTATTAGGAAGACACGGCGAACTGTTAAGGCGCCGTGTTCTATTTTTGCCAGCTACAGCTATTGACAACATTGCCAAATTATGAGAAATTAAAGAAAACACAGCTTGCCCCAATACCTGGTAAAGGCGGCGGCTTATATACACCTATTCCAATGAAAGTACTACTTTAGAAAACCACAAGGGGACTTTTAAAATGAAAGAGCAATTAAAATTAGAAGAGCCCTGCGGTACCTGTAAGGGCACCGGTCGACTAGGCTCAGGGTCTTGTCCAACCTGTCAAGGGCAAGGAACCGTCCTTAACGAAGCAGGCAAAAAGTTACTACATTTTTTAAGAAATAGCATACGAACCTCAGAACATTAGTCGCGAATAAAAACGCCGGAAATAAGTAATGATAGGCTGACAGCCGAAACAAACTGCCTACCGCTGCCATTATCTCATACTTTCATCATGAAAAAACACGGCCACTCCTGCGCGCCGTGTTTCTTTTACATTATAAGGTTACTAAAATTTTCACCAAATTATATACAAAAGGAGCATATATCAATGTCAGAAAAGCAAGCTTCTAAAAGAGTAACTACCTTATCAAAAGTAGATATTCTTTCTAATGCTGCCTTGTACGATTTCCTGCTGGTAGAAAATGAAGCGGTTATTTTAGAATACAAGGCCATGCGGGACTTAGTTGTCCTTACCTCAAAAAAGATAATAGCCGTTGATGTGCAAGGTCTCATGGGAAAAAAGAAAGAATTCCTTGTAGTTCCCTATTCCAAAATAACCGCCTTCTCAGTAGAAAGTGCCGGAACCTGGGATTTGGATGCCGAATGCAAATTTTGGGCATCCGGCATCGGCTTTGTTGAACTTGAGTTTATTAAAGGTACTGATATCAGAGAAATAGCAGCCCTGCTAGCCACTAAGATTGGCTAATAGGACCTTGCGTGGAGGTAACATGAAGGATATTAACCTAACCAAAGAAGAAAAGGCAGAAGCTATTGAAGCTATACAAAGTTACTTTTTCAACGAAAAAGACGAAGAAATTACCGACTTGGCAGCCTCGCTGCTGCTTGATTTTATCCTAAAACAAATTGGACCACTAATTTATAACCAAGCCTTAAAAGATGCCCATTATTTTATGACCGGGCAGCTAGAAGACCTCTTTTCCTTGGAAAAACATGTTCAGAGAAAATAACCCCTGATACATTTTGAAAAAACTTTTCAATCATAGTATTTTAGGACACTTTTTCCATATTTTTGACCACTATAGATAAATATTAAAAAATAATAATATAAACTGGAGATGATTTCCTTGAAGCGACTGATACTTTTATGTTGTTTACTACTCTGCTCCTTAACCACGACCGTCGCCGCTGAAACACCTGACATCGCGACTACAATCTTTCAGGCACAATCCCTACCCAACATGCAAAACGGTATCTACGCCATTCCTGAAGATATTCTCAATACCTACTTTACTGCAACCCTTGCCGATAACCCGAAAGTAAAAGACTCCAACATTACCATCCATAAAAATAACAAACTTACTCTAACAACAACTGTTGAAAAGACCGGTACCTTGCGCTTAAATTGCACTATTAAAGAATTTCACTTTGATAAAGACGATGCCTTACTGAAACTTCAAATTGACAAAAAAGAACTCGTCGGCAACTCTATCGGCTCCTGGCTTATGAACCAAATAAGCCTAGGAATGATCGCTGATATTTACGGCAATCCACTCGCCCAAGCTAATATTGACAGCAAAATAAAGGGGAACACCATCGATATTAATCTAAAGCCTTTTGCCACAACCCTATTCAACACCGGTATCGGACAAGCCATCGGGGACAAACTCAGCGTATCCAATGTATCAACAGACGACAAGATAATTTATCTCCATACCAATGTCGCAATCGGCTTAATAAAATAAGTTTACCTTAAAATACTAAAACAACATATTTATAAATTATGACACCTTGAAGCGGTAATAACTCGGTTATTTCCGCTTTTTATTTTGTCACTTACTATCAAATAAATCTTAATCCACTTTGCCCGCGAAGGTGTTAGTCCGTTTGTTGTTCCAATCCAGCGAAAGCGGATGAATAGTTTATATAACCAAATAAATAATAAAACATATTTTTTGTTGACAAAATATAACAAAGTGCTATATTATGACAATTGTCGTGATTGTAAATTAATTCCTGACTTAAAAAACAAATTACAGTTAAAACGCGTTGATATTACCTAGGGGGTATAAAAATATGATATATTATGTCAAAATGAGCGCTAAAATTTACGATGATAATAATTTTAGTGCTTATCGACGTTCCTTAGTATTTATTATTCGTTCAATGGTTAATTATAAAAAAATACAGGAATTAAGAACATTTCTTCATTCGAATTCTTTACGACGCGATATTCTTTCCGCTCATCCGGCGATTTATGAGCAGGTTA
>CAZCEN010000122.1:0-9634 GCA_964497205.1 uncultured Sporomusaceae bacterium
AAATTCATTAAGTGTAGGTGAAAGAGGTCCAATCCTACTTGAGGACATAGTTTTTTTGGCAGCAGAATAGCACAGGGGATAAATTTGATCATATAACTAGTAGCGGTTAGATGGAACAAAGGGGCAGGTACCTGTCCCTTGATTCTCACATCTTTCCTTTTAATTGTAAATGGTGTATGATAAGGGCAGGTTAGAGAAAGTGGGTAGTTGGTAATGCAGGAGGCTTCCATGTTTAGTCCAGTCAAAACAAAAAAAGTTTATGAAGTAATAATTGAGCAAATCAAAGATTTGATTATAGAAAAAAAGCTGCAGCCTGGAGATAAACTGCCGGCCGAAAGGGAACTTTCCGAACAATTTAGTGTTAGCCGGGCATCTGTGCGCGAAGCATTTAGTGCCTTGGAAATGATGGGAATTATCACAATTCTTCCGGGGGAAGGCAGCTTTGTGCGGCAAGTATCAGTCGAAGGTCTCTTTGAGCCACTTAATTTTTTTCTGCAGGTAGAGATTGAGGACATTATGAAACTACTTGAGGTAAGAAAAATCCTTGAAGTAGAAATAGTTAAATTAGCGGCAGTTCGAGCGGCGGCTGAAGATATTGCAGAGATGGAAAAAGCACTGGATGAGATGCGTGCGGCTATGGAAACCAATGATATTGGGGATGTTGCCGATGCACAGTTTCACTATGCGATAGTATGTGCTGCGCATAATCCAATACTAAATACGCTTATGAATGCTATTTCCGGGCTTATGGCTCAAACCTACCGCAGTTCAAGGCAGAAATTGTATCTGATGGCTGAAATGCCTGAGAGCCTGTATTCGGGACACCTAAGCATATTTCAAGCTATTGTACAAAAAGATCCCAATCTAGCAGCACAAAAAATGAAAGAGCATTTAATACTAGTTGAACAAGGCATCCTGTCATTGATGCAAAATGGAAACGTTTCGGAAAATAATTAGAAAAATAAAAAAAAACAGAAAAATTAAACAAGAAAAGAAGGATAAAAATAAAATAGAGCGAATAGATGTTCATTAGCTAGAATTGGTCTGACCACTAGACCATTAACCGCATTTAAATAAAGGAATAGTACAAATAGGTAAGTGTTGAGGTATTCAAACATTTTTGTGGTCTGACCACTAGGCCATTAGTCCGTGTGCATTATATAAGGAGAGGTGGGCATATGAAAAGGGTTAGCAATATGTGGAAGCAATATTTGTCAGAGCATAAAGAGCATGAACGGTTGTTTGATGAATTTGCTCTTCGAGCCAAAACTGCAGCAGCAGAAATCGTGCGTGTAAAATCAGTGGCTGAAGCTAATGCTGCTCTTGCAAAAATCGTACAGGAAGCGTCAGCCAAAAAAGTTGTACTGGTCGAGAGTGAGCTTTGTGATCGTAACAGTCTTAAAATTGCATTGGATGATGAACAAGTAAAGATCTTTTGTTCACAAACGGATATCGCTAAAAATGCTCCTGACGCTGATGTTGGTATATCAATGATGGAATTTTGTATAGCAGAGACCGGCAGTGTTTGTCAGGATGCAATATCTATTGAAAGCCGTCTGGTATCCACCTTGCCGGCCATTCACATTGCATTGGTGTATGCAGATCATATTGTTGATAACGTCAATCAAGCAATGGACGTTATTGCTCACAACTTCAATCATGGCTATGTCAGCTTTATAACCGGGCCAAGTCGTACTGCGGATATTGAGCGTGTCCTTACTATTGGGGTTCATGGCCCGAGTAGATTTATACTCATTGCTTTAGAACAAAGTGAGGAGAGGTGATAGACGATGCAGGCAAATAACAGAAATATAAAAAACGAGATTCAAGAGAAGTTAAATGATGAGGTACTACGCGGTGCCCTCAAACGCTTTGCAGAGTCTTACCCACTTGCTAGGACCAAGGCATATGAAAATGTTGACGATATTGATGCGCTCAGGGAACAAGTCAAAACAATGAAACAGCGGACGGTAGAGCAGCTTGAAGAAATTGCCCAACGCTTCGAAGTGGAGGCGCAAAAAAGAGGAGCCAAAGTCTTTAGAGCGGCTGATGGGGATGAACTTAAAAAATATTTAGCCGATTTATGCCGGGAAAAGGGCGTAAAGCGTATAGTAAAATCCAAATCCATGGCATCGGAGGAAATTCATCTTAATCACTTTTTAGAGTCCCAGGGGTTACACGTAAAAGAAACTGATTTAGGAGAATGGATAATATCTTTGGCCGGGCATAAACCGTCGCATATGGTCATGCCGGCTATTCATCTAAATCGTGAGCAAATTTCTGAGTATTTTTCTAAAGAAATGAAGCGGGAAATCGGTACCGATATCCCCTATATGGTTCAGGCGGCAAGGGCGAATTTACGCAAAGAGTTTTTAGAGGCCGATATGGGTATTACGGGAGCAAATTTTGGTATCGCGGAAAATGGAGCAATCGGTTTAGTTACTAATGAAGGCAATGCCAGATTGGTTACTACGCTGCCGCCCATTCATGTAGTTATTATTGGTTACGAAAAGCTTATTCCCAGTATAAAAGATGCGGCACCTATACTAAGGACTTTGCCGCGTAACGCTACCGGACAGCTCATGACAAGTTATATGAGTATGATTTCGGGCGCAGTGCCAACCATGGTTGAAAAAGATGGAAAGTGGGTAGAACAGGCTAAAGAACTGCATATTATTCTTTTCGATAATGGCCGGCTAAAAGTTGCCAAGGATAAAAAGTTTAAGCAAGTGTATCAGTGTGTACGCTGTGCTTCCTGTCTAAATGTTTGTCCCGTGTATACGTTAGTAGGGGGGCATGTGTATGGCCATATTTATGCCGGGGGCATCGGAGCAATTTTAACAGCATTTTTAAATAGCATGAGTGATTTTGAAAAAATAAATGAGTTGTGTATTGGCTGTAGAAAATGTGTGGAAATTTGTCCGGGCAAAATTGATATCCCCGGACTAATTGAAGAATTAAGGGCAAGAAACGTGCAGCAAAACGGATTACCTTTTGCGGTAAGAACGGTCTTTGAAAATGTAATTAGTAACCGTAGTGTTTTTCATAGTTTATTGCGTATGGCGAGTATCGCCCAAAAACCTTTTACCACCGGAAAACTAATTAGACATTTACCTTTATTCATGGCAGGCCTAACCAAGGATAGAAGTCTGCCTGCGATTGCCGACAAGCCATTCCGCGACCGGGTTGAGAACATAACAGCCGATATAGCAACCCCTCAGGAAAAAGTAGCATTTTTTAGCGGATGCAATATCGATTTTGTATTCCCGGAAACAGGTGAATCAGTATATAAAGTGTTACAAAAATTAAATGTTCAGGTTGTCTTTCCCAAATTGCAAGGATGCTGTGGCAAACCGGTTATTGGTATGGGGGATATCCAGACTGCAAAGAAAATAGCCAAGGCAAATATTGCGGCTTTTGAATGTGAAGGTGTACACAAGATTATTGCTGCTTGTCCGACGTGCACAGAAACTTGGCATAAAACTTATCCGGAATTATTCGAAGATGAAAAAGAATGGCAACAGAGAGCCAAAAAGCTCGCTGACAAGGTTTATGAATTTACCGAATATGTGGCCGCAGCTTATGACAAGCTTGGCGTGCTTAAAAAAACGCAAGGCGGTACAAAGATAACGTATCACGATTCCTGTCACCTTAAACGAGGCTTAGGAGTAGCTAGTCAACCGCGTAAGCTTTTAGATGCGGCTAAAGGGTATGAGTTGGTAGAAATGCAGGATGCGGACAAGTGCTGTGGAATGGCGGGGGCTTTTGGTGTCAAGTATGCAGAGCTTTCTATGCCTATTCTTAAACAAAAGCTAAACAACATTCAGCGAAGTGGAGCATCCGTTGTTGCAGTTGCTTGCCCCTCGTGTATGATGCAGCTCCAGGGCGGATTAGATAAACATTCACCGCAAGTTGCCGTTAAGCATATAGCTGATGTTCTGGCCGAAGAGTTGTAAGGTTTCCAAAATATTACAAGGATGTAAGATGAAATCCTACATCCTTGTAATGAATAAACTTACAGATTGTTACAGCATGTACCTGATTTACACTATTACGAAAAAAAGGCACAATGGTTGTGTAGTTATACCTAAAAACTTGCTACTAGATTTCTGAAAAGTAAAAAAATTCACAGACCTCTACACAGTCTTCTTGTTGGCAGACTAGAGAAAAACGGGAAGTACTGCGGTGCATAAAAAAATAAGGTGCAACGCAGAAAAATAAAAGGAGGTAAAAATATGTGGACACAAACGTATGATCCTATGGGGAATTTGGGGTTATCAGCATTTCTAGCAGCAGTGCCAATTTTTGCAATCTTCTATTTACTCGCTGTCAAACGTGTTGCAGGTCAGGTGGCTGGTGCGGTTGCGGTTGTATCGGCGGTATTAGTAGCGACTATAGTGTATAAGATGCCGGTAACTATGGCGCTTACTGCTACTGCAATGGGTGGTTTATACGGTATTTTTCCTATCTTTTGGATTGTTATAACCGCAATTTTTATTTACAACATGACAGTCGAAACAGGACAGTTTGAGGTTATTAAAGATTCCATTGCAAGTATAACGGATGACCGAAGATTACAAGCGCTCCTTATCGCCTTTTCTTTCGGTGCTTTTTTAGAAGGAGCGGCAGGTTTTGGTACACCGGTTGCTATTTCGGCAGGAATGCTGGTTGGCTTAGGGTTTAATCCGTTGTATGCAGCCGGACTTTGTTTGATTGCTAACACTGCACCGGTTGCCTTCGGAGGAATAGGTATTCCTATTATTGTAGCTGGTCAGGTGACCGGTATGGACACTATGAAAATTAGTCAGATGGTAGGTCGTCAATTACCATTCTTATCAGTAGTAATACCCATTTGGTTAGTTATGGTTATGAGTGGATGGAAAGGGACAAAAGAAGTTTTGCCTGCCTGTTTGGTTGCAGGATCTGCATTTGCAGTCATACAGTTTTTTTCCTCGAACTTCTTAGGACCCGAATTGCCTGATATATTATCTTCTTTAGCGGCCATAATTGCCCTGACCTTGTTCTTGCGGGTGTGGAAACCTAAAAATATTTGGCGCTTTAAAGGCGAACCTGCGGCTGGCTGCACAGCTGAACTGGCAACTAGACGAAATCTTACTGCGGGAAGAGTATTAAAGGCTTGGTCGCCGTTCTTATTGCTGACAGTAATGGTAATCCTTTGGGGATTAAAACCTGTTATTGCCGTTTTAGACAGCGTAACTATAAAATGGATGGTGCCTGGTTTAGACAAAATGATTACGCAAGTAGCGCCGATTGTTAAAACACCAGCAGTTATGGCTGCTATTTTCAAAATCAACTGGTTGAGTGCTGCGGGAACAGCGCTGTTTATTGCAAGTATTCTTTCGGCAATTATTTTAGGTGTTGGGCCGGCAAGATATTGCGGTATTTTTGCTAAGACTTTTAAACAGCTTACAAAACCGTTGATCACAATTCCGTGCGTATTGGGTTTGGCCTATATTATGAACTTTTCAGGAATGAGTTCGACCCTAGGACTATTCTTGTCGGGTACTGGCGTATTGTTCCCCTTCTTTGCTCCATTAATTGGCTGGGTAGGGGTTTTCTTAACAGGTTCAGATACTTCCGCCAATGCATTGTTTAGCAATTTACAGGCTGTAACTGCACAACAAGTAGGTATTGATCCTACCCTAGCCGTTGCGGGCACTTCATCAGGCGGGGTTACAGGTAAGATGATTTCACCGCAGAGTATTGCTGTGGCAACAGCCGCAACTGGTTTAGTCGGCAAAGAGGGTGATTTGTTCCGGTTTACGGTTAAGCATTCCATTATTCTGGCGCTTATTGTTGGTCTGATGAGTTATGCTCAAGCTTATTATTTAACTTGGATGCTGCCCTAGCTAAAATAGAGATTGTACTACAATAAACCTGACATATTTTCTAGATATGTCGGGTTTATTGCCTTGCTTTACTGCAATAATAATATGTAAGGTATTGGAAAAGAAGGTGATAGTATCAAGAAGATTACTATTGTAATTGCGGATGATCATGCTGTATTGAGGTCTGGGCTGAAGGCCTTACTCAATTGCTTTAACCAATTTGAAGTGGTAGGAGAAGCTGGCAATGGCTTAGACGCCGTAGTGATGGTGGATCGGTACCGTCCGGATATCCTGCTTCTTGATTTATCCATGCCTGATATGAATGGAGTAGACTGTATTAAAGAGATCCGCTCGCGGGGGATTGCATGCCCTATTCTGGTTCTAACCATGTATGATGATGAAGAATATGTTAAAGAGGTTATGCGATCAGGGGCGAATGGCTATGTCCTAAAAAAATCTGCTGATACAGAATTAATAGAAGCAATAATGCGTGTACATCAGGGTAGAAAATATCTGAATGAGAGTATCTCACACGTACTAATAGACAATTTATTACGTTCACCAAGCGATGGTTCTGTGGCAGATAACCCCTACAAGGTTCTAAGTGGCCGGGAACGTGAAGTGCTGAGATATTTGGCACAGGGACTTACCAATACTGAAATTGCCGATAAGTTAACCTTAAGCCCGAAAACCGTTGACACGTATCGCGCCAGAATCATGAGAAAGCTTAATGTTCACAAAAAGTCTGAGATAGTCAATTATGCTATTAAACATAAGATGATTGAGATATAGTTTCACGTAAGGGTATGCCCTACAGAAATGTAGTGTATGCCCTTACTTTTTTTTACTGTGATTGCCTGATTTACGTAGGATTAAATAAGCGCGAAAATAGTAGCAAGGATCGAAATATAACGAAAGAGGGAGTATGAGTATGCAAAAACAATATATTGAGGATTTAAAGAGACTTATCGGAGAGAATAATGTGCTCACTACTATTGAAGATTTGTACTGTTACTCCTACGATGCCACTCCCGGCCATGCACATTTACCTGATGTGGTAGTGATGCCTGGAAATACTGTTGAAGTATCCGAAATACTAAAACTTGCCAATAGACATCAGATTCCAGTTTACGCTCGTGGCTCTGGAACCAATTTGAGCGCAGGCTGTGTTCCTACAAAAGGCGGAATTGTCATGTTGATGTCGCGTTTTGATAAGATAATTGAGGTGGACTTGGAAAACTTAGTGGCGATCGCCGAGCCCGGTGTAGTTGTAGGTGATTTAAATGATGCTGTTGGTGCACATGGACTCATCTATCCGCCTGATCCAGGCACCGTATCTACAGCTTCCCTTGGTGGTACGATTGCTGAAAATGCCGGTGGACTTCGTGGCTTAAAGTATGGAGTGTCCAAACATTATGTCATGGGACTGGAAGTTGTTTTGGCAAACGGAGACATTATTCAATGCGGCGGAAAAAACGTTAAGGACGTATCCGGCTATGATTTAACCAAATTGTTTACCGGTTCGGAAGGAACTCTCGGAGTTATTACCAAGGCAATTGTAAAATTAGTACCGGCGCCGGAAACCAAAAAAAGTATGATGGCAATATTTAAGGACCTAAATGACGCTGGACGTTCAGTAGCGGGTATAATTGCCGCTAAAATAATCCCTGCAACTCTGGAAATTATGGATAACGCAACAATCCGCACCGTTGAAGATTATTCAAAAATTGGTCTTCCGCTGGATGCACAGGCCATTCTGCTGATAGAAGTAGATGGTATCGCTGAGGTGGTAGAAAGAGAAGCGGCTAAGGTAGTCAGTGTGCTAAAGGAGAATCATGCTGATGAGGTTCAGTTAGCCAAAAATGATGCGGATAGAGATAAACTTTGGGCAGCTCGCCGTGCAGCTCTGCCGGCGCTTGCCAAGCTGCGTCCCACAACTTATGTGGAAGATGCCACTGTACCCAGAAACAAAGTACCGGAATTTCTGCATGAGGTAAGTAAAATTGCCAAAAGGTACTCGGTAACAATAGGGACTTTCGGACATGCCGGTGATGGCAATATGCATCCAACAATAGTTTGTGATATTCGGGATGCTGAGGAAATGGCAAGGGTAAATAAAGCCATGGACGATATCTTTACAGCGGCTCTAAACCTAGGTGGAACTTTAAGCGGTGAACACGGCATCGGACTAGGAAAGCTTCCGTGGATGGAGCAACAGCATGGTGCGGAGTCACTCAGGGCAATGAGAGCCATAAAACGCGCACTTGATCCCAACTTAATTCTTAATCCAGGCAAGCTGCTAGGAGAGTGTTAATATGGGCGGGGTAGATTGTAAGAGCATAATTAGTCAAGACCATACCTTGTTGAGTGATATACAAGATGCATTGGCTAACTGCATGAAATGTGGCAACTGCATGGCTGTTTGTCCGATATTTAAAGAGGTCAATAAAGAAGGGGCAGTCGCCCGAGGCAAGTTGGCCTTAATGGAAGGTGTACTAAGTGGTAAAATTCAACTTTCTGCTGAATTCGATAAAACGATGGCTAAATGCCTGTGCTGTAAAGCTTGCACGTATAAATGTCCTTGTGGTGTTAAGGCCGATGAACTTATTATTCGGGGACGACAGGCGGCAGTCAAGGCACGTGGACTTCATCCCATCAAAAAAGGTATATTTAAGCTGTTGGCAAATAGAACTTTGTTTGATACAGGACTTCGCTTAGCAGGGTTATTTGGTCCATTATCCTTTAAAAAAATTCCGAACAGGATGGCGGCTATAGCTAGGTTTCCTATGCCTGGTATTGATCGAAAACGGGTTACAGCACCGTTTGCCTCATCGCCTTTACGCGATAGGTATCCGGAAGTTATCAAAGTGGATCATCCCAAATTACGCGTAGGCTTTTTTACCGGTTGTACGATCAACTATATATATACAGATATCGGTGAAGCGGTTATAAATGTTTTAAAACGAAATAATGTGGAAGTTGTCATACCGCCTAAGCAGCATTGTTGTGGAACACCGGTTTATGTCTCGGGAGACAAAGAGTTAGCTAAATCTTTTGCAAAACACTTGGTCGATGTTTTCGAAGAATATGATTTGGATTATGTTGTTGCGGCATGCGGTTCCTGTGCCGAAGCGCTAAAGCTTGAGTACCCGCACATGTTTGCCGACGATGCGGCTGTCAAAACAAAGGCGGAAAATTTGGCGAGCAAAACTTATGAAATCAGCGAATTTTTAGTGGATGTTCTTAAGTTTGATCAGAGCAAATTAGGAAAAGTACCCGCTGTTGTGACTATGCATGATCCTTGTCATATGGTGAGAGGCGTAAAGGTTACTAAACAGCCAAGAGAAATACTGTCCGCGATTCCCGGGATAACGTTTGTAGAAATGAAGGATGCAGATCGTTGCTGCGGCTCAGGCGGATCTTTCAGTCTGGCCAACTATGAATTGTCCAGAAAAATTAATGATAAAAAAATTAACAATATCAAAAATACAGAGGCAAATATTGTAGCGACAAGCTGCGGAACATGTAGAATGCATTTGCTGGATGGATTAATACAGAATAAAGTAAATTGTGACGTTAAGCATGTAATTCAGCTGCTAGACCAGTCTTATAAAGTAGACTTAGCTTCAGATGGGGTTTTAAACCCCACCTGAAGGGTTAGTCGCCCTTATCCAGGGACTTAGCTGCTCTTACTCCCGCTTGGAGAAGAGGGAGTCTTAGAGCGGGTTAGTCATCGGATAAAAATTGGTGAAAAGAGAAATAGAGGGCCCTAAGGGCACCTCTAT
>CAZCEN010000123.1:0-9529 GCA_964497205.1 uncultured Sporomusaceae bacterium
TCATAAGCCAATGAAGAATTACAGGCGGCAGTGAGTATAAGCGTAGGTTAATCCGAGATTGATCGAATTTTGAGCAACAAGCTTAATTTTGTGAAAAATATGAACAGTAATCAAGAGTATTAGGGCTGTCTTAAACAAAAAAACTCCAAGATTATAGTACATAGTTCGCAAACATTATTGCAAATTTCGAATTGGCATAGTATTTGCATAAACCTTATAAAGAAACGTTTGGAGGAGGGAACCAAGGATTATTGCAGGCAGACTGCAGATAGATTCAAAACATACACATTGAAAGGAAGGGTTACTATGGCGAACAAAAAGTACGACAAAGAATTCCTGAAAAATTTATATTCGACTATGTTCAGGATCAGGACCTTTGAAGAAGAGGTTTTTGAGTTTTACAAATTTGGCAAAATGCCGGGTCTGGCTCATGTTTATATCGGTGAGGAGGCAATCGCCGCTGGCGCGTGTGCTGCCTTGAAAGCAGGCGATTATGCCGGCAGCACGCATCGCGGTCATGGTCATGTGATTGCCCAGGGAGCCGATACCAAACAGATGATGGCTGAAATTCTTGGGAAAAAAGACGGCCAGTGTAAAGGAAAAGGCGGCTCTATGCATATCATGGACATGAGCAAAGGAATTTTGGGAGCTAACGGCATTGTTGGCGCGGGCATCCCCATTGCCACTGGCGCAGCGTACACCGCCAAATTCAATAACACCGACCAGGTGGCTTTATCGTTTTTTGGCGATTCGGCCAGCAACGAAGGTACCTTTCATGAAAGTATCAACATGGCCTCTGCCTGGAAGCTGCCGGTAGTGTATATCATTGAAAATAATCTCTATGGTATCTCCGTTGCCATCGACCGGGTGGTTAATGTCAAAGACCTGTCGCTGCGTGCCGTTGGGTATGGGATTAAGGGCGTTTCTATTGACGGCAATGATGCCTTAAAAGTGTATGAAACTGTGAAGGAAGCCGTTGATTTTGCCAGAGCCGGGAATGGGCCGACGCTGATTGAATGCAGAACCTATCGCTGGAAAGGGCATCACTCCGGAGACCCTGCCAATTACCGCTCTAAAGAAGAAGAAGCGGCATGGAAAGAAAGATGCCCGCTTAAATCGTTCCGGGAATATCTCCTGATTAATGGCAACTTTACCGAGCAGGAAGTAGCAGCCATAGAAAATAGCATTACGGCAGAAATCAAAGAGGCAGCCAAGTTCGCCGAGGACAGCCCGTACCCGGATGCTGCCGAAGCCTTTACAGATATCTTTGCCGAATAAGAGAACGGAGGTCATGATGATGGGACAAGAAGTAAAAATGAGAGAAATTACTTATGCGCAAGCCATTTGCGAGGCATTAGACGAAGAAATGGGACGTGACCCGAAAACCCTGCTATTGGGCGAGGATGTCGGTATCATTGGCGGCAACTTTAAAACATCAGTAGGTTTGCGGGACAAATATGGTGATCTGCGTGTTAAAGATACGCCGATATCGGAAGCCGGCTTTGTTGGTATGGCTGTTGGCATGGCCTTAACCGGTCTCAGGCCAATTGTTGAAATCATGTTTTGCGACTTCCTGGGAGTTTGTATGGACCAAATTGCCAATCAGGCGGCAAAAATCCGTTATATGTCCGGCGGTCAGGCGACAGTACCGCTGACTGTGAGGATGCCGATGGGCGGAGGAAGATCATCGGCTGCACAACATTCCCAGAGCTTGCAGGCGTGGGTGGCCCACATACCCGGTCTAAAAGTAGTTTTGCCCTCTACTGCCGCTGAAGCGAAAGGTTTACTTAAAACTGCCATACGTGACAACAATCCGGTTATTTTTATGGAACACAAGATGGAATACAACAAAAAATTCTTAGTGCCGGAAGGAGAATATACGATTCCTTTCGGTCAGGCCAATATTGTGCATGAAGGTGACCGCTTAACGATTGCCGCTACGTCCGACCTGGTTATTAAGGCGAACGAAGTGGCTGCTGAATTGGCTAAGGAAGGTACCTTTATTGAAGTTATTGATGTTAGAACACTGGTGCCGTTTGATCGTCAGACCATTATCAATTCGGTCAAGAAAACCGGGCGGTTACTGATTTTGGATGAAGGTCATACCAATTTTGGTGTTCATGCAGAAATTGGTATGAACATCATGGAAGACATTTTTTATGATTTAGATATGCCGATCATGCGTTTAGGAACGGCTGATGTACCCATTCCGTTTAGCCCGGCACTGGAATTCCCTATTGTTCCGGATGCAAAGAAAATTCACGCCAAAGTAAAAGAAATGCTGAAATAGACATGTATCCGTTTTTTTTGCAAGTATTAAGTTAGAAGGAGGAATCATCGTTGGCTGAGTTTATTATCATGCCCAAGCTTGGTTTCAATATGGACGAAGGTCAATTAGTAAAATGGCACAAAGCGGAAGGCGATGCAGTAAAAAAAGGCGAGGTAGCGTTTGAAATTCAGACAGACAAAACCACAATAGAAGTTGAGTCTACCTGTGATGGGATTCTGCGCAAAATCTTTGTGGAAGAAGGACAAACTGTTCCGGTTATTGTGCCTGTTGCCGTGATTGGCGATGCCGGAGAGGATATCAGTGCCATGATTGCTGAAGCTGCAGCAAAGCTAGGTGGAAGTACCGGTATTGCAAGCGAGCAGCCTGCGGCCGTTGCGGAAACTGGTGCGCCGCAGGCAGCCGCAGCTGTAGCTGAAGCGGTTAGCAGTGATTTGAGATTGTCGCCACGAGCACGCAAATATGCGGCTGAGCAGGGGCTGGATCTTAGTGGTGCAGTTATTCCCGGAAGCGGTTTCCAGGGGGGCATCACGCAAAAAGATCTGGAGCAGGGAGTAAAAAGCGGCAAGATTACACCACTGGCTAAAAAAATGGCGCAGGCAGCGCAAATTGATCTTGCTAATGTTGCTGGCTCGGGGGTTGGCGGCAAGATTGTTAAAGAAGATATCCTGGGAGCAGTCAAACAGGCAGCACCTGCGCCGGTGGGTGATATTGAAGTATTACGGACTATTGATTATAGCGGTATGCGCAAGGTTATTGGCGATCGATTGTCGCAAAGCAAATTCACGGCTCCGCACCTTTATTTCACAGCTTCAGTAGATGTTACTGAATTGATGAAATTCCGTGAGACCGTCAATAAAGCCCAGCCGCAGAAAGTTTCCTACAATGATTTTGTCATCGCCGCAGTATCACAGGCATTGCAGAAATTCCCGGCAATAAACTGCGCTTTGCATGGGAATAAAATAGTGCAATATAAAGATGTTAACATCGGTATGGCGGTCGGGATGGAAAATGGACTTATTGTGCCGGTCATCAAAAAGGCCCAGAACAAAAAGCTGACCGCGATTGCGGCCGAAACACAGGTTTTGGCAGAAAAAGCCCGTGCCGGCAAACTTTTGCCGCAGGATTATCAGGGCGGTACCTTTACTGTGAGCAATCTAGGCATGTTCGGTATTGAAAACTTTACGGCCATCATTAATCCGCCGGAAGCGGCAATCCTCAGTGTCAGTGCCCTGAAAAAGACTCCGGTTGTTATCAGCAGTGAAGACGGTGACGAGATTGTGGTTAAGACGATGATGAAAATGACCGTTTCTGTGGATCATCGCCTGATAGACGGGATGAACGCAACCAAGTTTCTCAACGAAGTCAAGGCACTATTGGAAAAACCTCTGACAATCTTGATCTAGCAGGAGTGGAAATATGAAACAGTTTGATATAGCCGTGATCGGCGGCGGGCCTGGCGGTTACGTTGCCGCCATTAAAGCTGCCCAGGAAGGCAAAAAGGTATGTCTGGTTGAGAAAGATAAGCTTGGCGGGGTTTGCCTGAACCGGGGCTGTATTCCTACCAAGACTCTGTTAAAAAGCGTTGATGTATTAAGCACTCTTCGTGAATGTGCCGCATATGGCGTTGTCGGTGCAGATATGAGCAGAGCTGCTATTGATATGAAGAAGCTGCTGGCCAGAAAAAACACTGTGGTGCAAAAACTTACCGGCGGTGTGGGTATGCTGCTTAAGGCCAATAAAGTTACTGTTTATACCGGCACAGCAGCTTTTGTCGATAAAAATACCTTGCAAATTGGCGCCGAGCAAGTGAAAGCAGATCATGTTATTATTGCCACCGGCTCGGTTCCGGTGAAGTTGCCGATTCCCACGAACAGCACTCAGGTTATTACCAGTGACGAAGCGCTCAATTTATCAGAAGTGCCAGCCAGGATGGTGATTATCGGCGGTGGGGTTATTGGTATCGAATTCGCTTTTGTCTATGCAAGTTTAGGAGCAAACGTTACGGTTATTGAAGTAATGGATCGCATTCTGCCCATGGTGGATGAAGAGATTACGGCAGACGTGGCCAAAATGCTGAAAGGCCTTGGTATCAACATCATGACCAACTCCAAAGTCACCAAAATTGAGAGCGAAAAGGTCTACTATGAGGCTGGCGGCAAGGAGCAATGCGAAGAAGCTGACAAAATACTTATGTCGGTGGGACGGGCTCCGAATACTGACGGACTCAATTTAGAAGTTCTGGGTCTGCAAATGGATCGCCGTGCTATTGCTACTGATGAGTATCTGAAGACCAATGTACCTGGAATATACGCTATCGGCGACGTCAACGGAAAATCTATGCTGGCGCATACGGCTTCCATGGAAGGGATCGTAGCTGTTAATAATATTTTGGGACATGGAACAAAGATGTCTTATGACAGGATACCTTCTTGCATTTATACCCAGCCGGAAATTGCGTCGGTGGGGTTGACCGAAAAGCAAGCTGTAGAAAAATACGGCAAGGATAAAATCAAGGTCGGTAAGTTTCCGCTGGCGGCCAACGGTAAGGCTACTGTCGAGGGCGAAAGCCAGGGTCTGATAAAAGTGATCGTCGAAGCTGAGTTTGGGGAGATTTTGGGAGCACATCTTTATGGGATTCATGCCACCGACATGATTGCTGAGGTTGTTTTGGCAATGAATCTGGAGTCTACTGCCGAAGAGATTGCTTTGGCCGTACACCCGCATCCGACAGTCTCGGAAGTTATTCCCGAAGCCTTTCACGCTGTGCTAGGAAAAGCCATTCATTCTGTATAACAGAGTATAGTAACTCCACACAGCATACAGGCGAGGTAAAGAGGGAGATACCACATAATTGTTCAGTAATTATGTGGTATCTCCACAACTAGGACTAGGGGGAGAAAAGAATTATGAAAACAGGGCAACAGTATGAAGATAGCTTGCGTAAAATGAACTTCAAGGTATATTTGCAAGGAGAATTGGTAGAAAATCCGGTAGACCATCCGATTATCAGACCATCCATGAATTCGGTGAAAGCTACCTACGATCTGGCGGAAGATCCGCAATATGAAGCGCTGATGACAGCGACTTCCCATCTTACCGGCAAAAAAATAAACCGTTTCTGTCATTTGCATCAAAGCACCGAGGATTTAATCAACAAGGTCAAAATGCAGCGTTTATTAGGGCAGAAAACCGCAGCCTGTTTTCAACGCTGCGTAGGTATGGACGCAATTAATGCCGTTGACAGCACAACTTTTGAAATGGATAAAAAGCTTGGTACGAACTATCATGAGCGGTTCAATAAATTCCTGCTGCAGATGCAGGAAGAAGACTGGACCGTTGATGGTGCGATGACTGACCCTAAAGGCGACCGGGGCCTTAGCCCCAGCAAGCAGACTGACCCGGATCTTTTTCTTCACGTGGTGGAAAAAAGAAAAGACGGTATCGTAGTTCGGGGGGCAAAAGCGCATCAGACCGGCGCGATAAATTCTCATTGGATTCTTATTATGCCGACAATCAGCATGGGGCAGGACGATGCTGACTATGCTGTTTCTTTTGCGGCACCGGCTGATGCCGAAGGCATCTTCTATATCTATGGCCGTCAGTCTTGCGATACCCGTAAATTGGAAGGCGGCAATATTGATGTTGGTAATAAACAATTTGGCGGGCACGAAGCATTGATGGTGTTTGACAATGTGTTTATTCCCTGGGAAAGCGTATTTATGTGCGGCGAGTACGAATTCAGCGGTATGCTGGTAGAACGTTTTGCCGGTTATCATCGCCAAAGTTATGGCGGCTGTAAAGTCGGTGTCGGCGATGTCCTAATCGGAGCCACTGCATTGGCCGCCGATTATAATGGTGCACACAAAGCCTCACATGTGAAAGATAAATTGATTGAAATGATGCATCTGAACGAAACCCTGTATGCCTGCGGTATTGCTTGTTCCGCTGAAGGCCACAAAACAGCCTCCGGCAATTACCTGATTGACCTGCTGCTGGCCAATGTTTGCAAACAGAACATAACCCGTTTTCCTTATGAAATTGCCAGGTTGGCAGAAGATATTGCCGGTGGTCTGATGGTAACTATGCCGTCAGAAAAGGATCTTCGCCATCCTGTTATTGGCAAAGTGGTAGAAAAGTACTTTAAAGGTGTCGCTGCTGTGGCAACAGAAGACCGCATGCGAATCTTACGGCTGATTGAGAATATCACTCTGGGCACAGCTGCCGTAGGATACCGAACCGAGTCTATGCACGGTGCCGGCTCACCGCAGGCGCAGCGGATCATGATTGCCCGCCAGGGCAATCTGGAGCAAAAGAAAAAACTGGCCAAAGCCATCGCTGGCATTGACCATTAACAGGCTTGCAGGTTCTAAATGCAATTGCTGGAAGAAATTCTTGAACAAAAGGTTCGACCCACACTACGTGCACATAATGGTGATGTGGAATTGCTGGAAATTACGCCTGAGGGCATTGTAAAAGTAAAATTGACCGGGGCATGCAGTACCTGCCCCGGTGCCCGGCAAACCATCTCTGAAATTGTGGAAGCAGCGCTTAAGGAAGCGTGCCCCGAAATAAAGGGTGTTGTGCCTGTCTTTCAGGTAAGCGATGAATTACTCAATGAAGCTATCAAGATTATTCGCAAGAACAAAAGTATATGAAGACCAAACGAATTAGTATCAGATTTTGTGGCGGCTGCAATTCCCGGATTGACCGGGATCAGATCGCGGCAGAAGTGAAAAAGTATTTGTCTGGAAACGGCTATGAGATAGTTTATAATAGTTTGGATGCGGATTTTATCATCGACTTAAGTGGCTGTTTGGTAAATTGTGTCAGTCGTAATGGTGAAAGCGGTATTACTGGTGTCGAAGTTGCCGCTAATACCATTGACGCGATCGAAGTAAGCAAGGAGCAACTCGGCAGACTGGTAAGCGGAAAAGTGAGGGATTATTTTGAATAACTGGAGAGCTGTGTATCACGACAAACTGGTGACGGCAGAGCAAGCCCTTCAAAAAGTGCGCTCCGGTGACAGAGTAGTGACCGGGCATGCTTGCGGTGAACCGGCTACTCTGCTGGCGGCATTAGTAGCCAGGGCGCCGGAATTGCGCGACGTGGAAATTGTCCACATGGTACCTATGGGATCGGCTCAATATGCTCAACCGGGAATGGAGGCAAGCTTCCGGCACAATGCGTTGTTTGTCGGTGCCTCGACCCGAAAGGCCGTGGAAGAAAAACGGGCCGATTACACGCCTTGTTTCTTTTCTGAGATTCCCCGGCTGTTTAACGACGGAATATTACCGGTAGATGTTGCGTTAATTCAAGTGACTCCGCCGGATAAAGAAGGATATTGCAGTTATGGGATATCTGTCGATTATACTATGGCGGCAGCGCAGTGTGCGAGTACCGTTATTGCCCAGATGAATCGGAAACTACCGCGGACCGGCGGCACAAAAATTCACTTGGATGAATTAAGTTTTATTGTTGAGAATGATGAGCCAATCTTTGAATTAAAGCCACCGGCCATTGGTGAAGTGGAAAAAATGATTGGTGAAAATGTAGCCAGCCTGGTAGCTGATGGAGCCACATTGCAACTGGGAATTGGCGCAATTCCTGACGCGGTGCTTCTGTTCCTAAAAGATAAAAAAGACCTGGGGATTCATTCGGAAATGTTCTCCGATGGGGTTGTTACATTGGCCGAGGCTGGCGTAATTACCAACAAGAAGAAAAATAGTAATCAGGGTAAATTTGTTGCGACTTTTTTGATGGGTACCCGCAAATTATATGATTTTATTGACAATAATTCCGATGTGGAGTTATTGCCGGTAGATTATGTTAATGATCCCTGTGTTATTGGTGAGCACGAAAATATGGTTTGTATTAACTCTGCCTTGCAAGTGGATATTATCGGGCAGGTTAATGCAGAAATGATTGGTGCCAGGCAATTTAGCGGTATCGGCGGGCAAGTAGATTTTGTGCGGGGAGCCAGTCGCTCACCGGGAGGAAAATCAATTATTGCTTTACCCAGTACGGCATCCGGTGGCAAGATATCCCGCATTTGCTGCGAACTCAACCGGGGATCAGCCGTATCTACATCGCGTAATGATGTACATTATGTGGTTACCGAATACGGGATTGCCAACCTCAGGGGCAAAAGTCTGCGGGAGCGTGCTAAGGCGCTGATTCAAATAGCTCATCCGGATTTCCGTGCTGGCTTGACCGAGGAAGCACACGCTAATGGTATTTTATGATACGTAGACTTAGCCGTGCAGGACTATGTATATTGTAGTAATGACGTGAGGAAAAAGGCACATGAGTAAAATTACCACACTGCCATTAGGCTTTGCGAACGCACTGCTTGTTAGAGATAAGGGCGCTATTCTTGTTGATACAGGAATTAATGTCAACAAAAAAATATATGAAGAATTATTCCGGGAATTGGACTTTAATCCGCGGAACATTAATTTAATTGTAGTTACTCATGGGCACGCGGATCATTTTGCGTACGCCAATGAACTTAAGGAGATCACCGGCGCACCGGTGCTGTGCCACAAAGAGGCTGTTTATGCTTTACAAACTGCTGGCAATTCAGCTATTGTACCCAGAAATGAACTAGGCAAAAGTGTGTTTGAGATAATTAAGAAGAATTTGCCAAGGAGCACTAAGAAAGTGAATCCTGACATAATCGTGGATTCGTCGTTTGACCTGCACCCCTATGGTGTAGCGGGAAAAGTAGTCTATACGCCGGGACATACGGATTGTTCGCTTTCGATCATTCTTGAGTCAGGAGATGCCATAGTAGGGGATATGCTGGTACCTTCTTTTTTTACCGGAGAACCATGTGTAGCCTATTTTGCAAGTAATGAAAAAGCGCTATTTGCCAGTCTGCAAATGGTTTTGCAGCATGCTAGCATTTTTTATGGCGGCCATGGGGGGCCATATACCAAGACAGAGGTTTTGGATCTATTATAAAATAAAATGAGCAAACTGCTTCCGATAATAAATAGAACCCCTCTGTTTACTTGAGTAAACAGAGGGGTTCTATTAAGGTACAAAGTGGATAGTGGTTAATAGAAAGAGTTTATTAACAGGTTATGGAACAGGGTATGAAATGAAGTGATCACGAAATTAGGAAAGGTGACCACTTTTTGGATGAACTGCTTAAGTTTAATGGTGGACAGGAAACCCAAGACGCTATCTATGCTTATCTCAACAAATACGGAATGCGATGTGTCGGAGAAATCGATA
>CAZCEN010000124.1:0-9427 GCA_964497205.1 uncultured Sporomusaceae bacterium
TCCCCCACATCATTACAAAATCCTGCTTTTTTAGCGAAAGTAAATCCTGGAACCAATCGAAATATAAGTCTATAACTATGTATACCAAAAATAAAGAGACAAGAGATTAATGCCTCTTGTCTCCATTCTTTACTGTTCTATTTTTTCTAACCGCCGCTCCAGTTCTCTAACCTTTTTAATTAACTCAGGCAAACGGCCAATGGCGGCTTCCGAACGCAGCCACTCTTTATGAGGACGAGCCGGAAAACCGGCGTAAAATGAATTTGCCGGAACGTCGTTAATGGGTGCCGTTCTGGCGGCGAATACACAATTATCGCCAATAGTCAGATGGCCGGCGCTGCCCGATTGCCCGGCAAAAGTTACATTGTTGCCGATTTTGGCGCTGCCGGCAATTCCCGTCTGGGCAACCAAAAAACAGTTTTCGCCAACAACTACATTATGCGCCAGGTGCACAAAATTATCGATTTTGGTGCCTCTCTTTACCACTGTGCTGCCGGTGGTAGCCCTGTCCAAACAAGAGTTAGCGCCAATTTCCACATCATCTTCAACAACTACGTTGCCAACCTGTGGCACTTTCTGATGGCTGCCAATAACGGCGCCGCTTTGTATAATAACCCGGTTGCCAATTTGGCAGTTCTCACGGATCGTAACATTGGGATAAATAAGGGTGTCGCTGCCAATCGCAACATCCCGGCCAATGTAGGTATGAGGATAGAGAATCGTATTATCGCCAATTACAGCATTGTCGTCAATGACTACGTGCGCCATAACGGCAACATTTGTCCCTAGTTTTACATTTGCGCCTACTACGGCCGTTTCATTAACACCTGGTTTAATATCAGGCTTAGGTGTAAATAAGGCCAACAAAGTGGTAAAGGCCATCCGGGGATTAGCCACCCGGATAGCCGGCTTAGGAAACTCTTCGACAGTGTCGGGAATAACTACAGCCGCTGCAGTACATTTGGCCGCTTTCTCTATGTGAGGCGGCACGGCAAAGGTAATATCGCCCGGACCGGCATCATCAATATTTGTTATGCCGGTTATGTTTAGTTCAGCGGAACCAATAATTGTACCATTAATCAAGGCGGCAATCTCAGCTAATGTCTTTTTCACCAGATGCCTCCTGATTATTGCATTTTCTTAATGACTTCATCGGTAATATCAGTACCGCCCTGAGCTACACTGTTTTTATACAGTACTACACTTAACTTTTTATCTTTACTTACTTGTTCAATCGCCTGTTTGATAGTAGTGTCAATTTGGCTCTCTAAGTCTTGCTTGGTTTTGAGGAACTCGCCATAAGCCGCTTCCTGGCGTTTTTGGAATTCTTCAGCAGAAATACTCGGTTTGTCTTTTTCCAGCTGATCGCTCAACTCTTTGCCTTTGGCATTAAGCTGATCCTGGAACCCCTTCACTTTAGGACTATCGGACATAACTTTGTTTACGTCAAGTACTCCCACGGTTGCCTGACCAGCGTTACAGCCGGCCAGTGCTAAACCGGCCACGAAAACCAGTACCACCACTAATGCCACTCTAACTTGTTTGTTCATCACGAATCCTCCATCCTTCGTAACCCCCTAAGCTAACTGTTAAAGCAAAACAGCCACTCGCTTGGGGTTCCTTAACATTGCATTCATAGTATATGCAAGCATTTTATTTCTTAACCGCAGCAATAACCGCATCGGTAATATCTACGGCACTAATATTCACCTTGTAGCCTGTCAGTACCGCATCCAGCTGTCGTTCAGACGCTACTTTAGCTGCTTTGTCACGGATATCGTCCAGAATATGGTCTTCCAGAACATTAATTTCCTGTTGTTTCATCTGAAGCTGCTGTTCAAGGTCAAGGCCATCCGCTGCAGTTGGTACCATTGCCGGAGATTGAGCCGATTCAGCAACCTTTCCGACTAAGTCAGCAGATTGCGCATTTAGTTTATTACTCAACTCCGCATCCAATTGTTTTGCATACGCAGCCAATTCCTGTTCCATAGCTGCTCTTTGCGGCGCAAGAGTATCATCCATATTTTGCGCTAACTCTTTTTCGCGCGCAGCCACTTTGCCCTCTTGCTCGGCTTTTACGTCATCCAGCTTTTTTTTGACTTCGGCAGCTTCTTTTTCGCCCAGTTGCACTGTTTGCAGCTTTAGCTGCAGGTTAAAAATCTGCGGCTGATATTCTTTATCCAGCTCTTCCGCATAAGCCTTTAGCTTTGTCGAAAGTTCTTCGTGAGCCTTGTTGGCCTTTTCCGCTAATTTTCCTTGCAGTTCTTGTTGCTTTGCCGACATTTTAGCGTTAAATTCTTGTTCGGCAGCTGATTTTAAGCCATCTACGGCACTACCTGTCAAATTCATTCCCGCCAATTGCTGGTCCGTGGCAGCCGTTGCTGCACCAGACATAGCAGCTAGCCGCTGATTCAGAGTAGCAGCCTGTTGTTTAAGCTTTTGCCAGTCTTGGTATTTGGGATGAGCCTGAATGGCTTTATCCATATTAATTACGCCTATCTGCGGCACTTCGGGCTGCTTGGTTTCAGGTGTTGAACGGGAGCAGCCTGTCAACAAGACAGCGCCAAGAGCCAGGATTGCCAGAAACCGTCTTGGTGTTGGTCGTAGTAATGTAAACACCAAATCACCCTTTCTAGCGACTCGTTCTCAACGCTCTCTGCGTCATAAAGGAGTCTTTATTTAGCAAGTTATATTTCCGTTAAGGTAAGCAAAGCCGAGCACAGACTAAATCGGCTCGGCTTACTAAAAGACCGGACTTACTTACCGGTAATTTTTTTGACAACATCGTCGGTGATGTCCTGTCCACCATAAACAATATTGTTAACGTCAAGCACTACAGCAAGACCCTTGGCATCAGCAACCGCTTTAACGGCAGCATCAATATTGCTTAATACCGGCACTTTGAGTTCTTGCTCTTTTAAAGTCAGACGCTCACGCAATTGATTGGCATAAGCTTCTTTTTCTTTGTCGTTCATAGTCTTGGATTTTTCTTCAAAGTCCTTTTGGGCTTGGGCATATTCACTTTTCATGGTTTCAGTCAGTTTAGCGACTTCCGGGCTTTCATTCCAGAGACGCTGATAATTTACCTTGCCAACATTAGATGCCGTCCCCGCAGCAGCTGCATACCCTGTGCCGCTTTGCGAAACAGCGATTCCAAATACACCTAGCACAAATACCGCAACTACAGCAATGGCAACCATCTTTGCCATTTTTTTGTCTTTAAACATTTTTAACCTTCTTTCTGCCATTGGCAATAAATTTCTCCTCACCTACCAATTATAACAGGCAGTCCTCTATTCTTCAATAGAAACAGGCGACAAGGTCATTACAGATTGGCTACAAGTCTGAGCCAATTTTCTTTCTTGGTAATGACATACTCAGCGCTGAGGAATTCATGCATTTTGTATCTTACACCAAACTCATTATAGTTAGTTTCGGGAGTACGCTCCAATCGCAGCGTCCAGTTGGGTCCCACATAATGATTGAGCCACAAAATGCTCTGGTCGTCGGTCAAATTATACCGTACGCCGGCAAAAGTCGTCTCTGTAAATTTATGGGCCCAGCCAGGTTCAAACTTCCAAGAGACGCTGGAAGGAATAAACCTAACTTCCATAAAGGCTTCGTCACGTTTATTAAAAACCTTGCCTACATGCAGCTTGGCAAACGCATTGTCCTCATCACGGCCAATATCCAAACTACCTTCCAGACTAATTTTATACTTATTCGTTTCCGCATTTAAAACAATACTGGTTTCTGAACCCGGGTTGATTACCGGCTCAAGCGTAAGTCCGTATTGTTTGGATATAGGGTGATTGGCGGCGGCAGTAGTTATTTTATTCGTAAAATAATCTTTGTGGCGTTCCACGAAAGCTACCGGTAAACCACGCAGCATATTTGCCGCTTCCTGAGCTGCAGGTTTTGCTTCATTTAAAAGAATATTGGGAATGGTACGCGAGCGTAAGGACAGATTAACGTCGTTAATAAGCGGCCCTTGGGGGATAAGCGATACCTTTACCAAGGTATGCTGTCCGGTAGTAATCTCTAAATTGCTGCGAAACTCCGGCAACTTATCGGCCAGCATTTCCCGGATGACGGATTTGGATACTCCACCGGCCCAGTCGACCGCATCAACAGGTAAACCGACTAGAACATTACTTACCTGATCATCTATTTTACCTATATCCTTTTTGATTATCGCTGTTAATTCCGGCGACAATCCATTAACCTCTATTTCCAGGGCAACGTCACGAACAACATCCCCCCAGGGCGTGATTGCCACCACAATATTCGTTGTTTCGCCAGGGGTAATGATAACATTTTCGACTGAGTAGCCGACAAGAACCCGGTCAAATATTTCACGAATAAGTCTCTCATATCCTGCTTGATTTCTTTTGACATCTTCCAGTGTCCGCCCTGTCAGCATTTGTTCGCCAACCGTGGCAACACTGGTGTTCATGCGTTTGGCAATTCTTTCGGGCGGCGGCTCGGCAGCCATTACTTTGACCGTAACTTTTTCAACCGTTTCACCTGAAGCGTATGTTGTTGCCGGCCACAATAGCAATACACAGATCACTAAGCTAATGCCCCAGCTTACATACGAGCGTTTAGCAAAAATAACCCGCCACCTCCTCCTTTTAGCAAACGAGTCAGGCCTTGGCCTGACTCGTAAAGTTGGAATCATCTCAAGTTAGAATTGACCGCCAAAGCTGAAGTGAGTACGTCCGCCTTCTTCACCTTTCGCATAGTCGATGCGTACTGGGCCAAGCGGAGTTGACATTCGGATACCAACACCGACACTTGACTTAAGATCGTTAAGAGTATATCCTTTAGATTTCCAAGCATTACCAATATCAGTGAAGACTACCCCCTGAATCTTATTAACGACTGGGAAGCGGTATTCAACAGAACCGGCAATCATTTTGTCGCCTTTAAACTGATCATCCTCATAACCGCGGAGGGTATCGCTACCACCGACTTCAAACCGGTTTGTATCGGAAATATTTCCTTCTGCATAACCGACAGTAAGACGAGTGGCAATTACATGATCAGAGCCTACTTTGAAATATTTACGACCCTCGGCAGTATACTTATTGAAATTAAAGTCGCCGCCTAAAGCCTTACCGGCGAATTCAGCCGACAAGGAGTAACGGGCTCCTTCTGTCGGAGCAAACACGTTATCACGTGAGTCAAACACACGCATTAAGGTAACACTGCGAGTCTCACCAAAGTTATCTTTGAGATATTGCTGGTGACCAGCATCTAAATAATTTTCAGGTCCGCTTTTATATTCTTCATAGGTGTCCTTACGATTTTTTAAGGTGATATAGTTATGAATATATTCACCTGCCGGACGACCTAGCGTAATATCAAAGCCTTTACGGTTTTTATCATACGTTGATTTTTTATTATTTGTGTCATCATAGTAATCGGTATACTCATTTGTCATGTCGTAAAAGCTGAAGCTTAACGATGTTTGCTTGCTGTCGAGCCATGGACGAGTATAACTTACTTCATAGTTTTTGTTATCGACACCGCCAAATTCCCAGTGAAGTTTAACCCTGTCACCGGTACCCCGGAAGTTGTTGTCACCGACTTCAATAATACCTACCATACCATCGGCTTTGCTATAGCCGCCGCCAATGGAAAACATACCTGTCTTTTGTTCAACAACACTGGTTTCCAGTACTACAGCGTTAGGCTCTTTACCAGGATTCAGTTTCATATTAACGTCTTCAAAGTAACCGAGGTTGTACACTTTTTGCATACTGCGTTTGGCGTCTTTTACGTTAAAAGCTTCACCTGGTTTAACTTTCATTTCGCGGGTAATAACATTGGTTTTAGTTTTTTCGTTGCCTTTAACAACAATGCCTTCCAGAGAACCTTCACTAATCGTCAGTGTCAATTCTCCGCCCGGGCTCATCGCTATATCACTTACTTTCGCCAGGATATAGCCTTGATCGTGGTAATACTGTTCAATGGCCCGCACATTGGTGTTAAGGGTCCGGGTATTGAGGATGCTGCCCTTGCCGGCAGTCACCAGTTCTTTAATTTTATCACTGGAAACTTTGGTGTTTCCTTTAACAATAATGTCCTTTAACTGCGGATTTTCCATAACGGTGTATATTACTTTGACACCTTCAGGTACCTCAGCAAAATTGGCAACAACATCAAAGAAGTAGCCTAGATCGTGGATAGCCTGCATGTCTTGCTTGACCTTATCGGCAGTCAAAGTATCACCCGGCTGGAGCTTAATCACGCCTTTAACGGTAGCTTCATCCACATTATTGATGCCGGTAACGGTTACGGCGGCAACCGTCTTGCCTTGGATATCAGCCGCATAAGCAGGTAGGACTAAGCCTGCAGCCATACTCAACACGAGCGCGGCAACTATAAAAATCTTGCAGCGTAGATCGGTCTTCATCTATTACCTCCTATTTATTTTTGTTATTGTCCACGTAACGATTTTCCGGCTGACCTGATAAGTTTGTTAATCTCATCGGTTGTCAACGGCACCTCTTTACTTGGGTCTTCCTCAGAAACTTGTTTGGTCTGTGCAATTGGCTCTGAAACCCTTGCGGCCTTTGCCGGCTGCTGATAGGAACCAGGATCTTCCCGGTCTGTCACAGACTGGCTGGCAACCGGAACCGGCGGCGCTGCTACCGGAGCGACTGCCTGACTGGCTGCCTTAGGCTCTAAAGTTACCTGCCTGGAACTGGTTTCCGTTGGAGAGACTGCTTGGTTAGTGCCTGTTACAGACTGGACTGTATGGCGGCTAACCCCCCACCAGTAACTGACTCCTACACCACCGACAGCTACGGCGAATGCCAGGCCCAATGCCAAGCAATGCCTAAGCAGCGGATATTTGTAGCGCCACTGTTGAGAGCGGTTAACTTCCCGGACATGTGTTAGTTCAGCCTGAGCTAAGAATAAGTTAAGCTCACCGCGAATATCCTTGTCTTTATCAAAGGCTTCCTCGGCCTCAGACAACCACTGTTGGGCTGAATTCAAATGCCGGTTAATATTTTGTTTACAATCCGCCATATTCACCACCCCTATATTATAACACTAAATATAATCCTGGGAAGAGGCCAGATTCTGGTCATTGACAAATATGCAAAAACGGGCAATTTTTGAGATTAGCCCGTTTATAGTAGTTAATTCGAGTATTTTTGACTCATTTCCTCTATTTTTACTGATACTCGGCGTGTTGCCAAACACGCTACCTTAATATCCGCAACGAGCGAGAAATGTCCAGATGCGAGGCACGACGAGGATTGCGCAGTGCCGCGTACTGGGTTCGTACGCAAACAAGCAACCCGCAGGAGAAACGAAGCAGGTGGGCGTTTATCGCTCGTTGCCTACCAGTTGCCCATTAGTTTGGACATCATTCCCCGTAACCTACGAATACCTTGCTTCTGCAAACGGTAAATATGCGATATACTTAGCTCCATACTTGCTGCCAATTCTTTGGGTTCACATTCATTCAGATACACACCGTGTAATACCTGCTGTTCCTTCGCCGGAAGACGATCCATAGCGGTTCTGAGCTGTTCGACAAGGTAATTGTGTTCTACCTGAGTAATGACTTCCGCCTTCGTATCAACAAGCAAATCGGCGATTGTTGCCTGACTGCGGTTCTCGTCGTAGGGACTATCAATATGCACCAGGCCGTCGTCTTCACAATTAAGGTGATTAAGCATCCGGCCTTTGATCCGGTGCACAGCAAACAGGCTAAACGCCACCCCACGCGTATGATCGTAATTTTCAACGGCTTCAATAAGTCCCACTGTACCTTCTTGAATCAAATCAAGCATTACCGGTTCAGGCAACCGCCAGCGCATGGCAGTTTTAAAAACAAGCGGCTGATAGCTTTCAATAAGGCGGCGACGGCATTCCAGATCGCATCCTTCTTTATAACCCCGCCATAATACCGCCTCTTCCGCCGGAGCCAGCGTACGGACATTTTTCAGTTCAGCCATGTATTGACTAAGAAACATGGTATCCATCCCTTTTAAAAATTAAATCGAGTCTCTATTGTATACAATTCACGTTTGATGCCGCCAAAGGAACCGCCGATCGAAATACGATTATTCAACTCATATTGTAAACTTATGCTGCTGTCTTTTTGATCAAGCCCCATACTATAACTCACCATAAGTTTATCAGTAAGATATTTGCTGATCTCCAGATTATAACTTTGCAACTGGCCACTCGGCTGATCCTCACTGGCTCTTTTCTTGCGATCGGTATCGAATATTGAAGATTTAACCAACCGGAATCTGTCCACACCAAGTGCTTTTTGCATGGTGTTTTCCACTTCGGCAATAAACCGCATCTGTAAGCCAGCATCCAATAGACTAATTAACTCGTCACGCCCTAAGACGCTGTCGCGAGTCTGGTGGCTATTATCAGAGAAATAACTGCTGCGCAAAGTCAAAATAGACATGATTTCTTCCTGACTCATTGCCGGCTGTGACGTCAGCTTCATATTCATAGCCGTTACCGGGCCATGAATATCTAAATAAACAGTCATTTGATCCAGCCTGGTTTTAGCCTTTAGTTTAATTATCGGTTCAATGGAATTGTATTGGGTAAATTCCGCACTGGCACTTTCAATGGTAAATAGATTTGTCAGATACTTTACCGTGCCGCGCCGTGCTTCTATGCGACCTGATGCTGATGGCCTCTGCAAAGTTCCGGAAAACTTCACCTTGCCCTCGGCCCGGAAATCATACAGGTAAGGATTATACATTCTAACTTTATTGCCAACAACCAGTTCCACATCAAGCCCGGCATCCAAGCTAAAGTTACCGCTGTCAGGCACTGCCGGAATATTGACAGTTGCATCTTCGACAGTCAGCTTCCCGGATAAATGCGGTTTGCCATTCACACTTGTTAATGATAGCACACCATCAAGCGGTCCTGTAAAGTATTTGTGTTTAACACCTAAATGCTTCAGTGTAAGCGCTATATTATATTCGTCAAGTGCCAAACCATTCAGTCTGGCCGACCCGGCTACGGCATACGAGCCGCCGCCCATTTCGCCACTAAAAGTATTTATATTTATTTTATCATCTTCAAACTGAATATCAACCCCTACATTTTGAATAGGTTCTGAAAGTGCTTTCAGTTTGATAGCCCCCTTGGTTACCGACACACGACCGTTGAGTGTTGGCTGTGCCAAAGTGCCGCCTATGGTTATTTCACCGGCAGTTGGCCCTGAAGCCCAGGCAACTTCCTGCGTAAGCATAGGCAGTATGCTTAAATCAGCATGATCAAGACGCACCTTTAAATCCATCCTGTCAGTAATATCGGCCTGACTACGGCCTTGCCTGTTTAACGCTTTTAGCGGAACAACACCGTAGGCACTAGCTTTATAAGGTCCACGCGCCATATACAACTGATTGACCTGGATACTGCCCTGATT
>CAZCEN010000125.1:0-9363 GCA_964497205.1 uncultured Sporomusaceae bacterium
GCAGTGCACTTTGTTGCGATGGAATCTGTTGCGGGGCAAGGTGGTAAGAGTCCTCCAAAACTATTTTTACTTCTCATTAAGCATAGTTCCCCAATTCTATGTTTATAGGCTGTAAAAATTAATCTGAACGGAACATGTTCGAATGGAAGATGCTGCAAACATTTTCCTCTATTTTGATGAATTATGTATTAACAAATGAAAGACGGTGGTTGGTATGATTGAATGTACCGCACTTTCCAACATGTACGTAAGTTAAGGTTATTAGTTCTTCTAAAACGAACAGAGAGCTTCGCTCTTTGTTTGAGCCAATACAGCGGTCCCTCGTCCGTCCCTCTGAAAATGTATTGGTTCAAACAAGGAGTCGGAAGAAATGATGCTCCTTGATACAAATTACTTGATACGAATTAATCACGTTTAGAAAAGCAAGAGAGTACCCATAGCTCTCTTTTGAGCCGGAAACAGTTACCGATCTAATTCCTCCATGGGAACATATAACTCGTTCCGGTTGAAAAGAGACTTATGTCTCAAAATTCACTTCATATACAAATTCCCCTTTGTTTGAATGTGAATTTCTCCCATCCCCTTAAATATTTTTATAAGCAAACCGTTACTTAATCGTAGCGGTTTTTTCTTTGTTATATAGAAATTACATTCATGCGGTGGCGGAACAGGTAAACGCTAGTGGCAGGGGAAGTGGGGCTTTCGACAGCTCGCACAAGATGAGTGACTGAACTACTCATTATGTAAGGTGCAAATCCTTACCCGCATATTAGAACAAAATGGACATTTGAATAGGAGGATGATTAATGATGGATTTTATTAATATTAAATTTCAAGAAGGACCAATTCAAGAAAATGGGGTGAATGGTGCTCAAATTGAAGAAGTTATTGATGTACTGGTGAATAGATTACAAGGATTTCAGAAAGGCGGATTCCCTTGTCGTGAGAATGCACTTGCTATCACTAAATTAGAAGAAGCTCGCTTATGGTTGAATGAACGTACTCGTAAACGCCAGTCACAAGGTGTAGAAGGCAAGAATATTAAACATAATGATTAAAACAATAGCAATCATCATAGGCGCTGCCGTTATCTTGACGGTGTCTTATTTGTTGTTAAAGGAAGATAAGGGGTGAGGGGAATGATTGATATCAAAACTTTAGCAGATGCATTATGTGAAGCATGTAAAGTAATTAGACAATTCTCTATGAACTTGGAAGAGCTAATTAAAACGGTTGATCTTATAAAATATGAGCCAGAGCAAGAAGAACACATTCCTCTTTCGTATAAACTTATCTTCAAATATAAAGTCAGCTTGGCTAAAAGCGGCTTCAACATCTCCCAGTTTGTAGTTGTCATGACCAACAATGTTTTTTGTTCCCTCATGGATTTCGACTGCGCCCTCTGTCAGAGCATCCTCTGCCGTTAAAATCGGAGCATATTCTTCGTATTCCGCTTCAATCAGCCGTACAGCCTTTTCGGCTGTCAGCTCATCAACAGCGATAACGGCAGCGATTTCATCACCGTACAGCCGCACCCGCTGGGTCAGCAGATTGCGGTCTGCCACATCCTGGTGTGCCGGATCTTTACTATAGGGATGTCCCGCCGTGGGAAAAGTGTGTTTAGGAACATCCTGGTAAGTTACGACAGCTTCCACACCCGGCAGGGCCTTGGCCTTGCTTATATCAATTTTTTTAACCCAGCCGTTGGCAATGGTACTGCGAAAAACCTTGGCATGAAGCATATTTCTTTCATATATGTCATCAACATACTGGGCTTTGCCTGTTACCTTGACCATGCCGTCAACGCGCGGAAAACTTTTGCCTACACTCATTCTTTTCTCTCCTTTCCGTTCAAAAGTGCACAACCAGCCGGACCTACATCGAATTGAGTTTCCTAGGCATTCAGTTTATCTACCAACGCATTAGCGTGAGCGGTAACTTTTTCTTCATCAATCGTACAAAGCTTGCCGTCTTTCACAACCACTCGACCATTAACAATGGTATAGGCTGCCGGCCGGGATACGCCAACGGTTCCCAATAGAGACTTGGGATCAAAATGAGTGCCGACATATTCCAGGGTATTAACATTTATCATAAATAAGTCGGCGGCTTTACCGGCTTCCAGACTGCCAATATCTTTGCGTCCCAGTACTTTGGCGCTGCCGGTTGTGGCCAGTTTCAGAATATCATAACCGGTTGGTGCCTTAGAACTTGCCGCAAGCCGGTGCAGTAAGAAAGCCGTCCGGATTTCGCCTAACAGGTTAGAACCATCATTGCTGGCGCTGCCGTCTACCGCCAAACCGACAGGCACTCCGAGTTCCAGCATCCGGGGAATCTGTGCCACACCGGAAGACAGCTTCTGATTAGAAACAGGGCAATGCGCCACACCGGTCTGCGTTGCCGCCAGCAAATGCAGTTCGTCTTCATTAAAATGAATGCCATGGGCGTACCAGACATCATCACCAACCCAGCCGAGACTTTCCATATACGCAAGCGGCCTTAAATCAAATAACCTGAGGCAGTATTCTTCTTCGTCTTTAGTTTCAGCCAGATGGGTATGCAGCCGAACTTTTTTAGCCCTGGCCAGGATTGCCGTTTCTTTCATTAAATCACTGGTAACACTGAACGGCGAGCAGGGCGCAAGTGCTACTTGGCGCATGGAATACTTACTGTTATCATGGTACTTGTCAATCAACCGCTCACTGTCCGTAAGAACTTCATCTACTGTCTGGACTAAATCATCCGGCGGCAATCCGCCGCTGCTTTTACCTCTGGACATACTCCCCCGGGAAGCGTGAAACCGGATACCCAACTGGCTGGCGGCTGCAAATTGCTGATCAATGAACTGCTCGGAATTGATTTTGGGAAATACATAGTGATGATCAAAACACGTGGTGCAGCCATATTTCAAAAGCTCGCCCATGCCTGCTAATGAGCTGTAATAGATAATCTCGGGAGTCAAGCCCCGCCATATTTCATATAAAGTACATAACCAAGGGAACAGTTCCATATTTTGCACTTGCGGCAAATTGCGGGTAAAGGTTTGGTACAAATGATGGTGGGTGTTAATTAGACCGGGATATACATACATTCCCGAGGCATCAATCGTTTCTTCAGCTGCCGGGCATCCTGAGCCAATGTACTCAATCCGGTTATCACATACCAGGATATTTTGGTTCTCTAATACGCTGTCATCTTTATCTAAAGTGACAATTGCCTTGGCATTTTTTATCAGCATTGTTGTCATAAAGCATCGTTCTCCCTGCTTTATTTAAAAACGCTCCCATAGCTTACGGCTGAGCTGACGGGCTTTTTCGCACACTTCCCGCTCGTCAATACCTGTGAGTTGACGGTTTTCCATAACAACCTTGCCGTTAATAATGGTACTGACTACGCTGCGGCCAGACATACCAAACAGAATGTGTCCATCGGCGTTATCCTTGGTTAATGATGTTGGCGGGCAGTAATCAACTACAATAACATCGGCATAGCAGCCGGCAGCTAACCGGCCAAGCGGGCGAGAGAAGTGTTCCGCCGCAATACCGGCGTTATTGGCAAACAGCATTGTCGGCGCTTCCGCCCAGGCAACACTGGGACTGGCATTATGGTGTTTGTGTAAAATGTTTGCCACCTTATACGATTCGAACATATCACTGGTATAGCCGTCAGTACCCAATCCTACTCTGATACCACGGCTCATCAAATCAAGTACCGGTGAGCAGCCTACTGCATTTCCCATATTGGATTCCGGGTTGTGGACAACATTAACCCCGGTTTCCTTAAGCAGCTCCTTATCTCTCTCTGTTACATGCACACAATGTACGGCAATTGATTTAGGGCCGTACATATTATGCGAAACAAACCGTTCTACCGGTGATTTTCCATACTGCCGCAAACCGGCTTCCAGGTCAGAGGCGGCTTCGGCTGTATGCACATGAAAGCCGGCTCCTGTGACGGCGTTAGCCTCAGCACAGGCAGCAAGAGTTTTATCACTCAGGGTCATAGAAGCATGCAACCCAAACATGCCACGAATCATTTCATCCTGATCGTTGTTAGCGTGTTTGATAAACTCAACATTTTCCCGGATGCCTTCACGCATTACGCCTTCGCCATCCCGGTCGGATACCTCATAGCAGAAACTGCCGCGCACCCCGGCCGCCTTAGCTGCCTTAGCCAAAATAAACAAACTGTCCCTAACAACGCCCGGGCTGGCATGATGGTCAAAAATAGTAGTTGTGCCGTTTTTGACACAATCAATCAAGACCGGCAAAGCACTGTAATATACATCTTCTAAAGTCAGCGCCTTATCCAGCCGCCACCATAATCTTTCTAAAATCTCAACAAAATTTTGGGGAGGAGCATCCTTGAGTGCCATTCCCCTGGCAAAGGTGCTGTATAGGTGCATATGGGTATTGATCATGCCTGGCATAATTACCTGGCCTTTAGCATCCATAAACGCAGCAGCCGGATATTTTTTACGTATGCTTTGGGTTTCTCCCACTTCGACGATGACGTTCTCTTTAATAGCCACACAGCCATTGTCTAAATAGGGCAATCCTGCGTCTCTCGTAATAACAGTACCGTTTCCTACAAGTAACATGCTCCCCACTCCCCGTTTGTGATTTAATTCAAATTCCGGTCACCCGTTCCTAACAGTATATTTAACGGCGCGCTGGTGTAGGACACTCACCATCCCAGGTTATGCTGCGATATTTAACCGGATCGGTATCTCCTTCGGTGCTAAACAAAAGAACTCTCGAGTTTTCATCCAGCCCCAGCTTGGCTTTGGCCTCAGCCATATCCGGATTAGTCATTAACTCGGTTAAAAGACCGGCAGTAACAGCACCCGATTCCCCGGAAATTACCCGGTTATCTTTGCCTACAGGATTTCCCAGTACCCTCATACCTTTGGCGGCCACCCAGTCAGGACAGGAAACAAACATATCGCTATAATCACGCAGTACGTTCCAGCCAATGACATTGGGCTCACCACATGCTAAACCTGCCATGATGGTCGCTAACTCGCCGCTAACAATTCTTGGCTCGCCATCATTAGCCAAAGCGGATTGGTATAAGCAGTCAGCCTGATCTGA
Organism: uncultured Sporomusaceae bacterium; assembly: GCA_964497205.1. Classification (GTDB taxonomy): domain Bacteria; phylum Bacillota; class Negativicutes; order Sporomusales; family Sporomusaceae; genus Sporomusa. Next base: position 5,094 of record CAZCEN010000125.1, read on the forward strand.
CTCAACGATTACCGTTACCGGCGTATTGTCCGGACAAGCTGAGGCAAAGAAACCCTGGACCGCACCGGCTAACGAACCAACCCCTGCCTGCACAAACACATGGGTAGGCTTTTGCACACCCTTCGCTTTAAGCTGTTCCAAAGCTTCCAAAGCCATAGTGCCATACCCTTGCATAATCCAGGTAGGAATTTCTTCATAGCCCTCCCAGGCCGTATCTTGTACAACAACCCAACCAAACTTATTTGCATTTTCAGTAGCCAAACGGACAGCATCATCATAGTTGAGGTCGGTAATCGAAGCGGTTGCGCCTTCGGCCTGAATATTTTTCAGCCTGGTTTCAGAAGAACCTTTTGGCATATATACAACCGACTTTTGCTTTAAGCGGTTTGCTGTCCAGGCAACCCCCCGGCCATGATTGCCGTCAGTAGCAGTGGTAAAAGTGATTTCCCCCAGCTGTTTACGAATTTCCTCAGAAGTCAGTCGTTTATAATCCAGTTCGCTTATGTCTTTACCTAAGCTCTGTGCCAGATACTTAGCCATGGCGAACGAGCCGCCAAGCACCTTAAAAGCATTTAAACCGAACCGGTAAGACTCGTCTTTGACATATACCCCGGCTACACCCAGTCGTGCAGCCAAATCATCTAATTGCTGCAGCGGAGTTGTACTATATTCGGGAAAACTCTTGTGGAATTCTCTTACCTTGTTAATTTCAGAAAAGCTTAGGAAGTTAATCGAAACCTTTTGGCTTTTTTCGTTCATTTGATTTTTGACCCATTTTATTTGTTGCTCCATTTCTAGTACCTCGTTTCTGATTTTTGTGTTCTTTCTTGTTTAATTACTTTTGCAATAAGCATGCCAATATAAGTAATAATAGAAATATGGTCTTTTTTTAAATTAGGCAAATCAGCGCACAACTCCCGTAAAATCACATAAAGCCATTTATGCCAATCCTCTTTTTTTCTACAAAATTCTAAAAAATCTGTTCATTAAAACCATTAAACCTACTTATATTTCTTATCAAAATGATAAAACTTATCATTTTGATAAGAAACCCTTCTGGTTTTAGCTCCCATTTGGTCTGTTCCTTACAACACTGTGTACTCACTCAGCCCTCGTCCACAAAAAATCTGCTGTCGTGTTATCATAATGATAAAGAAAACACGACTTGTGCCGAGCCTTTGGCGAAAGCAGAAGCCGATGTTGCCCTTATCCAGGCGGAAAGTTATGCTTTCCTACAGGATAAAAAAACATCCTTTCTGCTTTTTATGTTAAAAAAGTAGAAAGGATGTTTTCATTCCTTAGTTTCTATCAGCAACAGCGTTCGACTTATTCTGCTCGTCCTCTTTTTCACGCAGCTTCCGGTACAAAGTAGCAATACCAATTTCCAGATGCTTGGCAGCCGTTAGCTTTCCCTGAGTAGTGTCGTCAAATTGTTGAACCACTTTCAGTATGTAATCCTGCTCGATTTGGCGCAACGGCTTTATGTAACCTTTCTGCTGCTCATCCGCCAAAACCGCCTTGTTGTCAAAAAAGCTTCGTGGCAGCGTATCCCGCGTCAGCCAGCCATCGGCATCAGCCATATTAATCATAAACTCTACGGTATTTTCCAGTTCGCGTATGTTTCCCGGCCAATTATATTGCTTTAATAAATTCATAGTATCCTGGTCAATGCCACGGATTTTTTTCCGGAACAAACCGCCATATTTCTCCATCATAGAGTTGACCAAGAGATCAATATCCTCAACCCGATTACGCAGTGGCGGCACCTCAAGAGGAATTACATTCAAGCGATAATATAAATCTTCCCGGAATTTCTTTTCCTTGATAAGCTCTTTTAAATCTTTGTTCGTAGCAGCAATAACACGAACATCAAGGGAAAGCAGCTGGTTAGAGCCAATGCGCACAAGCTTGCGCTCCTGCAGCACTCTTAACAGTTTGACCTGCAGGTACAAAGGCATATCACCAATTTCGTCTAAAAAAATTACGCCCTTGTTGGCTAGTTCAAACTTACCGATTTTGCCGCGGGGATCAGCTCCGGAAAATGCACCCTTAACATACCCAAACAGCTCACTCTCCAGCAGTGTATCAGGAATCGCAGCACAGTTAATACCAATAAACGGCCGTTCACTCCGGTTGCCGGCAGCATGGATAGCTCTGGCAACAACCTCTTTACCTGTGCCACTTTCCCCGGTAATAAGGACGGTAGAATTAGAGTCGGCAATTTTGCTTAACTTGGCTTTAAGCTGCTGGGTAACCGGCGCACAGCCCACAATATTATCTAAAGTGACTGGTATTGCCACTTTGGTTAAATCATAAATACCTGATTTTACATTCTTTATCTCATTAAAAATAAAAATCCGCTCATAGGAAGACAGCCCTGAAGATACAGAGAATAAGTCCCCCATAAGAAAATAGGTAGTATTATTAATAGTTACCTTATACTCTTCTACACCGAGCATCGAGTCACTTGTAGCTACGATCGATACCGGTTTTCCCATACAATTTTCAGTAAGCTGGAGCTGCTTGATGGCACTGTCATTAATTTGGACAATCTGGCTGCTCTTGTCTAGCAGCAATACCCCCTTATCCACATTATTAATGACCTGGAATAAGACTTCCATCATGCGCTGATTGCGCTCGCTTTCCCGCCGTTCATAGGCCTTAGCACTAATAAAGTCAGCAATCTGCTCTAGAAACAACTGATAAAAACTCAAATCCTGCAGTAGTTGTTTCTTCTGGGCCTCTTCAAAGCAAATCAGGCCGATAACCCCGATGATTTCATTGCCTAACAGGATAGGCGTGCATAACTCCAGTTTTTCATCACAACAACCTTGTTTAGGACAGATGTTACATAGTTCATGTTTGCCGGGTTCTTCAATAAATTGGGGCTTGCCGGTGGCCAGTACATGCTTATAGACAAACCCCTCCCGGGACATATCCTCGTTAATGCCGGTATCATAAACACCGGTACCAACAATACGATATAAATTTGCATCCACAATCTCAACATCAACCCGGATAACATGGGCAATAATTTTGGCATATTGAACAACAGCATCCTGTATTTCTTGCAAAATTGATTTTTTCATCTTTCGCAATCCACTTGCCTTTACTGTAATATTATTGCACCAAGCCTACCATAACCAGAGTTTTAAAATATCCGTACTTCCAGCCGGCTGCCTATGAGGAGAATAGCCTCCAGTACTCCGCCGCCCACAGCCCGCGCTTTATCCGATATGGTAAAACAATGGTCTGGTACACAGCGCGGATCAATATCGCCGACTTTCATCCCCGGCGTAACGGTCAAGCCATCCCGTAACAGCCCCCGCAGTACACCTGAAATTGTAGCCTGCACAGGTACCCCGTTTACCCTTGCAACAATCTCACCAGCCGCTACCTGCCTGCCAATTTGGCCCACTGTCTGGAAAATGCCGCTACCAGGAGCCCGTAAAACCCGTTCGTAAGTATAACCGCCAACATCGCCGGGAATGCCGGTGTTCGGTATAGCGGCTCCACTGGTAATAACTTTCCCCAGATAGTGGCCGCGCTTAGTTTCCACAACGGCGTGTACATCGGTTCCGGCAATAAATCCAGGCCCTACACCGACGACAACAGGAGCATCCCCGATGGTAGTGCCCAAATTCCGCTTGGCTAAAATGGCATCAACCACTCCCCATGGCTTATAGATCCCGACCACCGCGGCCTGTTCGTCTACTACTACGGCAATTTTACCTTGTTGAACCACATCGATAGCCTGGGTGAGTTCTGTTTTTACTGCCGTTACCCCTTCCACAATCATTGATCCGGTGAATATGGCTTCCGCAAAAGCCACTGTCCGCCGAACGACGGTTGGCTGAGGCAAATCGGTCATAATAATCCGGAAACCGCTGCGAAACAACCGGTGAGCAATACCTGTCGCCAAATCACCGGCACCTTTTATTACAATTAGCGGTTTCATACTATCCACCCCTGTGCCATGGTAAGCGGCACATTATATAATTTAGATTCTCGTATGCCAGCTTGTTCACCTTCCGGGTACTGCAAATACTGCAATTTTTTTCCTGAAACACATCTTTCTTTCATCGTTTTGCGCTCCTTCCTGTTAAATGCAGCGATAGTTTTAGCTTTATTGAGCTTGTACCTTATCGAGTGTTCCGCCGCTATAATAGCAGCGGTTATATTATAATTGTAGCAAGAACTATGCCATAAAATCTCTTAGTCGCCCTTATCCAGGAGCTTAGCCGCTCTTACTCCCGCTTTTAGAAGCGGG
>CAZCEN010000126.1:0-9345 GCA_964497205.1 uncultured Sporomusaceae bacterium
CCAGGAGTGATTGATATGCCTCAACACAACATCATGTTCATGAATTCAATCATTTATTTCATGATACTAACTATAGGCGTAACATTTAGTATTGCCGGTTTAGTCAATAAATACATTGCAACTACTTTTGCCGTGGAAACTTATATTGTCAGTTATTGCTTCACGTTGTTTTCCGTTGCCTACAGCAGCGCCGTTCTCGGCAACGGTTGGCTGATGGAGCGAGTGGGCGTCCGCCGGTTACTGCGGGCTAACTGTGGCTTGGCGGTTATCGCAATGATTTGTGCTATCAATGCGCCAACTCTTAGCATTTTTTCGGCATTTCTCTTCCTCTTTGGTTTTGGAATGGGGGTTTTGCTGCCCACATCCTTCCACCTTACCATGCTCCTGTGTGACGAAAAAGCCCGAGCGGGAAGAACTATAATTATTACTTTTTTCTTTTCAATTGGTTCAATTATTGGCCCCCTCTTGGCTGGTTTGGCAATAGACCGGGGCGTTAATTGGCAGGGAATTTACCTGGGTGTAGTAACCATGCTGTTGGTAATAATACTAGGTACCTTTACCAGCTCCTTTGAAATTTTTGAACCGAAGAAGATACAGAGTACTGAAACCGCCGCCACCTGGAGCATTAATGTTTACGTAGCCGGCTTGGCCGTGTTCTGCTACATGATTTCGGAATTTATCCTAAACTATTGGATTATTCAATACCTAATGGAGCGACTAGGGATAAGCGTCGTTCTGGCGAGCACCTGCCTCTCTATTTTCTGGGGCTGCGTAACTGCAGGACGGTTAGCCGGTAGATTCATCCTGGCGAAAGTTCAGCTAGCTCATTATATAATCATCAGTTCCTTAATCGCCTGTAGCGCTTTTGCCGCCCTGCAATGGGCAAGAACGACTTATCAGGCCATGGCGCTGATCACCTTGCTGGGAATGAGCTACGCGGGACTCTACCCCACTCTTGTGTCGTTCGGAACTTTTCAGACCACCCGGCCTTCGCCACGAATGACATCTTTCTTTCTGGCCGCCGGCTCGGCGGGCGGTATTATATCCTTCCTGCTGTCAAGCTTCCTTAAACAAAACTTTGGCGTTTCTACTGTTATGGCTGCCGGAGCCGGTCTATTAGGCCTTGTATCCCTACTAACGGCCATGGTTTGGCTAAGAAATAAGAGAAATTGCAGGCCCTGGCAGAGTATATGATTAACCTGTCTTATCCTTGGGGAAATAAGACAATATGTAAATTCACTCCTAGGTGCTTGAAATAGCAAATAACATGAAACCCGCTGCTGCTTGGCGAATGTAATACCAAATAATAATGAACCTCCTGCTAAATTGCACATTTAGCAGGAGGTTCAATTCTTATCAGATGAGTTTATACTTTTCCATGATGCTTAAGAATTATAGAAGCTTTTCACCTTCCGCAGTTATCTCACAGCCGCGCCGCCCCCGGTGAATCATAATATAGCCATTTTGGCGCAATAGGGTGAGACTGTCGCGAATATCAGCTTCAGAAGCCGCAAAATATACTTTGTTAAAAGCTTGGCAGAGACTGCGTCGGCCGGTATTGCGTCCACTTTCCTGCTCCTGTTTTAACAATTTCAGCAATAGTATTTCCCGGGAAACAGACTCATCGGCCCCCTTAAATCCCCCTATTAACTCTTCTCGTATTAGATACCGTGGAAGGTTTGCAAACGATAATTCACCCGCGGCAGTCGTCACCATATATTCCAAAACATTTTGTAATTCACGTATATTTCCCGGCCAATCATACTTTTGCCAAAACAGCCTAAAATCTTGGGCAATGGTAAAGGTACTATGAAAGTTTTGTAAAAAGTGTTCAACCAGCAAAGGAATGTCGGAAAGCCTTTCCCGTAAGGGGGGAACAGATATTTGAAAAACATTAAGCCGGAAAAACAAGTCTTTGCGGAAATTGCCCTCAGTCACCATTTGCCATAAGTCCTGGTTAGTTGCTGCAATGATCCTAATATCTACTTTTATAATAGAATCGCCGCCAACCCGGATAATTTCTTTTTCCTGCAAAACTCTGAGAAACCGAGCTTGGATACTTAACGGCATTTCCCCGATTTCATCCAAGAACAGCGTTCCCTTATTAGCCATTTCAAATAAGCCTATCTTTCCGCCTTTCTTCGCTCCGGTAAATGCGCCTTCCTCATACCCAAATAACTCCGACTCCAGCAAGTTTTCCGGTAAAGTCGCGCAATTTATCGCCACAAAAGGTTTATTAGCCCGCATCGAATAATTATGGATTGCGCCGGCAAACACCTCTTTACCAGTACCGCTCTCGCCGGATAACAAAACCGTAGAACTGGACTGGGCTATATTTTTGCATATCTTGACGGCATCCAGCAGCTTGGGATGACAGCCGATCAGGTTTTCAAAAGTATATTTTGAATAGTACCCTTTCCCCACAATTTTATTGTGAATCTCTTGCTGAATTTTAAGCATGTCATTATATAAACTAATCATGATAATTTTTCCGTGGACAATACAATCAAATTCATTCTTTTTAATGGTTACCACCAATTGTACGCCTTTATAGTGAATTAGCTCATGATCATGACTTTCCTCCGACAATAAGATCTCTAACTGCGGATATCTCGCTACAATATGATCCAATTTGTCACCGGCAATAATTTGCCGCGGCAGATGTAATAAATCAGAAACTTTATTATTCGCGAAAATAACTTCATTATTTTGATTAGCAATAATGATCGCTTTACCTGACTCATTCAGCAGTGTTTTCCAAGTAGCGTATAATACCCGTTTATCCTGCAGCATATGCTTGATTCCCTGCAAATAGGTGGGTACCTTTGCTAAATATCTGGCAATAATTCTTTCAGCATTACTGGTATTAACCTCTAAAAAAGCTATAATATCCAGAATTGTAGAAATGTCAAACACTCGTTTACCGATGATGATTAATTCGGCCTGCCGATTAGGGATAAAATCGTAATCGCGGGGAGCAATAACATAGTCTACCTTCGGATAATTTTCCATTCCCTGATAAAAAGGATACAAAAGTAGTTGAGTGACACCTAATTGATAAATAGTCGTTAGCGTTTCCACTGTTGCATAATCGTTGACACTAACGACCAATGCTTTTTTACCGGCTTTAAGCTGCTGCAGTCTGTCTAACGCTTCCTGCGAAATTGTTCTTTTCATCATTAATGTCGGCGCATCACATTTTATATATGGCATCATCTTGACTAAAATTTCGGGATCATGGCATAAGATAAGATCTGTATCATAGATTGGCTGTATTGGTTTATCAGAAGGGTAAACATAGTCAATTTCAAGCAGATCAGCAAATATTTCTATCATTTCTTCTTTAAACATTGGAGCAATTTCTTCATTTAATGCCAATAATGTTATTTTCTTTTTCACAATTCCCCTCCCTTTACTATTATTTTAGCATATGCGCATCAATTAATGGGATAAAAAATGGATTAATTCTATTTTTATCCCATTAATACTAACTTTCTGTGCAACAAAATCCCTGGTTTTATAGGCTTCTATAGTGCTGGCTAACTGGCACGAAACTTGCTAATTATCAACTTATACTCAAAAAAGGAGGACTACACGATGAATAATACTTCAACAGGCCTAACCTATCACTTGGACAGAAGATTCCGCCTACAACAAAATAGTACTGATGTTAAAACAGAAATCATCGCAGGCCTGACAACATTCGCAACAATGGCCTATACATTAGCTGTTATCCCAAAGATAATGCAAGAAGCCGGATTACCTACCGGCCCGGTTCTAACCGCCATGATACTGATGATCTTCCTGTCATCAGCGGCTATGGGAATCTACACTAACCGGCCGTTTGCCTTGGCGCCAGGGTTAGGCAGTGTCGCAATTTTTTCAATTACCCTTGTAAAAGGCCAGCAAATTCCTTGGGAAGTAGCTGCCGGCATCGTATTTATCAGCGGTATGGCATTTATTATCGTTACGATATTAGGCGTCCGGGATTTAATTGTCAAAATCATCCCTAAAAGTATAAAAATATCAATTAGCGCTGGCGTCGGTTTGTTTATCTGCCTGCTTGGCTTCCGTAATGCTAAAATCATTGTGGCTAATGCCAATAAAAACTCGCTGGATTTCGGCAATTTAACCAACCCGGTTGTAATTCTTGCAGTTATCGGCTTTGTCATCCTCCTGATATTAGAAGCAAGAAAAGTGCGGGGTGGAGCGTTAATTGCCATATTACTCACTACCTTGATTGGTATCCCGTTAGGCATCACCAAACTACCGGCTACCATGTTTAGTTTTCCTGTCGGCATTTCGGAAATATCGTTTAAACTGCGAATATTGGATGCCTTAGATATTAAGTATCTTCCTTATTTTTTTGCATTTTTCATTCCAGACTTTTTCTCCAGTCTGGGAACAGCCTTAGGAGTTGGCGGAAAAGCAGGCTTCTTAGACGAGAAAGGCAACTTACCCGAAATTGATAAGGTTTTCCATGTTGACTCTGTTGCCGCAACGCTGGGTTCGTTTTTCTCCATTCCCATTATACTAACTTATTTAGAATCAGCCTCCGGTGTTGAGGCAGGCGGACGAACCGGCCTTACTGCAGTAACTACCGCCCTGCTCTTCTTATTAACATTGTTTATTACTCCTATCGCATTAATGATTCCCGCCGCCGCCACAGCACCGGTACTAGTTCTGGTAGGTATGAGTATGCTGATGGGCATGCGCAATATCGACTATACAGATATTAGCGAATATTTGCCCGCATTCTTATGTATTGCCCTTACCATTTTTACCTTTAATGTCGGCAATGGTATTTCGGCCGCACTAATTACTTTTGTAATCCTTAAAGTTGCCAGTGGCCGGGGCAAAGAACTGCACATCGGGCACTATCCATTGTGCCTTGTTCTTGTGTATTATTTCTACGCTTTAGCACACGCATAATAAACGCTATTCGAAAAAAGAGGTATTTTTGTGGATATTGATTTGCTTATTCAAAATGTTGTTGTCTTTAATGCTTATTGCAAAAAATTCATTCCCGCTGATGTTGCCATCCTGGACGGCAAATTCCTCTATATCGGCAAACAAGATATAGGCCAACTGCATCCCCAAAAAGTCATGGACGGAAAGGGTAAATATTTAATTCCCGGACTGATTGATATCCATATGCATATCGAAAGCTCTATGGCAACCCCACAAGCATTTTCGCATGAACTCATTAAAAACGGCGTAACAACGATTGTTGCCGAGCCACACGAAATTGCAAATGTGTTAGGATTAGAAGGAATTCAAGCCTTCCAGCAAGCAGCTCAAAACTGTATGGTAGACATTTTTTGGGGTATCCCCAGTTCTGTCCCATCTACCTCGCCGGAACTTGAAACATCGGGATGCGAGATAAATCTTCCGGAACTGGAGAAGCTCCTGCAAAATGATCATGTCATCTGTCTGGGCGAAGTTATGAACTATGTGGATGTTATCAATAACCCTCATGCTAAAACCAATCAATTCATAACTTATATTAAACAAAAAAGCCCTCATCTGCCGATTGAGGGTCACTGTCCTAAGCTCGTCGGACTTGATTTAGCCAAGTTTATTTACGCCGGGGTTGATTCGGACCACACCCAGCAAACGACGATAGGGCTGCAAGAACGTTTTTTAAACGGCATGTTCATAGAAATTCAGGAAAAGTCGCTTACACCTGAAATTATTGACTGCTTAATAAACAACCAAATGTATGAACACTTCGCCTTTGTCACCGATGATGTCATGGCCGACTGCTTAGCACAGGAAGGCCACTTAAATCGAATTGTAAAAAAGGCAATTCAGTTAGGAATGCGACCGGAACACGCCATATATGCCGCCACATTTACTCCGGCGCAAAGAATGGGGTTAAAAGACCGGGGAAGTATAGCCCCCGGCAAGCTAGCTGATTTTTTGCTGCTGGACAACCTCGAGAACTTAGTTATATTCAGTACCTATAAGAATGGTCAAGAAGTCTTCCAGCAACCGACCTATTCTGACTTCACCGCACTTCCAGATTCATTTCCTAAGCATTTTTATCAAACGGTTCATCTGGCGCCAGTCAAGGAAGACAGCTTCCGGATCAAATCAGATACAACTCGTGCTTCCGTATCCTGCCGGATTATTAAAGTGTCCGACGGTACAACCTTTACACAAGAGTTAGTCGCCGATATACCAGTGAGGAACGGCTTACTGGATTGGGAAAATTCGCCTTACTGTCTAGCCGCTGTTTTTGAAAGGCACGGCAAAAACAAGAATGTTGGTTTAGGTTTGATAGCCGGTGCGGTGTTTGAGCGCGGCGCGGTGGCAACCACCTATGCGCATGATCATCACAACCTGTTGGTTATGGGAAAAAACAAGCAGGACATGGTCTTAGCCACAAATACTGTTATTTCCAGTCAGGGTGGCTATTGCGTAGTGGATAATGGAAAAGTTGTCGCTAAAGTAGACCTGCCGGTAGCAGGAATTCTGTCCGAAGCTTCCATAGACGAAATCGGCCGGCAAGTTGCACTCGTAAAACAGGCCATGCAAAACCTGGGATATCATCATCACAATCCCATTATGTCCTTTAGCACACTTTCTTTGCCGGTCAGCCAGGAACTTAAAATTACGGATAAAGGATTAATAAAAGTAGCTGAACAAAAGATCGTAGACATAATTAAATAAAATAACACCGCTAAGCTTCCAGATCCATCAAAGGCCTGGGAGCTTATTTCTTTGGGAAATTAACCCAATATTAACACTGAATTAACAATTACTGTCGCTTTATCTTTCATAATAGTATTGTACAAACTCTATTTGTAAAGGGAGGCATTACAAATGATCAGTAAGAAAAACTGGATTTGTACGGCGGTGGTTATGGGTGCATTTCTTATTGCACTGCTGGCTGCTGCCGTGCCGAAGCAGCCGGCCGCTATTGCCGGAGAAGAGAATGGCTATTATGGAAAGAAAGCAAAGTATGTATTTTATTTCATTGGTGATGGCATGGCAATGCCGCAAATTAATTCTACCGAAATCTTCAAAGGAACACTTAACAGCAGCGACCCCATGTACAAAGAAAAACTCAATTTTACAGTATTTCCTCACCAAGGTATGCAGACAACCCACTCGACCAGCAGTTTCATCACAGATTCTGCAGCTGCCGGCACCGCTCTGGCCACAGGACACAAAACAGCTAACGATGTTGTAGGTGTCGATCCAACAAATACAATTAAATTCAAAACTATGGCAGAAATGGCCAAAGAAAAAGGGTTGAAAGTTGGGATTGTCTCCAGCGTGTCGATAGACCATGCAACTCCTGCCGTATTTTACGCTCATGAGCCTAGTCGCAATAACTTCTATGAAATTGCCTTAGCAATGGGAAACAGCGGTTTTGATTATTTTGCCGGCGGTGGCCTGCTGTCACCTACCGGCAAGAAGAAAGACCTGCCCAATGCTTTGGATATTGCTAAGCAAAAAGGCTATACAGTAGTTAACAGCCAAGAAGAAATAATGCACCTTGCCAAAAACGACGGAAAAGTAATTGCCATTCAGCCTGATCTCGCAGCAGAAGAGGCTATGCAATACGAAATCGACCGTACAAACCAATTGTCACTTGCCGACTTTACCCGCAAAGGTATTGAATTACTTGATAATCCTAATGGTTTTTTTATGATGGTTGAAGGTGGTAAAATCGACTGGGCTTGCCATGCTAATGACGCAGCAACCACCGTTCGTGATGTAATGGCCTTTGATAATGCCATTGCCGAAGCACTCAAGTTTTATGCCAAGCATCCTACCGAAACTCTCATTGTTGTAACCGGTGACCATGAAACCGGCGGTATGTCGATAGGTTTCTCCGGAACTAAGTATGAAACCTTCGCTAGTAAAATCAACAAGCAAACCATGTCTTTTGAGGAATTTGATAAAAAAATTAAAGCGTATCGCGCGACGGTAGGTGAGACCAACGCAAACCTGCAAGATTGGCTGCCCATTCTCGCGTCTGAGTTTGGTTTAGTCGATTTGACAGCCTATGATAAACAACGGTTATCCGATGCTCTTGCCCAAAGCATGCTAGATGCGAAAAAACGTGCCAAAGATGAGCAAACCTATCTCCTATATGGCGGCTATGAGCCGTTTTCCATGACTGTAACCCATATTCTTAACCAAAAAGCCGGCATTGGCTGGACGACTTATGCTCATACCGGCGTGGCTGTCCCCGTATTTGCCCAAGGGGTTGGTAGTGAAAAGTTCCAAGGCTACTACGATAACACCGATGTTGCGAAAAAAATAATGGGTATCATGGGTGTAAAATTCCAGTAGCCAAAGAACAGATTTGCTGTTGTTAAGCTAGAGTGGGAGACAGCTCCTACTCTAGCCGTTATAAGCAGAAAGGAATATTCCTATGTTACAACAACCTTTGCGCGATAAAACCTTTGTCATAGTGGTTGCAATCCTCTCTATTTTTCTATACTTTCTCCCCACCGGCTTTCCGGAGCAAGAGGATGGCTATGTCCGCAGTAAAGCAACTATTCTCGCCGTAGATAATGCAAATGTGCATCAGCGTGGTGTAGTTAAAACAGGGGTACAAGCAGTTAAGCTGGAAGTAATTAACGGACCGTTTCAAGGCCAACAAATAGAAACCACCAATTCTCTCCTTGGCAAACTGGAGCTTGATAAGATATTCCAGGCTGGCGATACTGCCTTAGTGGTGATAAAAGGTCAAGAAGGCCGCATTGAGGTTGCCAATCTTATCGACCATTACCGTCTTGATATCGAAGCAGTTCTATTTGCAGTATTTGCGCTGTTCTTATTTTGGTATGCCAGGTGGACAGGCGTGAAATCATTATTGTCATTTGTATTTACGATTTTAGTACTGTGGAAAGTACTTTGGCCATTATTTCTAAAAGGCTGGGACCCAATCATCCTTTCTCTTCTGGCCGTATGCGCCATTGTTGCCTGTGTTACCTTTCTCGTAGCCGGGATTACTAGGATCGGACTTGCCGCTTTCCTCGGAACAATGAGCGGTGCGATTGCGGCTTGTATTATGGCGGTCATATTCGGGTCATTATTTAAGGTACATGGTGCGGTAGTACCCTATGCGGAAACGCTGCTCCATGTTGGCTTTAGCCATATCGATTTGACAAAGGTATTTTTAGCGGGAATCTTCCTGGCATCCTCAGGTGCAATGATGGATGTAGCAATGGACATTGCCGTATCGGTTGCAGAGTTAGTGGAAAAAAAACCGGACATTACTTGCAAAGAAGCCATTGCATCGGGAATGAACGTAGGCCGGGCAGTGGTGGGAACTATGACAACAACCTTGTTATTAGCTTATTCTGGATCATTTACCGCATT
>CAZCEN010000127.1:0-9238 GCA_964497205.1 uncultured Sporomusaceae bacterium
GAACCCTTGATACCGCCGTGAAAGGGCGGTGTCTTAACCGCTTGACCAACGGGCCGTGGTGATCCACCCGCGACTCGAACGCGGGACACCCTGATTAAAAGTCAGGTGCTCTACCGACTGAGCTAGTGGACCTTCTTCACAAGATAGAATTATACAATATGGTACTAGGCTTGTCAATAAATTTTTTCGCTTTTTATTTATGGGAAATAAAGGAATTGTACTGCGAATTATAGAATAGAACCATATTGTCTAGTTGAAGAATCGGTCCCAGGAAAGGAGTTCAGCATGCAAGTAGAAGATCAAACTATCTTGGATCATTTCACTTACGTTATGCCCTTTCTGAATAACCTCATGTGTAGCGATGTCGGGTTTGGACTATCGGACACAAAGCAAGTTATTTTCTATCAACCCGGCAAAACCCTGGACTTAAAGGTCCCCCTCGGTACACCTCTGCAGCCAGGCATGGTACTGTATCGGGCCATTCACGAAAAACGCCGGGTACTAATTAAAGCCGATAAAGCTCGCTGGGGTATCCCCTATATTGCGGTAGCCATTCCCCTATACAACAAAAAAAGAGAAATCATTGGTTCAGCCTGTGTCTTTGAGGCCGTTGACCGCCAGGAAAGCTTGAAGACAATGGCGGCTGATTTAAATAATAATATAAATCACTTAGCCCAAACCTCGGAACAAATATCGGCCCAGACGCAGGAAATTGCGGCGGTAAGCCAGTCCCTTGTCAGCGTTGTGCAGGCTTCTCAGGTGCGGGCCAACGAAACCGGCCAAGTACTCAATCTCATTAAAAATATTGCCGGTCAAACTAACTTATTAGGACTAAACGCAGCCATCGAAGCCGCCCGGGTCGGCGAGCAAGGGCGCGGTTTTAGCGTAGTTGCCGAGGAAATTCGCAAACTAGCTACCAGTAGTGCGGAGTCCGTAAGTAAAATTGAAAAAATCATCACCGCCATCCAGTCGGACAGCAGTTCAACTGCCAGCAAGATTAATCAAGTTAATTCCGTTATTGGTGAAATAGCCAATGCCATTAGCAGCGTAGCCGCCTCGGTTCAACAAACCGCCGCTATGGCGCATCAACTTGATCAAATCGCCGATAACTTAGCCAAAGAAGATTAACTAGTATACAACAACTAAGGCTTTCACCTATCGAAAGGATGAGAGCCTTACTGTTTTTTCATAGAAAACATGCATAGATGCCAACAGTTGCGACAATCCCTTGGCAAGCGCTGTCGGTGTTAGGGAAATAAAAATAGCTCACAGCTTTGCACTGTGAGCTATTTTAGTTGTTAAAACATATCAGCTAAAATAATGGTTTGATCACGACCAGGACCAACCGAAACAATACCAATGCCAATACCGGTAACTTCGCTTATCCGCTCTACATAACGGCGGGCATTGGCCGGCAGATCGTTATAGTTTCTTACATGACTTGTTGGTTCGCACCAGCCTGGCAGTTCCTCATAAACAGGTTCCACTTCCGCCAATACTTTGAGGCTTGCCGGGAACTCGTTTAACAGCTCGCCTTTATATTTATATCCGGTACAAATCTTGAGTGTTTTTAAGCTGTCAAGAATGTCCAGACGGGTGATGGCCATATATGCAATACCGCTAACATAGCCTGCATAGCGTACTACACAAGCATCCAGCCAGCCGCAGCGGCGGGAACGTCCGGTAACGGTGCCATACTCATGACCTTTTTCACGAATTGTTTGACCCACTTCATCATTGAGTTCTGTCGGGAAAGGACCTTCGCCAACCCGGGTAGTATAAGCCTTAACTACACCAACAACCTTATTGATTTGCGTTGGGCCTACCCCTGCGCCAATACATGCACCCCCGGCAATCGGATGCGAGGAAGTAACATATGGATATGTGCCGTGATCTAAGTCGAGCAGGGTTGCCTGCGCGCCTTCGAACAGTACTTTCTTACCTTCTTTAATCGCTCCGTGCAGCACAGCAGCAGTATCAGTCACATATGGTTTAAGCTGACGGGCATACTCAAGATATTCATTTTTAACTTGTTCGTAGTCAAATCCTTCAACACCGTAAACGGCTTTTAAGAGATGATTTTTGGCTTCCAGGTTGAACTCCAGCTTGGAGCAGAATTCTTCCTCATCCATCAAGTCGACCACCCGGATACCGGAACGGGCATTTTTATCCATATAGCAAGGTCCGATACCGCGTTTAGTTGTGCCAATTTTGCGGTCGCCGCGGGAATCTTCCTCTACTTCGTCAAGCAGTCGATGATACGGCATGATTACATGGGCACGGTTAGAAACTTTCAGCCCTGAAGTATCAATGCCTTTATCTTGCATACCTTTAAGCTCTTTTAACATAACAGCAGGGTCAACAACAACGCCATTACCAACTACACAGGTTTTACCGGAATACAAAATGCCGGAAGGTAGTAACTGTAATTTAAATTCAGTACCATCAACGACAACTGTATGACCAGCATTATTACCACCTTGGTAACGGACGACTACATCAGCCTTTTCTGCTAAGAAATCAACAATTTTGCCTTTACCTTCGTCTCCCCATTGGGTACCGATAACAACTACAGATGACATATCATCAATCCTTTCCATAATCAACTTTCTACAAACAGTCTCCGAAGCAGCGCTAACTGCACGCTGTCTAGTTTCAACCGTTTCTAGTAGTTGTAGGCTATATATTTTACTTAGGCACAGCACCATTATGGCCCAAATCGACCGTGATAGTGTCTATATGCCTGAAATAATATGTGTAAAAACATGCTTCAGGTAATGCCAAAGTCAGCAAATAATAGCTTATCTAATTTTCCCCTTTTTTCCCTTGTTTATCATAGCACTAGCATACGCTGGCTGTCAATAAAAATCGAATGTTTTTTTTTGTAACATAAATAACGTTCGGAAATTATGAAAACCTGCAACACATCCCTTGCTGCAGGTTAACAAAATGACGCTTACATATAATATTACCCGGAAATAATTGCACATTTTTCACTGATCAATCTGAATAATTAATAATAATGGCGACAAACACCCATTTCTTAAAAAAACATAATGTTTAGCTTTTTCAGAATCGCAGGGACACTACCTAACAAAAAATAAAACTATTGCGCATTTAGACTGAGCTCATTACTATGCATACGGCTGATTTTTTTACTCTTGTGCCTGTATTTGCGAAAACCCACCCGTACACCCAGTTTTTGCCGTACTCTTTGAATGGCATTATCGACAACTTTTTCGTTTAGTCCCAGTATAAGTGATATTTCGCGCTGCTTATATCCTTCTATATATAAATCTATAACCCTTTTTTCCAGTTTTGATAATACTGTTTTTAGTTCTTGATTAATATTTTCTACCGTCTCTTGCTCTACAACCAGCGCAGCAGGATCATCCTGATAGCATTTGTTTATTTGAATAACTGACTCTAGCTGGCTGTTCGTGTTAGGTGAATCTGCCAAAACATTCAATGACAGTGCCTCGTTTAAGATGTAATGCTTTTTGCGATTATGTGAAGTGATAGCTGACTTAATCGTATTTTTAATGTTTAACTCGGCAATCAAACGAAACGATTTGCCACGTCTTTCATCATAATAAAGCACAGCTTTATAAAGCCCGATTAGTCCCCACTGATACATATCGCGGTAGTCGCCGCCAGGCAAATAATACGTTTTGACATAGCGCAAAATGATTTTATGATACTTTCCTACGATTTTTTCAAACTCTTCATTATTAATTTGTCCGTCATCACAAAAGCATAATCCAAGCACGATTCCCTACCCCTTGCTAATTTAGTTTTGGAATTCCATCCATGGTTTACCAAATACTGCGAAGTTGTATCGGCATATTAATATATAGCAAAAACCGTGCCAACATTTACATCCTTGATTTACCAGTTGTTTGGCAGTATTCATTTATACAAATTATGTCAAAGTGTACATTTTTGTACACTCCAGTGTCGTTTTTTGTACAACTAAAGTCGTTTTTGCATATTTCAATGTCGTTTTACTGCATTTCATCTCCGTTTTTGTACATTTCGGCATTTGTTTTTTGTCAACGCCTGTAATTATATGCAAATTTGTTCACTATAAATTAACCTAGGTTACTATCATAGCACTACCATTCTATAAAGAGAATATGGCTTCCACAAAACATTTGTCGATTGCGAAAGTTATTATTGCGCCATCCTAAAAGATTCTATATTTATAAAAAAAAGCAGAACAGCGCTTTATTCACTGTTCTGTCATGATAATTACTAGTATTGATTTGTTTTATTGCCTAAGGGCTACAATTATTTTTTAATTTTTCACTAATTGAACCTTGTTTCGTTATGAGAAGAAGTAGTCGTTTGTTCTACCCCAGGTTTAACCCTAAACCAGGCAGCGTACATAGTAGGCAAGACAACCAGAGTTAATATAGTGGCCCCCAGCAATCCTCCGGCAATTGCTACCGCCATCGGACCCCAAAAATTACTTGAAATTAACGGAACCATACCCAGGATGGCGGCTGCTGCAGTCAGCATAATCGGACGGAAACGCAATACGGCGGAGTCAATGATGGCATCCCACAGCGTCTCGCCTGCTGCAATATGCTGCTCGATCTGATCAATAAGAATTACCGAATTGCGTATAATCATGCCGCTTAGCGCCAAAACTCCCAGTTCAGCTACGAAGCCCATGGGTCGCATTGTCAACAGCATTGCCAAGCTGACCCCAATAATTCCTAACGGTGCCGTTAGAAGAGCTAACATCATTAGAGATATTTTCTGTAGCTGCAGCATCAGAATGATCACAATGACAACGATCATAACCGGAACAGGTTGCAGCATAAATTCCATAGAAACGTTACTTCGTTCGAGGGAACCGCCAATATCAATACTATACCCAAGAGGCAAATCATCCCGAACCGCTTTTAGGCTTGCATAAACTTGCTGCGTAGCGTCGTTTCCAGTTACACCGGGAATGACATCGGCTTGAACGGTTATCGTAGGCTTTAAATCACGCCGCCAGATAAGTCCATCCTCGGCATCATAACTAATTTTGGCAATTTGCTCCAGCGGCACGAATTTGCCGCCGCCAATGTGAACAGGCATATCCTTGATAGTAGATAGATCTTTACGGTTTTGCGAATCAAGACGGTAAACAATGCTCACCGTCTTATCTTTTTCATAATACTCGGCAATGGTAGCCCCGGTTAACTGCGTTTGTAAATCAAGAGCTAGACCTTGACTGTCAAGCCCTAACATTCTCGCTTTATCCTGGTCGACTGTTAGATGCATGACTTTGCTTTTTTCGTTCCAGTCGAAGTTAATGTTTTTTACGTTTGGATTTTCGGACATTATTACATTTACTTGATCAGCAATCTCACGGACTTTATCATGATCATAGCCCGAAACACGAATCATGATAGGATACGGAGAAGGTGGACCAGTTTGGATTAACTTGATATTTCCACGCACATTGGCAAAATCATCGTTAAATAATTGTGCAACTTTTTTCTGTATCGCATCGCGGGCATTGAGATCTTTAGCTACGATGATAAATTGGGCATAATTCGTCGCCGGCAATTTAGGGTCAGTAGTAAGCACAAACCGCGGTGCCCCTTTACCAACGTAATAACTGTAATTTTCAATATTGGGATCACCGCTCAGATTATCGGCTAGTTTTTTGGCTTCCTGATCGGTTGCAGTAATGGATGAGCCTTCCGGTAACGTCATTTCCACGATAACCTCGGGGCGAACAGATGGCGGGAAGAACTCTTGCTTTACAAACTTTAATAAACCAATAGAACCGATAAAGCATATTAGAGTTACAATAAGCACCAGCTTTTGATGTCCCAGGCACCAGGTCAGGGTGTTTCTGAATATCCGATAAAACTTGGAATCATATATATCGTGCTCTTTGCCTGCGGTGTGCTTGGGTTTTATTAATTTATAGCCTAGTAGCGGCGTTACGAGCACCGATACAAACCACGAAATAAGAAGTGAAATCGTTATAACTGTAAAAAGGCTGCTCGTGAATTCAGCAGAAGATCCTTTCGAAAAACCAACAGGTATGAATCCCGCGCAGGTAATCAAAGTTCCTGTCAACATAGGGATTGCCGTAGCCTTATATGCATAGCAGGCAGCATCAAATCTTTCCCAGCCTTGCTCCAGTTTTACGGTCATCATCTCTACGGCGATAATTGCATCATCTACTAACAAGCCCAGAGACATAATCAAAGCCCCTAATGATACTTTGTGCAAGTCAATGCTAAACATTTTCATACCCACGAATATGCCGGCAATTACAAGAGGAATGCATAAGGCAACGACAACCCCGGAGCGGACTCCCAGGCTAAGGAAGCTGACAATCAACACAATAACAATGGCTTCCTTCAGGGACTTAACAAATTCATCAATTGATTTTTTAACCACTTCAGGCTGACTGGACACTTGATTAATCTCTAACCCTAAAGGTAAGTCATGCCTTATTTTTGCGATTGTCTTATCCAGGTCTGTCCCCAGAGTAAGAATATTGCCTCCCTTTTCCATAGATACCGCAATACCCAGGGCTGGTTGACCATTAAAATACATTTTCGGTTCCATCGGTTCAATATAGCCGCGTTTGATATTGGCAACGTCTCCTAACCGAAACGTACGATCATTTGCGCGGATGGGTAAATTCCGCAGTCCTTCGATATCTTCAAACATACCGGAAACGCGGAGATACATGTTATCCGAAGATGTCTCAATCATGCCCGAGGGTGCCATGGCGCTTTGGGCTTTTACGGCGCTTACGATTACGTTAGGATTGATTCCAAGTTGGGCCAGCTTACTGTTTTCCATTTCGATATAGATTTTTTCCGGCTGCACCCCGATAAGCTCAACTTTTTTTACATTCTTTACACCAAGAATGATCCGGCGAATTTGTTCGGCTTTTTCCCGCATTTCTTCATAACTATATCCATCCGAGGTAAGGGCATAGATATTGCCAAAGACGTCGTCAAAACGGTCATTGAAAGACGGTCCGATGACGCCCTGAGGCAAGGTTCCCCTGATATCATTAACCATATTGCGCACTTCAACCCAGGTTGGGCGAATGTCTTTTTCACTTACCGATTCTTTAAGTGTTACATATATAACCGCCTGCCCCGGCTGCGAATAACTTTTCAAGTAATCAAGTCCCGGTGTGTCCTGCAGCTTTTTCTCAATTTTATCAGTAACTTGCTCTTCCACTTGCTGCGCAGTAGCTCCAGGCCAGCCAACAGATACGATCATTGTCCGGATTACAAAATCAGGGTCTTCCATGCGGCCTAATTGCTGGTAAGAAAATATTCCTGCGATAAAAGTAAGCATTACAAAGAAGTATACAAGCTGCTTATGATTAAGTGCCCATTCGGTTAAGTTTAGCTTACTCATAATCGTACCTTTTGTCCTTCCCGTAGTTTTTGCACTCCAGCGGTAACAATCACATCGCCATTTTGCAACCCTTCAAGTACTTGTACCTGCTGATTACCAAAATTACCTATCTTTATCGGTCGCAAATGGGCTTCCCCGTCCTGTATCACCCAGACGTTTGGTATATCACTCGTCTGATAAATAGCGGAAAGAGGAATATATACAGCAGCCTGTCCTTTGGCATTTGCCACCGTTACATTTGCCGTCATGCCCAAATTAACACCGGGAGGGGGATTAACTAAACTAATTCGAACTTTATATGTTCTCGTCGCCTTATCTGCTACCGGGGAAATTTCCCGAACCTTACCATCGGCTGTTAACCCTGGCATCGCCCAAAAGTTAATCTTGACCTGTCCGGCATTATGCATTTCGTCGATTCTATTCTCCGGAACATTTATTTCGATTTCGCGTTCCCCGTCTTGTACTAATGTAATTACAGGCTGACCAGCACTTACAACTTGTCCAGCCTCCGCATTGATACTGGCAATTACGCCATCAGCATTGGCTGCTAATGAACTATATCCCAGCAGGTTGGAACCTTGTGTATACTGTGCTGAGGCTTGACGTACGGCAGCGGCAGCAACTTCATAGGCATTTTGATACTGTTCAAGCTGCATACTGCTCACAGCACCCTGCTCATACAGTTTCCGGTAGCGTTCCAAATTGGATTCCGCTAAACTCAATTGAGACTGAGCCGAAGCTACCTGGGCCGAGCCAATATTTACTGTCTGTTGAATGTCCTTGGCATCAATCTCCATCAAAACATCGCCTTGGTGGACAATACCACCGACTTCGACGTTGCGTTTAATAATTTTTCCGCTTGCTTGAAAAGCAAGCTGAGTCTCATATCTTCCACGTACTTCACCAGAATAGCTCATAGTTTGCCCCGATACGTTGAAGTTCACTGTTTGGGCGCGCACAAGAGCAGCTTCATCCTTCACTGGTTCCGTTTTGGAACATCCGGCAAGGATAATGGATATGCACAAAATAAAAAGAACTACGGCATTCAAATAATCTTTTTTACCAAAAACCTTCCGTCGAATCATCGCCATTACCTCCATAAACTATTACGGTTTTATAGTTTCCACAAACTGCCCCCTTACACATGTAGCCGATGTTTCTCCTATTTCTTAATAATACCGTTCAAAATAAAATCAATGAGCGCTTCCGTACAATACTCCTCATTTTTTTGCTGCCGCAGGGGACCTGAGCGCCCAAAGGAGAAGGCCTCGAATAATTTTAATCCTGCATAGGCTGTAATTGCTTCATCAACCTCCCGGAATGCCCCCTTCTTTTTCCCATCACGTATAATTTCGGCAATCAGTGAAATTACCTTCTCATCAACGATTTCCTTGTAACTTCTGTCTGATAACGCAATATCTGTTTCATCTTCTCTTAATACCTTGGTTATAAAGTCTTCTTCATTAAAATATGCTATTGATCTTTTTATTAATTGGACTATTTTCTCAGATGGATCGGAAATATCGGCAATTTGCGCAAATAGCAGTTGCGTTGCTCTTTGACACTCACGGATTACGAGACACCTAAACATATCCTCTTTGTCGACAAAGTTATCATATATAGTTTTTTTAGAAATCCTACAGTCTCTACTTATTTCATCCATTGTTGTTTTCTTAAAACCAAAACGTTCCGCCCGTTCTTTGGCTTTATCAAGAATTAAATTTTTCATGTCATCCATCTCTGCTCACCTCTTAAACGGTTACTTCCAAATTATTCTCAACTTGAGTACTATTTTAGTATATTAGTTTCCACATGTCAATGCTATATATTATTTCACACA
>CAZCEN010000128.1:0-9217 GCA_964497205.1 uncultured Sporomusaceae bacterium
AAGCCAAAAGCAGAATTTTATTTTTTCCGGTTAGGCAGTCTGTAAGGGCTGGCGTGCTTGCGACACGTCAGTCCTTTTCTTGTATTTGTTATATCCAGCGGATTAAAATAGGCAACTAAACAAATACGTATGTTTCTTACTGTATTCCCATAAATTCTTTGGTTATGGACTGGAAAGCATTAAGTGCTGGAGACAACCATTTATCCTTGTGATAGGCTAGTTGGATAACGGTGTTAAAATCCTCTCCAGCCCAATTTAAATCTATCAATTGGCTAGATTTTAATTCTTCTTCAATCGCAACTTTGGGCAAAAAAGTAATACCGAGGCCACTTATTGTACACTGCTTCATAGCCACTACGCTACCAATTTCCAAAACTGTCTCAGGATAAACATTCGCACTTGACAATATACCTTCTAATATTGTGCGATAGCTACATCCAGGCTCTGCTAAAATTACTGTTTCTTCTCTCAAATCGGCTGGTTCAATCCGGCCTTTCTTAATAATATGATGGCCTCTTTTGGCAATAGCTACTATTGGTTCATCATGCAAAGTAACTGTAACTAGATTAGGATGATCTGCTTTACGCTGAAAAAAGAACGCCATATCAATTAAGTTATTTTTGAGCCAATAGATAAAATCATTATAAGCACCAATTTTTAGTACTATTTTTACTTGCGGATAACGTTTGCCGTATTCCTGCAGCACTATAGGCAAACGAGTGGCACATAAAGACTCTGGTGCACCAATTGTAACTGTTCCATGGATGGTTGTCGAATTGGATACCGTTTCTTTAGCTTCCGCCGCCAAGGACAAAAGCTTTTTTGCATAGATATAAAAACATTGCCCTTGATCGGTTAATACTACCTTTTTTCCTAAGCGGTCAAACAGCCTTGCATTTAGTTCCTGTTCCAAAAGTTGAATTTGGGTAGTAATACTTGATTGTGCATATCCTAGCATGTTAGCGGCACGAGAAAAATTAGCAGTGTTGGCTACTGTTAAAAAAGCTTGCAATTGCCTAAATTCCATTCTCTTTTCTTCCTTTATCAAAAAAATAGATTGTATGTATCTTAATTATCAATTTCACAGATGCATTATATACATGATATCATTTTCCATAGAAAGTTACACTCCTAAATATATAAGGAAGAATGGAGGAAGTTTTATGGTTATAAATAAAGATATGGCTATTTACCTTTCCCTAACCTGCGTGGCTTTTTTATGGGGAACGTCATTTGCCATATCGAAAATAGCTTTATATGAATTGAGTCCATTAAATTTAGCCGGATTTCGTTTTTTTATTGCTGCAATCCTATTCGGAATTATTTTGGCAATAAAAAGAGCAGGCATTCACAAGGAAGATATTCCACAACTTGTTATAATGGGTTTCCTTTCCATAACATCATATTTTTATATTCAGTATACAGGACTTCTTTATACAACGTCGATCAATGCTGCTTTATTGTTAGCAACCAGTCCTGTTTGGACAACAATTGCAAGTGTTGTGTTGGGGCAAGAAAAAGTTAACCGTAACTCAGTTGTAGGAATGCTGATAGCTTTTCTGGGCGTGAGTCTCGTAATTAGTAGAGGAAAACTATTTTCACTATTTGCATCGGAAACCATTTTCGGCGATTTGCTACTGCTCCTTAATGCCATTGTTTGGGCTATTTTTACACTGTATGGAAAGAAAATTATGACTAAATACTCTCCTTTTACTGCTGTCGGTTATATTACTATTTTCGGAGCGGTAATGCTTTTGCCTGTTATTTTGGTTCCCAATCAGCTAAATCCCGTATCGCTATTAGCTCAGATAGCAGATATAAGCCTGCAAACACTCGCTGCCGTATTGTATTTAGCGGTACTTTGCTCTGTTTACGCTTATTATACGTGGTACCACGGCATTGAAAAAATAGGTGCTGTAAGAACGGCTTCTTTCTATTATGTTAGTCCGCTATTTGCTTTATTAGCAGGAATATGGCTATTAAAGGAAACGGTAACTTTCTTGGTTTTACTAGGCGGAATCGCAGTTATAGGCGGAGTTTATCTAACCAACAAAAGTAAATGTAATGGAATGAGCTCAAAAAGCTAATACAACCAATTTTATTCAGTTTTTGCTTTTATGGTTAATGCTACAATCAGACAGACCAAATATAGTATTGCACCAAATAGATACGCGCCGGCAAACCCACCATAATGCTCGATTATTAATCCGGCAACGCCCGGTCCCAACATTTGGCCTACAGCGTAAAAAATAGAGATAAACCCGATAACCGCCGCAATATACTTTTGCGGAACCTGCTGCGACGCAGCCACCTGGATCAGGGCCATCAGACCGCCGGTTCCTGTTCCCCAGATGACAGAGGCAAGCATAAACCCTGAAACATTTGAGAAAACGAGAGGCAGCAGATTGCCGGAAATAACCCATACAAACACCATCAGCAGTGTTTTATGTGTCCCTGTTCGGTCGGAGATATACCCCCAGATCGGAGCACCGGCAATAGAAAAAATACCTGCAAAGGCAAACACCTGACTTGCTGCAGTTTGTGAATTTCCAAGCTCAATCATAAAAACGGTTTGATACAGGATCGGGATGAGGTAGGCCATTCCCACCAGAAAATAAAGAAAGGAAATTCTGCGCAACACTGAATGTTTAAACCAGTTGGGCTTATCGACGGTGGTATTCTCAGCCCTGGTAATTGACGGATTGCGTAGTATTGTTGCGGCTAGGATAAACGTTAGCAGGTTAAAGCCGCCGAAAGCGAACCAGACCGTCCGCCAGCCGGACAGAGGAAAGAATCCGACGGCCCACGGAATAAGCATTCCGCTAAGAATCATCCCTATTCCGGCGCCGCTCAACAAAAGGCCAACTACTAAGCCTCTATTATCCGGAAACCAACCAATCATCAGGGACATTAACGGCGTAAATACAATTGCACTGCCGGCACCAGCAATAAACATAAATAATGCCGCCATCCAGAACGAAGTTGCACTGCCTAAGCCAACCAGCCCGGCAATAACTCCACAGCTCCCTGCCAAAATTACACTTTTAGCGCCAAAACGTACTGCCAGCAGACCTGATAAGCCCACAGTAACTAGATACCCCAAAAACATAAACGAACCTAGAAGGCCGGATTGTGCAAACGTCAGCGCCATACTCTCCCGCATATACGGCAGCATGGCCCCGTAAGCCATCCGGACAAAACCGGTTGTTGCAATAACCAGCAACACACCGGTAAAAACAAACAAGGTAAATTTGTTGTCTCTATGTTTTGCATTTCTCATGGTAATCCCTCCTAGGGCTAACTATACCGTAAGCAGTAGGCTTACTCTACTCCATAAGAAAGAAAGACTGCTCTGAAAAAAAGTCCCTACTTCGGCTGTCAAACTGCATAGACACACCAAAGTAGGGACTACTATCTAATCTGTTTTTTTATACTCACTGGGAGTCATACCGGTATATTCCCGGAATGCACTGGCAAACTTACTGGGGTTGGTATAACCGATTTGATTAGCAATTGCCGCAATACTATCCGCGCTGTGTTTGAGCAGTTGCTGGCTCTTTTCCAGCCGTTTGGCTCTGAGATAGGAATACAAGGTAGTGTGATACACTGACTTAAAATCTTTTTGCAGTTTATCACTATTCGTCTGGCAAATCCATGCCAGCTTTTTTATTGAAGGTGGCTCAGCCAAATGTTCCAGCAGATACTGCTGCGCTTTATATACAATCTCCCTGTCGGCTTGCGTTAATGTGCCTGCTGGGTCGGTACGGGCTTCATTTTGCATACAACTGCTCAGGAATTCCATAATTTTGGCTTGAAAGGCCAGGTAGGTTTTCATATCATTCCAGCAGGCTGCCTGCAGCTTTCTGGCTGTCAACTGCAAGGCCAGGGGAGCGCGTCGCACAACCATTGGCTTGTTCGCTAACATGGTGCTGATGTTGTCTTGCCACTGCCCGTTGAACCTGTCGGCACAGGCAGTCCCCAGTAATTGTTGCACATATTGCCGGTGCACATGGATAGAAACACCGGAATACATCCGGGTGTTTATAACAACAGCAGGCAGGGCCTGTTGATGATAATAGAAGAGTACATCATCCTCAGCCAGAACAAGTTCTTGGTCATCACCGATCTGTACCGTCATCTGCCCGCCATGACAATAAATGATCTCCAGCACTTCCTGATTTGATTGTAGATTGTCTAACCATAACCTCTCAACTGAAACCGTGTCCCAGCAGCTAACATCTAACCCGTCACCTAAATCCAAACGCCGGATGCTGCCAACACCATATTCCTTGTTAACCTGGTAACTGATTCCCGAACAATCCGAGGCAGCCTGGTACAGATACCGGTTATCTACCATCGAACGATAGTAACTGCCTACAATATTCCGCTTCATAGTCAATCGCCCGCCTATAGATTAAATCGTACTGTTACATTATAGTTTGTATTAGTATAATAATTGATAATCATTTTCAATTATTATACTGGATAGACGCAGGCGTTGTCTAGTCCATATTAATATACGAAACTGCTTTCTAAGTATTCTTTCGCCATACCATATAATTCCACTCGAATTCATGGAATAAAAGGTAGCTAAGTATACTGCTTTTTTGGTCGTGTGTGCAGAAAGACATTTGCTCGTACAGCTTCTTGGCCTGTTGGTTTCTCTCTGAAACATGCAAGGTCAATTTATCGAGAAATGGATTTGTTTGTACATGCTGCTGTGCCCACTGTAGTAAGCATTTTCCTATTCCTTTGCCTTGGTGTGCCGGATGGACGGAAATATCTTCTATATAACACTCGCTATCTTGCGGCTGGTGGTCCAAGAAGTATAATGAAAGGAACAATTTAAAAAGGTTCCACTTTCCGAATAGGTCACAATCACGCCACAGAAAATTCAATACCTCTTGTTTCATAGCCGATTCGGCTTTCCCTTTGATGCACACGCTGCCGACCACTTCTCCGGCCTCAAGGGCGATCATTCTTTGGCTTGCCGCTTCAGGGGGAATTTGATCAAACAATTTTTCGAAAAAAAGAGCAAGCGTGTTATCAGGTAAGTTTGTAAGGGGTTGAAATTTTCCCCGAAACCCATGAACAAGCAAGCAGCTGACCTGATGATTGTATTTTTCCTGCATAGGTTCAATTATTAGGGGGGCAATTGTCATGATTGACCTCCTTCGAATTTTTAAAAAAATTTGTGTTGCAATTAATTATTGCAAACTTGTGGTTTGGGAGTTTTCCGGTGTTGCAGGAGAACGGCGTGCTTTCATGTCATGAATGAGTGAATAAACGACAGGTACGACTACCAGTGTAAGCAGTGTTGAGGTAATCAGGCCGCCAATGATGGCATGCGCCATGGGGGCGCGTGCCTCGGCGCCAGGCCCGATGGATAACGCGATGGGAAGCATGCCGAAAATCATGGCTACGCTGGTCATCAGGATGGGGCGTAACCGGATGCGGGCTGCATCCACCAGGGCGTCAGTGCAAGGAACGGCTTCCTGCATGCGCTGTTTGGCAAAGTCAATTAAGAGGATGGCATTTTTGGTAACAAGCCCCATCAGCATCATGATGCCGATGAGCGAAATCAGACTGAGTTCGCTACCGGCTAAAAACAACCCTAACAGTGCGCCGATAACGGCTAACGGCAAGGAAAGCATAATGGCAAATGGCTCGCTATAGCTTTCAAATTGTGCTGCCAGTATCATAAAGATGAAGGCAACGGCTAGGCTCAAGGCAACGCCCATACTGGAAAAGGATTCATCCATGTCATCTGACTGACCGGCAGCGCCTGCCTGATAGCCTATTGGCATTTGGATGTCTTTGATATCTTGATAGAATTGATTGTCAAAGTCGCCCAGGGTAGTTTTCTCCAGATTAGCGGTCAACCGGATCTCTTTTTGCCGGTCAAAGCGGCCGATTTCTGCTGCGCTTGTTGTATATTGCCTCTCTGTTACCTGGGACAGCGGGATTAGCATTTTTTGCCCGTCGGCTTTTGTCTTTTCGCTGGGTATGTAGATAGTAGTAAGACTTTCGGGGCGGCTGCGATCCATCGCTGCCAGACGCGCGCGGATATCGATGCGTTCGTCGCTATCGCTGTATTTTCCGATGACCGTTCCGTTTAGCAGAGTTTGGAGGGTTTGACCGATGTTGGCGGTGGAAACAGCCAAATCGTTGGCTCGATCTGTTTTGATTTTAATATCCAGATTTGGTGTACCGGGGCGATAACTGGAAGCGATGTCTTGCACACCGGGAATGGTCTGCATTTTTTGCTGCAGTTGTTCGGCGATTTCGCCTAATTTTTCTACGGAATCGCCTGTTATCGAGACGGTAACGGGTTTGCCGTCGCCTTGTTCAATATCTGCCCGGACGCCAGGCAGGCGGTTGAGCTTCTCTCGAACTTCACGAATCACGTCGGATTGGCTGCGCTGGCGTTCTTTTTTCGGCACCAATGTGACAAAAAGGATTTGCTCTTTGGCAGCTGAAGTGCTGTAAATATGCCGGACTTCTGGAAGTGATTTGAGTTCCTGGATCATTTTCAGGGTGGTGTTATCCAACGCTTCCACAGTCGGACCGGACTGCGTTTTTACCTTGACGGTAAACTGCGCCTGATCGGTGATGGGAATGAAGGACGAGCCCAGGTACGGAAACAGCATCATGCTAACAGCAAATATGGTGAGTGAGACAGCAATCACTTTTTTGCGGTGACGGTGGAGCAGTTTTTCCAGTAAATCAGCGTAGGAATCAGCTAGACGGTCAAACCAGTGATTCCACTTGGACCACCACTGTCCCAGGCGGCCTGAGGCATAGTGATGGCCTACCGGTAGATACAAGGCTGCCATCATCGGTGTTAGGGTGAAGGCAATGAAAAGGGAGACCAGTACGGCAAAGGCAATGGTAAGGCCGAATTCTTTAAAAAATTGACCGACTACGCCGGACATAAAGCCGACAGGGATAAATACAGCGACAACGGTAAATGTAGTGGCCATAACCGCCAGGGCGATCTCTTTCGTTCCTTCCGCTGCGGCCACTATGGCTGATTTACCCATTTGCCGGTGGCGAATAATATTTTCAATGACGACTATGGCATCATCAATGAGGAGGCCAACCGACAGCGACAGGCCCAGGAGCGACATGCTGTTGATGGAAAAATTGGCTAATTTCATAAAGAAGAAGGTGGCCACAATGGAAGCGGGAATGGCCAGGGCGCTAATGATGGTACTGCGCCAGTCGCCCAGAAACCACAGCACGATCATTACGGCAAAGAAACCGCCAATAATGAGATCATACCAAACTTCATGAATGGAGTCTTCAATTCGCTGGGCATCATCGCGAACCATATGCAAGGTAATACCCGGCGGCAGGTTCTGCCGGATTTTTTCCAGTTCGGTTTTTACTTGTTTAGCTACGTTTACGGCATTGGCGCCGGATTGTTTGCCGACTTCCAGACCGATGGCCTGCTGGTCATTATAACGGGCGATTGTTTCAATATCCTTGATCGTGTCTTTGACTGTGCCGATCTGCCGATAATATACTGGCGAGCCGTTCCTGGTGCCGATGGCGACGGAGAGAAAATCCTCCGGCGCTTTGAAATTGCCCGCAGTGCGTACTGACAATTCCTGACTGGTTTCCGTCAGTTTACCGGCGGGGATATCCTGGTTTTCCTCCTGCAGGCGCTGGGTGATTTCCGGTATGGAGAAACCGAAGGCAGCAACTTTGTCTCGGTCCAGAAGCAGCTGGACTTCCCGTTCCTGCAAGCCGGATATTTTTAGCTGACCAACGCCGCCGATTTTCTGCAGGCGCGGTTTAATTACGTCTTCTACCAGAATGCTTAATTCGCGGAGATTTGCTGTTTCACTGGTAAGGGCAATAGCGACGACCGGAGCCGCTTTCATGTCGTAGCGGGCGATGACTGGCTCTTTAATTTTGTCAGGCAGTTCGCTGCGGATAGCGCTGATTTTATCCCTGACATCCTGAGTAGCCATGGCAGGGTCGATATCCAAATTGAACTCAACACCGATTTCTGCTTCGCCTTCGCGGGAGGTAGAGTAGATGTGCTTAACCCCTTTGGCTTCGCCGACCGCTTCTTCCACTTTTTTTGTAACTTGCGTGTCGATTTGTTCCGGCAACGCACCTTCATAGGTAATGCTGACTGTTACGTAAGGAAGGGATACATCCGGCATTTCGTCCACATTCATGCGAAAGTAGCTGACAATGCCTAATAAGATGAGGGCGAGAAGGGTAACGGTAGCAAAGACCGGGCGCTTGATGCTGATTTCCGGTAAACTCATCGACTGGTACCTCCTTCGGTCAGTAAGGCATCACCGTCTTTGATTTTATCCAGATTGTCGATGACTACGGCCATGCCTGGCTGTAGTCCTGTTTTGACTTCGATCAGGTCACCGATCAGGTCGCCGGTTTCCACCAAGGTTTTTTTCGCTTGACCATTTGTTGCGACATAAACATAGTGCAGGCCCTTTTGAGCCATGATTGCGCTTCGTGGTATTGCTATAACCGTTTTTGGTTCACCCGATAGCAAGGTTGCTTGGGCAAACATGCCGGGTTTTAACAATTGTTCGGGATTATCGATCTTGATTTTCACCCGGAACATGCGACTTTCACCGCCTGCTACCGGATTGATGACCGCCACCGTTCCGTTAAATACTTGACTAGGATAGGTATCAACCGCAGCGGTTACAGCGGCTCCCAGTTTTGCTGTGGCAATGTCTTTTTGTTCGACATTTACCACGACATAAACTTGATCAATTTGTTCTACGGTAAGAAGGGTAGTACCTGGTGAGACCACTTGGCCGATGGTGGCCGCTTTATTGGCGACTACGCCGGTTACCGGACTTACAATGCTGCCGTCGGCGATTTGCTTTTGGGCATTATTTAGATTGGTATAGGCGTTATCGACCTCAGTACGGCTGGTAATCATGCGGGCTTCCGCGCTTTCCAGCTGTTGTTTGGTAGCGGCGTTTTTTGCATAAAGATTATAATAACGCTGATAATCGGCTTGCGCGGTATTGAAATTGGCTTCCGTCTGTCTGACATTGTTCTGGGCGATGCGTACGGAATTTGCCAGTTCTACGGTGTCTAGTATCAGGAGTGTCGCATCTTTTTGGATAGTCTGCCCGTCTTCGACGAGTATCTGATCGATTTTGCCGGCAAAACGGCTGCTGATGATGGCGGAGGTTAGTCCTTCCACCGTACCGGTTAATTT
>CAZCEN010000129.1:0-9184 GCA_964497205.1 uncultured Sporomusaceae bacterium
CAATTGTTTTGGGAAGGTTTAAGCAAGCCATGATCCGGAGCCAGGAGAACTGCCTAGCTGACAATCGCCGTTTTTTTTACCCACGTGGTTATGGGGAGGGGATTACAGCTAAGCATATTCTTGGATTAGTCTCAAGAACTGTGCGATTTAGTTTGATTCACTCCTGATAGTTAATATCAGGAGTTTTTTATTAGTTTGCTGTAGGAAACTCCCGGTTGCTTTGGCAGTCGGGAGTTTTTTATCCTGATAAAAGCATAATTTTTTAAAAACAGAATAATAGGGTTAGGTACCCGCAAGGGTTTAATAGGGAAGACCGGTGAAATACCGGCGCGGTCCCGCCACTGTAATGGGGAGCAAGCTTAAGATATGCCACTGGGATGAAAAATCTTGGGAAGGTTTAAGTACGCAAAGATCCAGAGCCAGGAGAACTGCCTAACTATCAGTCACCGTTTTACTCACGAGGCATGGGGAGGGGATTATATATAAGATGAATTTTACATACTTTTCCATCAAGAGACCTTCCGTACTTAAGTAAACGAAGGTCTCTTTTTTATTTTGCAGTCAACTTCTATATAGGGAGTCCATGAGGAGATGAATCGAATTTGAATCATAGTGCAGTGTATCCGTTTACTGCCATCGTCGGACAAGAAGATATGAAACTGGCGCTGATGTTAAATGTAATTAACCCCCTGCTGGGCGGAGTTCTGATTAAAGGGGAAAAAGGAACCGCCAAATCAACCGCAGTTAGAGCGCTTGCCGATTTATTGCCTGCCATGGCCGTAAGCAAAAATTGTCCGTTTCATTGCGATCCGTCTGACCCCGGTCGTTTATGCGACAACTGCCGGGATAAAGCCGGAAAGGAACAACAGCTGCCCATTCAGTCCGTTAAGATGCGGGTGGTGGAGCTGCCGGTAAGTGCTACCGAGGATCGGGTAGTTGGCACACTGGATATTGAACACGCTATCAAGCACGGGGAAAAGAAATTTGATCCCGGCATTTTGGCTCAGGCCAACCGCAATATTTTATATGTGGATGAAATTAATCTTTTGGATGACCATGTTGTTGATGTGCTGTTGGATGCCGCCGCCATGGGCGTTAACACGGTCGAACGCGAGGGGGTGTCCTATTCCCATCCGGCCCGCTTTGTCCTTGTCGGTACCATGAATCCCGAAGAAGGCGATATTCGGCCACAGCTCTTAGACCGTTTTGGCTTGTCGGTGGCTGTGGCCGGGGAAAACCAGCCTGAATGGCGGGTAGAGGTTATCAAACGGCGGTTAGCCTATGAACAGGATGCCGATATCTTTGCTCAGCAGCACCAAGAGGAACAGGAAAAACTGGCGGCGAGTATCATGCAGGCACGCGGCTTGCTGCCCCGGGTGACTATTAATGATGAACTGCTCCTCATTGTTGCCAGGCTGGCCATTGCTCTTGATGTTGACGGTCACCGGGCCGATATTACCGTAATCAAGACCGCCATGACGCTGGCCGCCTTCGCCGGACGGGAGCAAGTGGAGAAAGAGGACGTAAAAAAAGCCGCCCGCCTGGCGCTGCCTCACCGGATGCGGCGGCGCCCCTTTGAAGACGGAACGCTGGACTGGGATAAAGTCGAAGCCATATTTGCCGAACAATAGCTGGCGGGAGGAAGGATAATATGCAACGCATGATATTTCCTTTTGTGGCCATTGCCGGTCAGGAAGCTGTCAAGAGAGCCTTACTTATAGCTGTCGTCAATCCGAGAGCAGGCGGGGTTGTGGTAGCAGGAGAAAAGGGTACCGCCAAATCAACGCTGGTACGTTCGCTGGCAGAAATCACCGGACAAACCAAAATTATTGAATTACCGCTTAATGCTACGGAGGATATGGTGTTTGGTGGACTGGATATGCAGCATGCCGTGGAACAGGGGGAACGCCGCTTTTTGCCAGGCATACTGGCCAGAGCCCATAACCATATTCTCTATATCGATGAAGTTAATTTACTGCGCCGCGATTTTTTGGGCAGTCTCTTAGATGCGGCGGCCACCGGGCAGCACCGGGTGGAACGCGAAGGGATTTCCTGTTTGCATGATGCCGCTTGTATCCTCATAGGTACTATGAATCCGGAAGAAGGAACCTTATCGCCGCAGTTTTTAGACCGGTTTGGCCTATATATAGCGGTGTCGAGGGAGCGGGACGAGGCTGTACGGGCAGATATTGTGCGGCGAATTCTTGATTATGAGGCTAAGCCTGAGAAATTTATCGAGCGGTATGCGGCTGAAACCGAACAAATCAAGCAGCAGATTGCGTCTGCTAAAAAGTTACTGCCTGAAGTTGCGATACCGGAAGCCATGATATTGCTTTCGGCCCAGATGTGTTCTAAGGCCAATTCGGCCGGTCACCGGGCTGAACTATTCTTATTAGAAGCTGCACGGTCTATTGCCGCACTTGCCGGACGCATCTATTTGTTGCCCGGTGATTTGGAGGAAGCCGCCTGTTATGTATTGCCGCAGCGCATGCGCCCGGAAGAGCCGCCGTCTGAACCGCCAGAACAAAATGAACAGCAGCCTCCTGAGAAATCGCCGTCAGACCAATCGGATAATCAGCCACAGCCGCCCGGATCGCCTGAAGACCGGCAGGATGAGCTACAAGAGCAGAGCGATCCGTCTGGCAACCAGCCGCAGAATGAGGGCAGTGATCAGGAAAAAGTGGCAGATATAGACATTACCTTTCCGTTTATCAAGATGGATTTATCTTTGCCCCAGGACCGTCAGGAGCGTAGCGGCAGCGGCAAACGCAGTCTGACGCGTACTGCTACCAAACAGGGGCGTTATGTGCGTTCCGGTATTCCGCGCGGCAAGGTGACGGATTTGGCTTTTGACGCTACCTTGCGGGCCGCAGCGCCTTATCAGCAGTTCCGGAAAAAAGACCAATGTGCCATTGCGATAGAGCAGGAAGATTTGCGGCAAAAAATTCGGGAAAAGCGGATTGGCAGCACGTTCCTGTTTGTTGTTGATGCCAGTGGTTCCATGGGGGCGCGTGAGCGTATGCGGGCCGTCAAGGGCGCCGTATGCGCCATGCTGCAGGACGCCTATCAAAAACGGGATCAGGTGGGCTTGATTGCTTTTCGACGGCAGACTGCCGAAGTACTTTTACCCATCACCCGCAGTGTTGATTTGGCGCAAAAATGCCTGCGGCGTTTGCCGACAGGAGGTAAAACGCCGTTGGCGGAAGGCTTGTCGGCAGCGTTGAAAGTGCTGGCTTCCCGCTGGCAAAAAGACCAGGAAATGAAACCCGTATTGGTGCTGGTTACCGATGGCCGGGTAAATACCGCCGCAACTACAGGCGGTGACGGAATGGAAGAAGCGTTAAAGGTAGCCGGAAAAATAAATCAGGCCGGCGTACATAGTGTGGTTATTGATACCGAGCGGGATTTTGTCAAGCTGGGATTGGCCCGGGTTGTGGCCAGGGAGATGGGATCTGCCTATTACCGCCTGCAGGACTTATCCGAACAAAACATTATGCATATTGTTAGGACTTTGTCCTGAGACTAATCCGCTCTAAGACTCCCAGCTTCTAAAAGTGGGAGTTATACCCCTACGGGCACAGGCGAGCGGCTAAGTCCCTGGATAAGGGCGACTAACCTTCAGATGGGGTTAAAACCCCACCTGAAGCTAAGTCTACTTCATCTTAGCAATGGGTAAACGCAAAAACGGAGGAATAAAAATGAGCTTTATAGCTGATTGTTTTAGTGTATTTCATAAGGGGGGGCCGGTCATGTATATGATTTTGGCCTGCTCGTTAGTTGTGATCACGATCGGTGTGGAACGGTTTTTGTATTATAAAAAAATGAACACCGACATGCCGAAGTTTATCGGCCAGCTTACCCCTTTACTGGAACACGACGACTGGACGGCAGCCGGGGAATTGTGCCGGCAGACCCAAGGGATTGCCGCTATGGTTGCGGCGAAAGGCATTCGCTATTTACAATGTGGCTGCGCCAATGTGGAAACTGTGCTTGAAGGGGAAGCGGCTTTAGCGGTGGCCGGCCTCAGGACCAATCTAAGTCATTTGGATACCATTGTAACAATTGCGCCGCTATTAGGGCTTTTGGGAACCGTTATCGGCATGATCAGTTCTTTCAGCGTTATGAATATCAAATCCGGTCAGCCTCACGCCATTACCGGCGGGGTCGGGGAAGCACTTATTGCTACTGCCTCCGGTTTGTGTGTAGCTACTTTGGCCATGCTTGTATACAGCTACTTTAACCACAGGTTAGATCAACTGATTACTAATATTGAGCAGACGTGCCTCTTGGTGATGGGGCATATCAAACAGGAGAAATGTCATGAAACTGCGTAACTTGCGTTCTGAGCGCCAGCCCAAGCTCATGATTATTCCCATGATTGATATTATCTTTTTTCTCTTGGTGTTTTTTATCATGAGCACTCTTTACATGGTCGATCAGCAGACCATACCTGTTAATCTGCCGCAGGCTGCCTCGGCCCAAAATGACAAGCCGCGCAGCGTGGCGGTAGTGGTTACCAAAGAAGGCCGCATTTTATTTGAACAGGATGAGATACCGCTGGAGTTGGTTAAAAAGCGGGTGCAATTGGAGCTTGCGAAACAAAGGGATATTGTGTTTGTGCTGCGTTCGGATAAAATGGCTGAGTATGGAAAAGTAGTAGCCGTGCTCGATGAATTAAAGCTGGCAGGAGCACCACGCGTGTCTATTGCGACAGAAAGGAAGGATAAGTAATGGATTGGGGAGGAGGCTCACGGTGGCAAAAAGCCTGGATTATTTCATTTATTCTGCATAGTTTTGTGCTACTAAACATTGGGTGGATGGCGGGAAAGGCTTTGCTGCCTGTGGAGCCACCGGAAACCTTAATTGAGCTGGAGTTATCAAATGAGCCGGATAGTCAGCCAGGGGGAGCATCGTTGCCAGAACAGTGGCCGGCCAGCAGTGCAGCAGCGAATCAACTGCAACAGCCGGCGGCACAGCAGGTTATGCAGCAAGTTACCCAGTCATTTTCGCAGCCAACTGCGGCAGTAGAGGCGGCAGTGGCTGTCAGTGCCATGGCGCTTGAGTCTGTTGACACCAGTGCTATTGCTTCTGAAGGTACCGCTGCAAGCAGTGGGGGTACAGCGTCGTCAGGTGGTTCCAGCGCCGGTGGAGGGGCAGGTGCGGGATCAGGCTCCGGAGCAGGTTCCGGTTCAGGCTCGGGTGAAGGTTCAGGATCAGGTAGGGACATTGTTCGCCCTAGCATCCTCTCGCAACCGAAGCCGTCGTATCCTGAAGCGGCCCGCCAGGCAAGAATTGAAGGTACGGTAATAGTTAGAATTGAAGTTTTGGCAAATGGGCGTGCCGGTGAGGTGAGTGTCAGTAGTTCCAGCGGCTCAGACCTTCTGGATGAGGCGGCTGTGGCAGCTGTTCAGCGTTGGCGGTTTGTGCCGGCTAAGGTAAGAGAAACCGGACAAAAAATTGCCTGTACAGTTAAAGTACCGATAAATTTTCAACTTAGCTCATGACCTCAAGAAATAGAGTCCATGCGGAAAACACAATGCGTGCAGGATGGAATCTTTCTTTATAACTGATGAGCAAGGGGCTTCCGTTTGTGCGAAACCCTGAACAGCTAATATTGGGTGAAGAGGGTTGTAACATGATTCAGATAAGCAATTTGGTCAAAAAATACGGTGAGCGTACCGCAGTAGACGGAATTTCACTGAATATTGGACAAGGAGAAATTTTTGGCCTGCTGGGGCCAAACGGGGCAGGCAAAACGACAACGATTAGAATGTTGACCATGCTGACCCGCCCTACCGCCGGTACGCTTAAAATTAATGGCTGGCAATTGCCGCAGGATGAGCAAAAAATCAAGCAGATGATCGGCATTGTGCCGCAGCATTTCAATCTGGATGCTGATTTGACTGTTGAGGAAAACCTGGAATTACACGGCAGGCTGCAGCATATTCCCCGTGAGAAGCGCACCGGACGTATTCTTGAACTTCTGGAATATGTAGAGCTTGCCGACCGTGCGGATGAAAAAGTGCAGAGCCTGTCCGGCGGCATGAAACGGCGGCTGATGATTGCCAGAGCGCTCTTACACGAGCCTAACGTTTTATTTCTTGATGAACCGACAGTCGGCCTTGATCCCCAGGTGCGGCGGCGGCTCTGGGATTTAATCAGGCGTATGGCTAACGATAAGCTGACAGTTATGCTGACAACCCATTACATCGAAGAAGCGGAATTTTTATGCGGCCGGGTGGCGATTTTGGAAAAAGGCAAACTGATTGCGCTGAACAGTCCAGCTGAATTATGTGAACGGCTAGGGGTGTATGTTGTGGAATGGAATATTGATGACGGTCGTCAAACCAAGTTTTTTCACAGCCGGAGCGAAGCGGCTGCCTTTGCCGGTACGCTGACTATGACAACAACGATCAGGCGTTCCAATCTGGAAGATGTATTTGTTGAGTTGACAGGCAGGAAGGTGGCTGGCTAATGTTGCAGGATATCGCAACCGTATTTTGGCGGGACTGGATTGTTCTTCAGAGAAGGCTGGGAACCTTTATTTTTTCCCGGATGATTACCCCGGTTTTGTATTTGATCGCTTTTGGCTGGGGGGTGGGCCGGAGCGTGCAAGTTAGCCAGGGCAATTATTTGGATTACATAGTACCAGGCATTCTTGCTCTCAATTCCATGAATATCAGTTTTAACTCCGTAGCATCGCCGCTCAATATGAGCCGGTTATATCATAAGACCCTGGAAGAGTATTTGGTGGCTCCTGTCAGCTCCCTTTCCTTCATTATCGGGAAAGTGTTAGCAGGCACGCTACGTGGACTAATTTCGTCTTTGATTATTATTGTTTTGGCCTATTTGTTTGGCGCTAAACTGCAGATGACTATGTTATTTTGGCTTGTCATTATTTTAAACTGCCTGGTCTTTTCCAGTTTGGGCTTTGTGGCCGCCATGCTGATTAATTCCCATGAAGATATGGGGAACTTTAGTACCTATGTGCTGCTGCCGATGTCGTTTTTGTGTGCTACCTTTTT
Source organism: uncultured Sporomusaceae bacterium (assembly GCA_964497205.1). Classification (GTDB taxonomy): domain Bacteria; phylum Bacillota; class Negativicutes; order Sporomusales; family Sporomusaceae; genus Sporomusa. The sequence continues at coordinate 7,026 of CAZCEN010000129.1, forward strand.
TAGCATTGACAAATTACCTGTCCTTGTTCAGTGGCTCCTTCAGCTTCTGCCGTTAACCCATGCCAGTCATGCACTTCGGGCTATCAGCACAGGCGGTGAGCCGGCGGCACTATCAGTGCTGGTCCTGCTGGTCTATATCGGGGTACTGCTGGCTGTTAGTGTCTGGACCATGGAAAAGGTACGGGAGTAAGAGAAAGTAGTGGATGGAAAAAAATATATAGCAATGAGGAGAGAAATGTTTCTATGAACAAATGCAGTAAAACAAGAAAGTTACGTGCACAGGTAGCGGCTTGGACGGTATTGTTCTCGCTCAGCAGTATTGGTATGGCCGGTGCACAAAACGCAACTCAAAAAGCAGACACAGATTTTACTTTGGATTCAGTCATTGTTACGGCACAGAGAACAGAAACACGGGATTTGGCTACGCCGGCAACAGTCACGGTGCTTGACGCAAAAGAGTTGAAAAATTCGGGTGCCAGAACTGTTTTTGATGCTTTGGCTTTTACTCAGGGCATTACGAATTTTTCCTATGGTCCGGGTGGTCAGGACTATGGTGCTATGGACAGCCGGGTGGTTATCCGGGGGTTTGACCGCGGCGCCCTGGTCTTAGTCAATGGGGCTCCTATTAACCTCTTAAACAAAAACAGCCTGGACAGTATACCCTTGGAAGCCGTTGAGCGTAATGAGATTGTTAAGGGGGCCAGCTCAACTTTATACGGATCGGAAGCTTTTGGCGGCGTGATTAACATTATTACGAAAAAGGGCGGAGAACCACAGGCCGGCGTCGGTATAGCAGCTGGCAACATTGGGTATCGAAAGTATTCCGCCAATTACACCGATAAAAATGTCGGTTTTTTCTATAGTAAACAAAAGTTTGGTGCCCAGGACAGAACTTCCCCGGACCGGCCGTCCTTACCCGATGATATCAGCAGCAACAAACTTAAGAATTATTATCAAAACCGGGGGGAAGGCGATAAAGAAAATATTAACCTTACCATTAACCTATCGGATAAATGGAATTTTAATTACATGCGTTCGGAAAGCAATAATGAATACGGTACTACGCCCTATTGGGATCCAACGACAGACCCTGCTAATAAAAGCGCCAAAATCAATGCGAAAACATACCGCTATAATGATGTTAAGGATAATCTGACATTTACCTATGAAGATAAAGATAATGCCTTTAAAAGCATCGCCTTTTTCGGCAGCCGCGACTTATACGGGAAAACAACAGATAACTATGCTCGTACCACTAAAGTTAACGACAGTAACTTTAAAGCCAAAAATATAGGGCTAGACACGCAAAAAAGCTGGAAACTCCGCGGCAATAAGGACAATCTGCTGGTAGGTATCTTAGCCAGCCGGGAAGAGTATCAGAATTCAGTCAAGCCAGGACAAGAAGCCGATCGCCACAACTATGCTGTATATGCGCAGTATTCTTACCAGCTGTCGCCTGAGTTTACCACGATTGTTGGGGCGCGTGCCCAGCAGATTGATGATCCGGTGAAAAACCAGAATGTATTTATTCCGCAACTACAAACAATCTATAAAATCAATGATACCTCTTCCTGGTATACCAATATCGGCAAAGCCTTTCAAATGCCGCCCTTGAACCAATATTTCGAAAAGAATAAACTGGCAAGCGGCAAGGATTTGAAACCCCAGGAAGGCTGGAATTATGAGACAGGCTATAAAATCATTAACGGCGATAGTTCCTGGAAATTTGCCGTATACAAAATGGACTTTAAAAACAAGTTTGACTACGATAAGGATGATCAGGGCAAGGATGTTCTGGTTAATAAAGGAAAATTTAGAAACACTGGATTTGAGGCCGAATACCATAAAATTATTAATAATCACTGGAAGGCCAATCTCGGCTTTAACTATGGTAATCCTGAGATAGAAGATAAGGACGGCTGGAAACAGACCTATCCCAAGATGCAGGTAAGCGCCGGGGTGCAATATGAAATGGATAAGTTGCAGACAAGTTTAACCTGTAACTACCTAACTAAGCGCCAAAATAACAGATATGGCGAGACAATCCCCAGCGCCATTACTTTAAATGCCGTTGTCAATTACAACATGAGCGCCAAAGACACAGTAACCCTAAACCTCAATAACATTCTGGATAAAAATAATGTGATTACCCATGGCGG
>CAZCEN010000130.1:0-1801 GCA_964497205.1 uncultured Sporomusaceae bacterium
TACCATATATTCTATATATGATCAATGCCATTGCCGCGCCTAAAAGTATACTTATTACCACAATAGGCATGCTCAAACTGGAATTGCCGCTGGCAGCTTGAATTCCTGCCGAATACCACACAGTGCCGGCAAATGCTTGTGAAACGTCTACACCTGCTGTATCAATAAGCACTTGTTTAATAACTGTGATAATAAGTTCAGGCCATAACCCCAGAATTAAACATAATCCAGAAAGCAGAGTCATTGCCGCAAGAGCAGGCTTGTCTGTTTCTGTTGCCTGTTCGGCATGAATGCTGCGCGGTTTGGCCAAAAAGGTAATACCGAAAGCTTTAACAAAGCAAGCACCTGCCAATGCCCCGGTGAGGCCAAGCAAGGCTAACAAAATTGCGCCAAATATTTTACCAAAAGCTCCTGTCCAAGCTTGCGGCAAACAAAACAATGCCTGGAAGGTAAGCCATTCGCTGATAAAACCGTTGAACGGAGGCAATGCGGAAATAGCTACCGCACCAATCAAAAAACATACTGCGGTGTAAGGCATCTTCTTTATCAGACCGCCTAGCTTTTCCATATCTTTAGTATGCGAGGATTTAAGAATGGCCCCCGCCCCCATAAACAACAATGACTTGAATATTGCATGGTTTAGTACATGATATAGTGCTGCAACCCACGCTAATGCTGCCAAGATCCCATGCCCTTTTGTGGCAAAGATCATCCCTGCACCAAGTCCTAACAAAATAATACCGATATTCTCGGCGCTAGAATAAGCCAACAAGCGTTTTAAATCCCGCTCCATCAGTGCATATAGTACTCCTAACACAGAAGAAGCAATGGCAAGGACTAAAACAAGCGCCCCCCACCAGACAGGGCCAACTCCTAAAAACTCAAGATAAAAGCGGCATAACCCATAAATAGCCGTCTTTATCATTACCCCTGACATCAGGGCCGAGACATGACTGGGAGCTGCCGGATGTGCCCGTGGCAGCCAGATGTGCAAAGGAATAATGCCAGCCTTTGTACCAAAACCAATGATTGCACATAAGAAAATTGCATTTTTCGTCCACATATCAAGGCCTGATCCCACCTGGGCGAACTTAGCAAAACCAAAACTGCCGGCTTTAAGAGCCAAGAGAAAAAAGGCGGTGACAACAAAGGCAGTCCCTACGTGTGTCATAACAATATAAACAAAGGAAGCCCGCCCGTTTTCAGGTTTTTCATGTTCGTAATTGACCAGAAAAAATGAAGTAACTGCCATCAATTCCCACACAACAATAAATGCGATCACATGACTCACACATACTACCAAAATCATAGATAAAATAAAGGCGCTATACAGCGCCACCATAACTTGGTAACGTCGGCCGTCTCCATAATATTCACGAGTATACCCCATAGCATAAACGCTGGCTGCACTACCCGCTAACCCAATTGTCAGCAAGAAGAACGCCGCCAAATAGTCCAGTCGAACCTGTACTTGTTCACCTATTAAAAACCATGGTGTAACAAAGGTAACTTTGCCACTAGTAAAAATAAAAATTGCACACAGTACGGCTGCTATACATCCCAGCGCTGCCATTCCGTGTGCAAGATAATTTACTATTTTGGTATTCCTGGTGATAAATGGTGACAGTACACCTGTTATAAGAAAAGCCAGCGACAAATAAAACAAAAACTCCGCAATCATAAGTACCGCCTCCAGTCGGGTAAATTGGTTGAAAACATCAATGTTACTATTGTAGCACAATATTGTGGTTACGTGTAACAAAAAAACAAGAAATTTATATAACTTTGCTAGCTTATGTTG
>CAZCEN010000130.1:1901-5382 GCA_964497205.1 uncultured Sporomusaceae bacterium
ATTATTATGTTACCTAGAATGGAGGAGGCTTTGCTATGGATACATTATCCCATGCTCTGTTGGGTATTGCCGTTGCGGGCTTATCCGGTGATCCATTAAGCTTTAATAACCCCATTTACTTAGCGGCAATTATCGGTGCTCAAGCACCTGATTTTGATATTATCGCAAAAGTCCGCGGCAACTTTGCTTTACTCAGACAGCACCGGGCCTTTTCCCATTCCATTCCCGGACTTGTTATGTGGTCAAGCTTAATTACCACTGGATTTTTTTGTTTTTTCGCGGGAGCACCGCCTGATAAGGTTTTTATTTGGTCCTTTTTAGGTGGCTTATCTCATATTATTATAGATTTCTTTAACGCCCACGGAGCGGCCATTTTATGGCCGATTAGCCGTGAACGCAAAAGTTTTAGTTTATTAAATGTTTTTGATCCGGTATTGTTAAGTATAATGCTTACCGTCTTCCTCCAAGGGTTGCCCGCCAAGGAAACCTCGCTTCTATTTTTTTCATCCACTGGCTTATATATAGTTATACGATATGCGCTGAAATTACGGGCCTCAAGTTGGCTAAAACAATATTTTGCGGACACTACTATTATCCGAATTCTTGTTTTACCTTCACTTAAAAGTATACTATCCTGGGATTTTGTTGTGGAGACGAACACGCAATACTATGTTGGCCAATTAGGTATTCTTAATCTAAACATAATCATCCATTCAGAACTAGCCAAACAATCCCTATCTCCGGCTGCTCAAGGAGCACAAAAAACTATTTTGGGAGAGTTTTTCTCATCCTTTACTCCCTTTAGCTATGTTACAGAACATCACGATAATAAGCAGAAGGCAAAACTTGTGCATATTTATGATTTACGTTACTTTCTCAATAAGAGTTTTCTACACAGCGCTACCATTGTTTTTGGCAATGATGAACAACCCTGCGATTCCTATATTAAAACCGAAGGAAGAATAATAAGAATACCCTGCTAGCAGACGAGATTGTTTTACTATCACAATGATGTTGATTAAATTCATTGTGAGTATAAAACAATCTCTTTTATTTTTTTCCTTGCAAACTCCGGTATTATTCTATATAATTATATCCACCCCCCCAGGGGAGGGGCAATAATATTAAAGGGGGTATTATCATGTATTGGTTCTTTTTTATTTATTTAATTATCGGCTACTTTTTCCCGGCTGCTGGTATTGTTGCCCTTATCTGTATGCTGGCACCTGTATTGATAGCACCATTTAAAGGACGTTATTGGTGCGGAAATTACTGTCCCCGTGGCAGTCTGTATGATGCTATCTTGTCTAAGTTTTCACCTAAGAAACCTATTCCAACCTTCCTCCGCACAAAAGGTTTCCGAAACTTTATGGTATTCTTTATCCTGTCTGTGTTTAGTATCCAGATGTATTATGCCTGGGGTAACCTAGACGAAATGGGTTTAGTATTTCTACGCATTATTTTCATAACGACTGTTGTTGGAATAGTATTAGGTCTTCTTTATAATCATCGAACCTGGTGCTCTTTCTGCCCAATGGGAACCATGGCTAGCTGGTTCAGCCGTAAAAACTCCAAACCACTTCACGTTGATAACAGTTGTGTCAATTGCAAGCTTTGCAGTAAAACCTGTCCATTTGCCCTTTCCCCCCAGGAAACCAAAGGAAAAGAATCAGGTTTTACACATAATGATTGTCTGAAATGCGAAAAATGTGTCGCGGCCTGTCCCAAAAAAAGCTTAGTATTTGAAAAGTAACCATTAATACAAAAAACTACCACTTTACTGCAAAGAGGGTATTTCATACTGTTAGCGAATTATTAAACAGTCAAAAGTTATGTAAACAAGGGGTGGCGATGTGTTTAAGTCTCTAGGTATATTCGTAGTATCATTAATGCTTATGCTCACACAACCAATCGGAGCAGCAGCATCTACCTTGTCTATTAGCAATTGGCAGACTAGTGGCTCGCAACAGTGGCATATTACCTTTCCCGGTAACGGCAGCAGTCTCTCTGTTCAAAATGCCAATAGCGGTGCTTCTGAACTTTATTATCCCCGTTCAGGCAATTATGCTACGATTAATTATGAAGAGTCTCTTTCTCCTGTCCACAAGGTACAGTTGGAAGTAGGTGTATTAGGTTCTTTAAAACAAGGAACCGGCAGTGATTCGGACTGGGATTACTCACGTTCCCCAGATTTATGGTATTATGGTGTATTTCAGACAAGCGGCAGCAGCACCTTATTAAACCTTAATTTTAAACACACCGTTAACCCCGGTACTGAATTATTTTATGGCTACGGTTACTCCAATAGCTTGTATACTATGAAACAAGGCTATTATTCTGTTATGGATTATAATGCAGTATCTACCTCCTTGCCTAACTTAGATTCGACTTATTCGGTTGTTTACCATGGCCCACATATCGGGGTTACAGAAACAAAACAACTTACCCCTAAGCTAGCACTTGTCGGCAGCATCACCTACGCTCCCTTAGCAGCAGTGGAAGGACATGGTTGGTGGAATCTGCGTGACCTTGACTTCAAACATACTGGGACAGGACAAATGCTGGATGGGAAGATCGGATTAAAGTATTTGGTTGCAGGCCGGCAGGATAATTCACTTATGGTAGGTTACCGTTATCAAAGAAACAGCTTATACACCGGTTCTGAAAATACAAGCTCTGATATAACTTGGACAAAAGCTACCCAGGAGCAGTATGGATGGTATATGGGCGGCGACTTTAGGTTTTAAATTGCTGTTATGAGATTTTCAATCAGCAAGCAAAAAGACAACCTTAGCGTTAACAAGCTATCGGTTGTCTTTTTGCTTGTTATTCAGTTGTTTACGATTGTTGAGCGTAAAACCAACAAAAACGACAATAAAGGCAAATGACAAAGGGACCGCCCAATGCGTCCAGGAGTATTGCTCTAAAACCGACATAATTTTTTTATCAGCTATCGCCATTTCACCTGCTGTCCATCCAAGAAAAGCTGCACCAATTGTTATAATTATCGGCCATCGCTCCATAAGTAAACGAATGGCTTTACTCCCCCAAATAATGATTGGAATGCTGATGGATAGTCCTATAATCAACAAAAGAAAATTTCCTTTTGCAACCGCAGCAATAGCTATAACATTATCAATACTCATTACCATATCGGCAACAATAATGGTTTTTATAGCCTCACCTAAACTATTTTTTGCCTCAAGTTCCTCCTGGTTGTCATCACCTGCCAAAAGTTTTATAGCAATCCATAGTAAAGCCAAGCCACCCAGTAGTTGTAAATAAGGAATCTTAAGCAATACTATAGCTACAAACGTCAAGACTACTCTTAGCGCAACAGCTCCGGCTCCTCCCCAAAATACGGCTTTCTTTTGTTGGTCTGGCGGCAGCTTGCGACTGGCTAAAGCAATAACCAGAGCATTGTCCCCACTTAAAAGCAAATTTACAGTAATAATGCTTAGGAGAGCTACTGCCCACTCCA
>CAZCEN010000130.1:5482-9126 GCA_964497205.1 uncultured Sporomusaceae bacterium
CCACTTAAAAGCAAATTTACAGTAATAATGCTTAGGAGAGCTACTGCCCACTCCATGACATTCACCTCCAGCATAAAAATGTACAAACAATTTTAACATTGTTAGTATTGCCGCCACAAAAGCAAATAGTACCTGACAAAAATAGCCAACCGGACTATAATATCCGATTGGCGACTTCTGCCAATTGTTCTAAATTTCGGCATTCAAATACTTGCCGGCAATAACCCTGATATTCTCGCATCAAGCAGTCCCCCTCCAGCCAGTCGCTCTCAGGCAGGGGATTGAGCCAGTATATAGCCTGAGCCCGTTCAGCAATTTTAGCTAACTCATCGGCTCCGCCTGGATGCCAATTATTCCGTCCGTCTCCTAAAATAATTAACTTAGTACGACCGCCGATAGCTGAAAGTTCATACCGGGCCATCTGTTCAAAGACCAAATCATAACGCGACAAACCTACCCGGCGGTTAAAACGATCTCTAAGATGCCTGGCTTGCAAAAATGCATTAACATCTTGCGTCTTAAACCATTCTGTAACTTCGACTGCTTCATCTACAAAAACAAATGAGCGAATGTTAGCATAACGCCTATGTGCTGCCTGAACCAATTGCAGCATAAACCGGCTAAACCGTTCTACTGAATTCGAAACATCGCAGAGCAGCCACAAGTCAACTTTACTTTTTATTTTGTCCCGGTATTTTAACGACAGCGGACAACCGCCTGTCCTTACCGCCTCCTGAAATGTTCGGCGAATATCCATTTTGCCGCTTTTTGCCCTACGCATCCGGATTCCTGGCCGTTCGGCCAGCTTTTTGGCCAGTTTGGCAATCTCCTGCTCAACAGTAACAAGCTCTGACGCTGTTAAACAATCAAATTCCCGCCGGCGAATATTAGCGTATTCAACTAGTTTGGCAATATGCTGGCGGCCAAACTGCCGCACTGCCTTTCGTTCCAGTTCACGGCGCAACAAGACTTCTAACTGGGAAAAAGTCTTTTGCCATTTTTGAAATATACCCTCTTTAATCTGCCCGTTAACATATTGCCGATCAATTTTGTTCACTGCTTCAAACCATCTTAGTTTTACCTGGATTTCTCGCACTTTTTTCGAAATTTCTTCAGGCTGGGCATATTCAAGGCTTGTATCAGTGATAAACTGTCTGGCCAATTCCTCCAATACAGCGGTCGGCTGATTAGAAATCAGATTTAGCAGACCGTCGGCATCACCGCCCGCCCCGGACGTGCAACGTCCGCTGCCGTCAGCCGTTGCACCCTTTATAGTTAGTGGTCGCGCGTCAGAACTCATTGGTTTAATAAGAGTCTCTGACGCTAGATCAAAGTACAAATCAAATAAAGCAGTGAAAATTGGACGCTCCCAGGTACTTTTAACAAGGGTGGTTTCTAACACCCCTCTTAGCAGCACCGGATTAAATCCAGTTAGTTCAGCCGCTTTCAATGCATCACCGGCTTCCATTGTTGTTACTGTGAGGCCGGCCTCTCTTAGCAGTCTTACAAAGTTAACGATTACCTGTTTCATGGTTTTAACAAATAAGGAAGCTTGTTAGTAATAAGATCACGGTCTTTAGTATATTTAAGCAAGGCGGTGAGGGTAGCACGAACGGTATCCACAGTCAATTCAGCGCCTAACATCTCCATAGACAATGCCCAATCAATACTTTCAGTTACACTTGGCGGCTTCTTGAGCGGCTGCTTACGGATATTTTGCACAAACTCTACCAGCTGGCTTAAAAATTTATGTTCAACCCCTGGAGCATTAAGTTCCACTATCGCTAATTCCCGTTCAAATTCAGGATAGTCAATATGGAAGTGCAAACAGCGCCGGCGCAGAGCATCACCTAATTCTCTGGTGCTATTTGAAGTCAGTACAACATACGGACGGGTAACGGCGCATATGGTTCCCAATTCAGGAATAGTAACCTGCCAGTCGGATAATGCCTCTAATAAAAAACTTTCAAACTCCTGGTCGCTTTTATCAATCTCGTCAATCAGCAACACTACCGGACGCAGGCTGGTGAGTGCCGTTAATAACGGGCGTTTAATTAAAAACTCTTGGTCAAAAATCTGCTTCCGGCCGGTTTCCCAGCCTCTTTCAGCCATAGCCTCAATCTGGATGTATAATAGCTGTTTTTGATAATTCCACTCATATAAAGCCTTGCTCTCGTCAAGCCCTTCATAACATTGCAGCCGAATAAGCTGACAATTGCGAAGCCGCGACCAGGCCTTTGCCAATTCGGTTTTGCCAACACCGGCCGGGCCCTCCAACAGCAATGGCTTTTCAAGTTTCTCCGCTAAATACACTGCGGCAGCTAAATTATCATCAGACAAATAACCATGCTCAGCCAATCCATTTTTAAGGCCATTAATTGCTTCAAGCATCAGATACTTCCTTTCCCGCTTTATAAACTTTGACTATTTTTCTAATGTTCGTCAAGTCCATTAGAGGGTTACCGTCCAACACTACTAAGTCAGCACGCTTACCTATTTCAATTGTTCCAATTTCTTTTTCCATGCCTATTGCTTCTGCAGCTACACCGGTAGCAGCATGTAAGGCCGCAATCGTTGACATACCACACTCGGTTAAAAGCTGTATCTCCCGCCACAAATCGCCATGTTCAACACCTAATGCCCCGGCATCGGTACCTGCAACGATTTTGGTTCCGGCCTGATATGCCCGGGCTACCATAGCTTGATGCCGCACATATACTCTCTCTACACCTTCCGCCGGTAAAGTCTTTGTCTGGTGATTGCGTCCATAATCCAACATTCGTTCAAAAGGCACAAGTGTTGGTATCCAGTAAACACCACTAGCAGTAATATATTCTTGCGTAGCCTCATTAATGAGCGCACCATGTTCTAACGTAGTAATACCGATATCCAAGGCTTGACGTACACCATCAACTCCGTTGGCATGAACCGCAACCGGCTTCTTCAGCCGCCGAGCCTCATTTATTGCGGCCTTGGCTTCCACTAATGACAATTCAACAATACCAGCGTCCTGACGAACAAAATTAACGCAGCCTGTCATCATCAGTTTTATACAATCGGCAGAACCTCTTGCTTGTTCGCGCACCGCCTTGGTCATCTCTTCAGCCCCGTCGGCTTCCCGCCCCCCGGCATAGTGAAAGTGGCCACCAGTTATCGAAATAGCCTGCCGGGCTGTTAACACACGTGGTCCCAGAGCGTTGCCCTGATTAACAGCCTTTTTCAAAAATGCATTTATTCCAAAGGGACCGCCCAAGTCGCGGACAGTAGTTACCCCCTGCCGGATCGTTCTAGCTAAGTTAGTAACCGCCCGCAGCAAAGTAGTATCTTTATCTTCCTTCCACCGCTGTGCACGTTGTTTCATATCGGATATTCCTTCTAGAAATAAATGTACATGCGGATCTATCAATCCGGGCATTACAGTATATTGCGAATAATCGACAGCTGCCGTTAACTGCTCTTGGGCAAAGTCTTGAGCACAGCCTATTCCAGTAAATTTGCCGTTCTCAACTGCAAGATAACAAGCCTCACGAGGTTTGTCCCTTGTTCCATCAATAAGCAAACCAATTTTGAATAACGTCATTTTGAGTTCCTTCTTTCCTTAGTTACACCACTCCATACTTATTTGCGTGAATAAAATAACATTT
>CAZCEN010000131.1:0-9090 GCA_964497205.1 uncultured Sporomusaceae bacterium
AAAACAGCTTCATCAAAGTCAAACCGGAAATCATGGTGACCGGCAGCCAATTCTGTTCCAATCATAATATAGGCCGCTTTACCGCCATGTTGCTGCACCCGTTCCATAAAATAGGTACAATCTTCACTGGCGCCAAAGTAACAACTCGGCATAATTTCCTTAAAAATGCCCAATTTTTCAGCTACTTGCTCGATCCGCTCAACAAGACACAGGTCATTTTCCGCCCCGGCAGCTCCGCCCATCTCCCGGATTGCCACCTTGACGTCGTACATATCAGCGGCAGCCTTAATAATCCGCGTTGCTTCATTGCACATATACTCGTTAATTGCACTTGTTGTGCCTCTGGTTTCCAGCTTAATAACAGCATTGGCCGGAACAACGTTGCGCCCGGTGCCCGCTTCCAGTTGCCCTACATTAATCCGGGATGGCCCTTGACTATGCCGGGCAATGGCATGTAAGTTAAGTGCAGCTGTCGCAGCAGCTAGCAGCGCATTACGCCCGGCTTCGGGAGCGGCACCGGCATGAGCAGCAACACCGGTAAATACAGCGTCGAGCTTAGTAGTTGCTAGAAATCCCTCGATCCGGCAAGCAAGCTGACTGTTTTTTTTGGTATTAAAACCAATATGCATCCCCAATAAAAAGTTAATATCGTCGGCTACGCCTTTGACAGCCATAGCCCGAGCTCCGCGCACGCCTTCTTCCGCCGGCTGGAAAATTAACTTGACCGTACCGCTAAGTTCGTTCCGCAAGGAAGCCAATACTTCGGCAACAGCCAAGCCGATGGCGGTATGACCGTCATGGCCGCAGGCGTGCATTGCGCCGCGATTTACTGATGCAAAATGCTCTTTCGCCGGGCGGTGATTGGCATCTTCAGCTTCCAAAGCATCATTGGCATCCATGTCAAAGCGGATACCGATTGTTGGTCCGGGCTTAGCGCCTTTGAGTATTCCAACAACACCGGTCTTGCCGCCGCGCATTTTTTCCACCCACTCCGGATTGGCACCCTGTGCCAGCGCCCGTTCAACATGCCGGTCGAGTTCGGCTGCTGACGGCACTCCCATCATAGCTTGTTCATCAACCACTTCCGCTCCAGCTAATACTTCATATCCCAATGCAGCTAACGTTTCAGCTACAATCGACGCTGTGCGGAATTCTGTCCAGGCAGCTTCGGCATGCTTGTGAAAGTCCCGCCGCCTGGCGATAGTTTTCTCTCTTAACTGCTCAGCCTTTTCTACCAAATTCGCTACCATAAGTTCCTCCTAAGTATAACTACATTAAGACAACCATTGTCACGATTGCCGCCAAAAGCATTGCCGGTCCATTACGTTTGGTCAATTCGACAGGATTTACGCCGGCCAGACCGGCACAAACGATGGCAGCTCCGGCAACCGGCGACATCGAGCGGCCAAGTGCGCCTACAACCTGTGCCTGTTGCCCCATTTGAATGATACCAAAACCAAACTGCTGCGCGTGGGGAGTAATGGCGCCATTAAAGGCCAGCGTGGCAGCATCACCCGAACCGGAAAGCACAGCAACAATAAACGGTCCAAAAGTTGCCGCAAGCTTGGCTATGCTCTCAGAATGCTTCATAGCGTCAATCAATGCACCGGTTAATCCAATTAATTCCATGCCTTTATTAAACACTGCAGCAGCGATAATTATACCAACAACACTGCCAAAGGCATCGCCCATGCCCGCAAAAAACTGTTTGGTAATCTCCTGGGCGTTGACCAAGGTAACAACAAAACCGAGTATTGTGCCAAAAATCATAGCCTGCGGCACAGTAACTTCGGGTATCACATGTACTTGTTTACTGCCTAATACTAAGAGCACTAGTGGCACAATCGGCACAACCGCTTTAATCAGATTTACTTTGAAAGCTTCTGTTCCTTGTTTGTTTTCCAAGTCTGACATCATTGTAACATTATGTTCTTTCCGGAGATAGGCAGTGGCGGTCAAAACAACGACAACAACAGCCAGCGCTGCTAAATCGGCAGGCGTTAATACCGCAATTACAGTCATAACATCCGTGTTTGCCAGTTTGGCTATAAACGGATTGTGGGTAGCGCCAGGACTTAAGGTACTGCCCCAGGTGCCTGCTAACACAGCACTTCCAGCCAGAGCGGGATGAACTCCGGCACCAATTAATGCCGGAATCATAATGGCGCCGACGGCGGCGGCACAGCCGGCCGCGCTCGGTAAAGCTATATTAATGGCAAACGTAATCACAATAGTTCCGGGAATCAAAATTGGCCGGCACTTGGTTAATCCTCCAGCTAATAAATGCACAAGATGAGCATCACATTTGGTCAGCTTCATAACATACGCAAACCCCATTACGGTACAAATAACAGTAACTAAGCCAGGATTGACCATGGCGGTAGCAAAAGCGTCAATAGCTACCAGCGGTTTTCCGGAAATCAACGCCATAATAAGACCGGAGGTGAATAAGACCATTCTTGTTTCATACCGTTTAATAATTGCAGCAAAGGTAAGTAAAACAATCAGACCGCCCAACCAAATCACATTCTTCTCTCCTTCATCTCTCATTATTTCATTGTGAACGAGTGTTACAATGTAACTATGTAACTTCTCTGAAATATCACTATTATCCTGCTGGCTTTGGCAGTCTTATGAAATTTAAACGAATACGTTAGTAACATAATAAAAAGAAGCTAGCCCAGCCATGCGTTTTGCATAGCTAGGCTAGCATTCTTAACTATAATCGTAGTATTAATGATCGTGTCCGCCACAGCACCCGCCGCCGTGCCCGTGTTCATGACCATGTTGACCGCCGCCACAAGTATGTTTGACACCATTATCCAATTTCATTTTTTTCATGCTGCCGCATTTCGGGCAGGCGATCTCATACCCATGCTTTCCGCCTTCGGTGCAGGGGGCTTCTTCCCATACATGCTTGCATTCCACACATTCAAATACTCTGTTTTTCATAACATAGTTCCCTCCTTCAATGATTATGGCCCGTCCTTCCACCAGCGCCGTAGCGACTTTATGCCGAGCTGATTGCAGAATTCTCTGATAGGTAGGTCTAGTTAAACCCATCACGGCTGCACAAATGGCTTGTTCCCATCCTTTGACATCCTTCAGCCGAAGGGCCTCTAACTCTTCTAGTTGCAAAATAACCGGCTGATTATCTCCATCACTTTGTGTAGAAAACTTCCGGCATAGTGGTTCGTCATACACTAAACCGTGACAACGTCGCCTTGGCACCAGCAATCAACCTCTCTTTTTGAGCATATGCTCATTTCTAATTATATACCAAATTGCGAAAAAAATACAAGAGAAGAAAGAAAAAAAGATCTGAACCGCTTGTTGGGTTCAGATCTTCTTTGCCTTATTACCAACATACTATTAAAGCTTACGTTAATCTATTCACATTTTTACGTAATTTGGGCGACAGGATCATCGCAACCACCAAACCAACACCAGAAGTCATAAGTGAGCTTGGTATGTTAGCAAAAGCTGTTGCCAAGCTGCCTGTTATTTGCCACCAAGCGACAATATAGCCACCTAACGTCCAGGCTGCCGCCATAACACACCCTAATAGAGCCCGCCACACCCAAGTATTGCCGGCATTATAGGCAATTGGTGCCGGCCACAGCCCTTTGGCAATAAATCCAACCAACAGTCCGGCTGTACCCTTAATAACAAAGGACCATACGGTATATGGAGAAAAACCCATAAGAAGATCGTAAAAGGCCGAACCGATGGCTCCTGCCAAACCGGCGTACATACCGCCAAAACAAATACCAACAGTAAAGAGAAAAGCTGTACCTAAATGCACCATGGCGCCAACACCAAAAGGAATTTTAATTGAAGTAGCCATGGCACACATTGCGGCCAGCACCCCAACATATACAATATCCTTTACTGTTAACCTACGTTTATTATTCAAATTTACTCCCTCCCTCGTTTTCACTGTAGACCTTTGCCCACGCCGCTCCCAGCTGCGGCAGAACTGTTTCCAACAAAACACCCTCCCGCGTAGGCGTGTTGGCTTTATAAGTCGCTTTAATAGCTGCAGCCACAAAATCAGCAGCAAGTTTCATCGCTTCCGGTAAACTTTGCCGCCAAAGCAGCGCCCCTGCCAAAATACTGGCGAAGATATCACCAGTCCCCGGGTAACGGGCTGGAATATGTTCACTAACAACTTCCCAGAAAGCGCCTGAACTTTGGTCATAACCAATATTCATAATTTGCCGGTTGCCGATAGGAATTCCTGTCATAACTACCTGAGAAGGACCAAATTCCGCCAGCCGGACAAGCCAGTTCTTCAGCAAACCGGGTTCCAAAATCTGTTCCTGATAACACTCTCCCAATAAGAAACAGGCTTCGGTAAAATTCGGCGTAATAATATCTGCTTTACAGATAAGTCTTTTCATATGCTCTTGCATCTCAGGCGTATAGACAGAATATAATCTACCTTCATCACCCATAACCGGATCAACCATCACTAATGGTTTATTAGCTGAAAATTCATCAATAAATTCAGTAACAGTATCAATCTGTTCTCCTGAAGCCAAAAAGCCGCTATAAATACAGTCGAAGGAAACACCTTCACGCTTCCAATGCTGAAAAAAATCGCTCATCTGGTCAGTAAAATCATGAAAAGCAACATCGCTAAATCCGCCTAAATGAGTACTAAGTACAGCTGTAGGCAGCGGGCATACCTGAATCCCCATACAAGATAATATGGGCATAATCACTGTCAAAGAACAGCGTCCGAAACAAGATATATCATGAACGGCTGCAACCCTTGGAACTACTGGTCTCATTTTTTCTCCTTTCGCTAACAAAACAAACTAGCCTCCTACAACGCTTATTCTGTGACTTAGATTAAATAGCCGCAGGAGTTTCAGCAGCCAATTGTCTTACCGCTCTGAGCAGCACCTCAGCTCCGGCGACAATATCCTCAATATTGGCCCACTCGGCCGGATTATGGCTAATTCCCCCTTTGCAGGGTACGAATATCATGCCGGTAGGGGTTAGTGCAGCCAAATGCATAGCATCATGCCCGGCGCCACTTGGCAGCAGCATGTACGGGCAGCCACTGTCGTTTGCTACATTCTCCAGAAATTCGACTATTTCCCGGGAAATTTCCACAGGGTTTTCGTCAGTCAGTGTAATAATTTCTACCTTTACTCCCCGGCGCGCCTGCAGCTCAGTGATACCCGCCTTAAGCGCCCGTACAACCTGCTGTTTACTGTCCGAAGAGATACCCCGAATATCCACGCCTAATTCGACACGCCCAGGAATGACATTCATAACACCCGGCTCAGCTTTGACAATACCGGTTGTCCCGACAGTACCATTATGTCCTTCCCTTGCTGCTAAAGTTTCTACCAACAGAATAATTTCAGCGGCGGCGGTTAACGCATCCTGGCGCATATTCATAGGAGTGGCGCCCGAATGATCCGCTTGGCCGGTTAGAATAATTTTAAAACGGCTAGGCGCAGCAATACCGGTGACTATCCCAACCTGTTTTCCCATAGTCTCCAGTACTTTGCCTTGTTCAATATGCAGTTCTAGAAAAGCCTTTATCGGGTTACTATATCGTGCCTTCGCTATCTGTTCAGGGGAAAGCCCTCGCTGACGCATTGCCTGGGCCAACGTTACTCCCTGATTGTCCTTAAGCTGTTCCAGTTGTGCCAGAGATAATTTGCCGCACAAAGCTTTACTGCCTAACGTGGCCATGCCAAAACGGCTTGATTCTTCAGCCATAAACACGACTACTTCAACAGGATGAACCGTTTGCTCCAAACACCGGACAACTTCGATCGCAGCAAGTACACCGGCCACGCCATCAAAATTACCACCATCAGGCACACTATCAATATGTGAACCCATCATAACCGGCGCAGCTTCCGGATTAAGACCTTTCCTCCGGCCAATAAGATTACCGAAAGCATCTGTTCTGACATCCATACCGGCTTTTATCATCAATTGTTCAATTATATTACGGGCTTCCCAATCGGCATCACTAAAAGCTAACCGTGTTATGCCGCCTTCCTGCCGGACGCCAACTACCGACAGTTTTTTAAAATCCTCAGCCAACCGCTCAGATGAAATCAAATTCTTCACTCCACACACTACCTCTCACAGCTGGCTTTATCGCCGGCTTTGTCAATGTTTTCAACAGCAGGCGTCGACTGAACGCCTTTTACTTGCGTCAACAGCATACCGGCGAACATTAATAAACAACCCATTAATTCCTGAAAACTTAAGCGTTCGCCAAGCACGAGAAACCCACCCACTGCGGCAAATACTGTCTCCATACTCATGATTATAGCCGCATGGGATGGTTGTGAGTATTTTTGCCCAATTGCTTGCAGGGTATAGGCAATTGCTACAGAGCCAATTCCTCCGTATAACAACGGAATAATGCATTCAATCAGCCCCGTCAAAGTGATTGTCTCCAACCATGAGGCAGTTAACAAACTGAGCGCCGAACAGGTCGCCGCCTGAAAAAAAGTTAAATGCAGTACATTCTTGACCCTGGCAGCAAAGTAATCAATAAGCAAAATATGTACAGACCAAAACAAAGCCCCTGCTAACTGCAGCAAATCCCCATAGGAAATATAAAAATTTTCCTTTACGCATAACAAATATAAACCAACAACAGCAATACCTGAACTCACCCAATTAGTAAGACTTATGTAATGCCGTAAAAAGACACCCAGAATAGGTACAATTACGATGTACAGACAAGTAATAAATGCAGCTTTTCCGGCAGTAGTGTATACTAACCCAATCTGCTGCAAAGAAGCACCGGAAAATAAAATCAGTCCTACCAAAAAACCGGCTTTTACTGCTGAAACAGATCCCGCTTTGGCAGTCTGCTGCTGGTCTTTGTTACGATAATACCAGATTAGTGGCAGTAAAGAAGCCGCTCCCAGCGCAAACCTAAAGCCATTAAAAGTAAAGGGACCTACATAATCCATCCCCACCCGCTGGGCCACAAACGCCAATCCCCAGATAGCGGCGGCCATCAGCAATAATACATTTGCCTTCATTGCACTCATGAATAAGACTCCTTTCCCTTCTGGTATCTACTATACTTCTTCTGCAGCCTGATTAATCGGGTTAACAGCACAACAGCGCCAACTGCCAAACCAACAATAAACCCTACCCAATATCCATAGGCTTGCAGGGTAGAATGTTTCGCCAGCAAATAGCCAACAGGCATACCAATAACCCAATAGGAAATGATTGCCACGACCATGGTTATCCGGACAACTTTATAGCCGCGCAAAGCGCCTTGAATGGGAGCTGCAATTGCATCAGACAGTTGAAAGAAAATAGCATATATCAGGAAATTTTTAATTAGCTCCAATACGCCTGGCTCTTTCGTATAGAAACTTGCAATTTTAGTGTTAAAAGAAAGCAATAAGACCGCAAATATAACAGCAACCACAACTGCGATTTTAATTCCCAGGTAACTATATTGTTTGGCATCCCGATAACGTTGTGCACCCGCTTCAAAACCCACTACAATAGTCAAAGTAAAACCAATACTGAGCGGTACCATATACACCAAACCGGCAAAGTTAATGGCAGCCTGATGAGCGGCAATAACAGACGTGCCATATTCGGCCATCAATATGGCCACAACGGCAAAAATACTCACCTCAAAAAATATTGCCAACCCGATTGGGAAGCCAACAGCCGCCAGTTCTCGCCAGGCCTTAAACGAAATGCCGGTGAAATGCTCAAATATCCGGTAGGTTTTAAACGGCTTAATACAATGTACAACAATTATATTCATAAACAAAATACACCAATAAGTCGTGGCCGACGCATAGCCTGCCCCTACCCCACCAAGACGGGGAAATCCGTAGTTACCCAAAATAAGCAAATAATTAAGAGCGATATTTATTAGGACGCCAATAACCGTTATAATCATTGTTATACGTGTGTATCCCAGCGCATCAATAAAGTTCCGTAATACGGCTGATGCAAATACCGGAATTACACCAATAGCCAGCGCCCGTAAAAAATGGTACGCAATCTGATGGACTGATGCTTCCAGATGCATTACATTAAGCGCAGGCACCAGCAAAAGCCACCCCAGCATAATTACCGCTCCACCTAACGCCAGTGCTGCATACAGAGCCTGTATTACAAAAAACGGCATTTCCTGTTTCCTGCCCGCACCATGCAGCTGTGCCAAAATTGGGGTAACACCACTCAAGACCCCGTAAACTCCAGTAAAAATAGGTAACCACATATTTGCCCCGATAGCAACCCCGGCTAAATCATAATGACTAACCTGCCCGGACATAACCGTATCAAAAAATCCTATTGCCGTAAGCGATACCTGGGTAATAAATATAGGAAAAAAAATCACAAGAAATTGAATTATTTTCTCCTGCAACGAAAACGTTTGTTTCACATACTCACCTCAAATAATGAAGAAAAACCGAAATACGAATCTTGTCGAAATTAGCGTAGGTTAATTTCTCTATAAGGAAATGTAAAAGACTTGGCTTATGCCAAGCCTTTCCAGGCTCATTCGACATTTTTCCAGTAAAAAACTTGCTATTATCAATATATTATCATCATTCTACCGCTCCGTCCAGTTTATGCCATTCATAAATAGTGTTCATTTATATATGGCATAAGGACAACATACTGTAAACATAGCATATTTACAGCGTTTCCGAGTATGCTTTAGCTATTTTCTTAACAGGTTTACACACTATAAATACTCACGCTTGCAGGAAATAGGCAATACAATCTAGTATATGCTTAACCGGAGGGATTACAATGCAAAAAAAATATACATTAGGTTTCGGCGCTACTGAGTTCACGGTAATTTTGCCCGAAAACCAAGTAATTCAAGTTGTGGAAGGGAAATCTGTGGAAGCCATCACCGATATACCTGCCGCAATAAAAGCAGCAATAACCAACCCTATTGATTCCCCGCCGCTGCAACAGGTTATAACGTCAGGCGACAAAGTAGCCATTATTGCCAGTGACATTACCCGGCAGTGGATTAAATATCACGAATTTCTGCCTGCTCTATTAAATGAACTCAATGCTGCCGGTATACCTGACAGCGATATCACT
>CAZCEN010000132.1:0-9069 GCA_964497205.1 uncultured Sporomusaceae bacterium
CCATAAGAAGTTCATCAAGCCAAGGATACTGGTGAATCAATGCTTCCATGTGTGTTTTTTACCTCCTAATATATGTTTGTAAAAAGGATCAAAATTAACAATTTGAAATTATCTATTTTAGCTGAATAGGATTGTTAGGAAATAGTGCGGAGTGGAGATCCGCACTATTTCCATTTACAGTGCATCTTAGCCCAGAACGGCCATAACCTCACCAGGTTTTACGTTTTGACCTGCGTTTACGTTGATAGACTTAATAGTACCATCAGCAGGAGCGCCAATCTCGTTTTGCATTTTCATAGCTTCAAGAATGAGGATTATCTCACCTTTTTTCACGCTTTGACCGGCTTTAGCAACAACTTTGCTAACTTTACCAGGCATTGGCGCAGTTACAGGGGTATCGCCGGCACTAACCTGTGCCGGGGCTGCAGCGGGAGCTGCTGCTTTAGGAGCAGGAGCGGCAGCAGGTGCTGGGGCTGCAGCAGGTGCCGCAGCAACCGGGCGAGGCTGAGCTGAAACAGCACCGCCTACTTCTTCTACCTCTACCTCATACGTATTGCCATTAACTGTTACATTAAATTTTTTCATTCTAACGGACCTCCATTCATTGATGGTGTTCTATATGTTTTAGGCGAACTGACGGCTATCCATAACCTTTTGTCGTCCAACATTAGCCCACTGGTTACCAGTACGGGTAATCCTAACGGCAAGATTGCCTGTTCCCATCATCGCGTAGATGCTGGCAGTAATAACAGCAACGACTTCAGGACTAATACCCTCTGCCTCTACCGCCATCGAAGATTCAGCCTGAGTTGCCTCGACTGGTTTTTTCTTCTTTTTCTTAGGCTTAGGCGGCTCGGGTGTGCCGAATAAGGAGTCAAAAAAGCCCACGTTATCTATCCCCTTTCTTTCCGCTCTAGAAGCTTAAGCGAGAGAATTACAGCGGAATATTGCCGTGCTTCTTAGCTGGACGCTGTTCGCGTTTAGATGCCAGCATACTTAGCGCGGTAATAACTCGCGGCCGGGTTTCTTTCGGTTCAATTACTTGGTCAACAAAGCCACGTTCTGCTGCTTTATACGGGGTTGCGAAGTCCTCAACATATTTAGCTGTTTTTTCTGCTGCTTCCGGGTCGCCACGGAAGATAATGTTAGCAGCACCAGCAGGACCCATAACCGCGATTTCTGCACTTGGCCAAGCTAATACTTGGTCAGCACCAAGGTCTTGAGAGCACATAGCTAAGTAGGAACCGCCATATGCCTTACGGGTAATAACGGTAACTTTGGGTACAGTAGCTTCAGAGTATGCATAAAGCATTTTTGCGCCGTGACGAATAATACCGCCATACTCTTGGTCAGTACCAGGCAAGAAGCCAGGAACGTCAACAAGGTTAACAAGTGGCAGATTAAAGGCGTCACAGAACCGGATAAAGCGTGCAGATTTGTCGGATGCGTTGATATCCAGGCAACCGGCCATAACATTAGGCTGATTGGCAATAATGCCTACTGCCTGACCATCAAAACGAGCGAAGCATGTAATGATGTTTTGTGCAAAATGTGCACAAACTTCATAGAATTCGCCATTGTCAACAATAGACTTTATGACATCTTTCATGTTGTAAGGCTGATTGGGGTTGTCCGGCAGCAGTGTGTTAAGACTCTCGTCTATACGGTTAGCATCATCGCCAGTATCAACAAGAGGAGCCTCGTCCAAGTTGTTGCTTGGGAGGAAGCTTAACAGATAACGAACTTGCTGCATGCAGTCGTCATCGTTTTCAGTTGCGAAATGAGCCACACCTGAAGTAGCATTGTGGGTCATAGCACCGCCCAGTTGCTCTGCAGTTACTTCTTCAGCGGTAACTGATTTAATAACCTGTGGACCGGTAATAAACATTTGGCTGGTGTTTTTAACCATGTAGATAAAGTCGGTCAGAGCAGGGGAATATACAGCACCACCGGCGCATGGCCCCATGATTACCGAAATCTGCGGAATTACACCAGAAGCCAGGGTATTTTCAAAGAAAATTTTGCCATAGCCGGATAATGCGTCAACAGCTTCTTGAATACGTGCGCCGCCGGAATCGTTAATACCGATTAAAGGTGCGCCCATTTTAAGAGCCAATTTTTGTACTTTTACGATCTTAGCTGCATGCATTTCACCCAAGGAGCCACCGATTACGGTAAAGTCTTGCGCAAATACATAAACTAAACGTCCGTCAACTGTACCATAACCAGTTACTACGCCTTCGCCTGGAGCTTCTTCTTTCTCCATACCGAAGTTAGTGCAGCGATGACGAACAAATTGATCAAGTTCAACAAAAGTACCAGGGTCTAACAGCTTTTCAATACGTTCACGCGAGGTAAGTTTGCCATTGGCATGCTGTTTATCAATACGCTTTTGACCGCCGCCCAGTTTAACTTTTTCCTGGCGTTTTTTCAGGTCCTCAATTTTTTCTTGGATTGTAGCCATTCTAGAAAAACACCTCCATTACTTGGGGATTACTTGCGCTCGGACAGTTCTAATAAGATACCACCGGTAGCTTTCGGATGTACGAACGCAATGCTGGCACCACCGGCACCATAGCGTGGTGTCTCATCGATTAGACGAACGCCCTGCTCTTTCAGATCAGCAAGTGCAGCTTCAATGTTGTCAACACGAAGAGCAACGTGTTGGATACCTTCGCCGTTCTTTTCGATGAATTTCGCTACAGGGCCGTCGGGAGAAGTAGACTCTAAGAGTTCAACTTCGCTGTCGCCGCAAGGAATAAAGCATACTTTTACTTTTTGCTGTTCAACGACTTCTTCACCCATAGCTGTCATACCGAGTACTTCTGTGTAAAACTTTTTAGCTTGTTCCATATCTTTTACCGCAACACCGATATGGTCAACTCTAAGAACTTTAAATTTGCGAGCATTTACGGACATGCCACTACCTCCTATTTATATTAGATTGATTAATCCAATCCATATATATAATACCATATTTTAATATCTGGTACTATATTTTCCTACCAAATTATTCATTTGTTTCTTACCGCAAAACTTGTTGCAAAAGATTAGAAACAACCGTATACGGATCTTGCTCTCGCTTTTCGACAGATGCGACTAAAGAGTCGAAGTTTCCGCCTGTAGTAATGTGCTTAAGTACATATCTGCCAATTTGCTCATCCAGCAGTGTAAGCAGCTCATTTCTCGTGCGTTCCGTACGTCTGACAGCCAACTGTCCGGATTGATGCAAATGGGCAACATGGTCTTCGATGGTAGCTATGAGCTCAACAATGCCTTCGCCTTTGCTGGCTACTGTCCGTTTTACCGGCGGCCGCCAATCGACCATTGTTTGGTTTAGATCAAGCATCATTTCTATTTCGGTATTTAAACGATCGACTCCGTCTCTATCTGCTTTGTTAATCGCAAAGATATCCGCAATTTCTAAAATACCGGCTTTAATAGCCTGAATATCATCACCAAGTCCAGGCACCAAAACTACCAAGGTGGTATCCGCAGCCTTAATAACATCTACTTCTGATTGACCAACGCCAACTGTTTCAATAAAGATGATGTCCTTACCAGAAGCATCCATAATTTTAACAGCATCGGCTGTTTTTCGCGATAAGCCGCCTAAACTACCCCTTGTTCCCATGCTTCTGATAAAAACGCCCTCATCCATCGTTAGTTCGTTCATCCGAATGCGGTCACCTAAAATAGCGCCGCCGGAAAAAGGACTAGTTGGGTCAACAGCGATAATTCCCACAGTTTTACCCTGACTGCGGTATTCTTTGGCCAATTTATCAGTAAGTGTGCTTTTGCCTGCCCCCGGAGGTCCGGTAATACCTATTACATGTGCCCTGCCGGTATGAGGATAGAGTTGCTGCATAATTGCGGCTGCTTCATCATATTCATTTTCTACAGCGGTGATGGCACGGGCCAGGGCCCGTTTGGACCCTGCCAGCACCTCTTCAACGATATTCATCTATAAATCACCTGCCCACTAAAATAAATGGCGAGCCATTTATTTTACGTTAGCTTTAATAAACTCAACAATGCTGCTGGTCGGAGTACCAGGAGTAAATACTTCTGCTACACCAGCTGCTTTAAGACCAGGAATATCGGCATCAGGAATAACACCACCGCCAACAATAAGCACATCGCTCATGCCTTTTTGCTTGCACAGTTCAACAGTGCGCGGGAAAAGGTGGTTATGGGCGCCCGATAAAAGGCTTAAAGCTACAACATTTACGTCTTCTTGCAGAGCTGCCTCAACAATTTGTTCCGGAGTCTGCCTGAGGCCAGTATAAATTACTTCAAAACCGGCATCGCGGAGAGCGCGGGCTACGACTTTGGCGCCGCGGTCATGACCGTCCAGACCAGGCTTTGCTACCAATACTCTAATACGTTTTTCCATCGTTGTCCCTCCTACTCAGCTTATAGGCTTACATGCGCTTCGTATTCGCCGAATACTTTACGCATTACGCCACAGATTTCACCAAGAGTTGCATAGGTTTTAACAGCATCAACAATAAGCGGCATAAGATTGGTGTTTTCATCTTTGCAGCCTGCTTCCAGCTTGCCAAGTGCTGCCTGAACAGCGGCATTATCACGACGGGCGCGAAGGTCAGCCAGCTTTTTCTTCTGCAGTTCGCCAACGGAAGCGTCTACGCGCAGCAGTCCTTCAACTGGTTTTTCTTCAACCTGGAATTGGTTAACGCCAACGATAACACGTTGTTTGTTTTCAACTTCCATTTGCCATTTATAAGCGCTCTCTTGAATTTCACGCTGAATGTAGCCTTTTTCAATAGCCACAACGGCGCCGCCCATATCATCAATTTTACTAATGTATTCCCAAGCTTCTTTTTCAATTTGATTGGTAAGAGCTTCGATGTAATAAGAGCCAGCAAGTGGATCGACAACATCAGCTAAACCGCTTTCATAAGCAACGATTTGCTGGGTACGAAGCGCAATACGTACAGAATCTTCTGTAGGCAGAGCCAGAGCCTCGTCTTTGGAGTTGGTATGGAGAGACTGAGTACCACCAAGTACTGCTGCAGCGGTCTGAAGAGCAACACGGATAATGTTGTTGTCAGGCTGCTGTGCTGTAAGCATGGAGCCGGCAGTTTGAGTGTGTACACGAAGCATCCAGGATTTCGGATTAGTAGCGCCAAAACGCTCTTTCATTACTTTAGCCCATACGCGGCGGGAAGCACGGAATTTAGCGACTTCCTCGAGCACGTTGTTATGAGCGTTCCAGAAGAAGGATAGACGTCCGGCAAAATCGTCTACGTTCAGGCCGGCTTTAATAGCGGCGTCAACATAGGCGATACCATCAGCGATAGTGAAAGCAATCTCTTGTGAAGCTGTGGAACCGGCTTCACGGATATGGTAACCAGAGATAGAGATGGTATTCCAGTTAGGAACGTTTTTGGAGCAATATTCAAAAATGTTAGTGATAAGACGCATGGAAGGTTTAGGCGGGAAGATGTAAGTGCCACGGGCAGCGTATTCTTTCAGAATATCGTTCTGAATAGTTCCGTTTAATTTATCAGGGCTTACACCTTGTTTTTCAGCAACAGCAATGTACATTGCTAAGAGTACAGATGCCGGTGCATTAATAGTCATTGAAGTAGATACTTTGCCAAGGTCAATGCTATCGAACAGGATTTCCATATCAGCCAGTGAGTCAATAGCAACGCCTACTTTACCAACTTCGCCTTCGGAGATGGGATCATCAGAGTCATAACCGATCTGGGTCGGCAAGTCAAAGGCGCAAGATAAGCCAGTACCACCGGATTCTAAGAGATAACGATAGCGTTTATTGGATTCTTCGGCTGTAGAGAAACCTGCATACATACGCATGGTCCAGAAACGTCCCCGGTACATAGTGGGTTGTACGCCGCGGGTAAATGGATATTGACCAGGAAAACCGAGATCTTTTTCATAATCAAGACCTTCGATGTCAAGCGGAGTGTAAAGCCTGTTATGAGACAGGTTTTTACGTTCCGGGAATTTGGCTAGTGCTTTGTCCACCTTGCCGGTGTACTCAGCCATTTTTTGCTTTAAGTTGTCCATGTTAGCTGTGCACATATTCTTAAGTCCTCCTTTAAATATGTATTCTAGTCTTCCTATCTTACCCACTGATAATCCGCTCGAAAACTCCCAAATTTAATTGGGAGTTATGAGCGGTTAATTTCGGATAAGAGCGACTAACTTTAGTCCAGGGTAACCCCTACCCAAAAGCTAGCCTACTTTATTTTCATACTGCCTGTTTCCAGGAAGCGAGTATGCCACGATAGTGCTTCGTTAATTATATGTGGAGTATGCGCATTACCAGTAGCCTTTTCAGCCCGTTCCAGATAATCCATAAGCATCGGCTGATAGTCAGGATGTGCACAATTTTTAATAATAACCCGGGCCCGTTCTTTAGGGCTTAAGCCGCGGATATCGGCAACTCCACGTTCAGTAATAAATACATCAACATCATGTTCGGTGTGGTCAAAATGCGAACACATAGGAACAATGGAAGAAATATCGCCTTTTTTAGCAATCGAGTTGGAGAAGAAGAAGGTGAGATATGCATTCCGGGCAAAGTCCCCGGAACCGCCGATACCATTCATCATCTTTGTTCCCATAATATGAGTAGAGTTAACATGACCATATATATCAAATTCAATGGCAGTATTCATCGCAATTACACCAATACGGCGGGCTACCTCAGGGCTATTGGCAATTTCTTGCGGACGCAGCATAATTTTCTTACGATACTCGCCAATATTAGCATAAAGGCGCTTCAATCCGTCCGGAGATGGAGTAATGGATGTACCTGAAGCTATAGTCAATTTGCCGGCATCAATCAAATCCAACATTCCATCTTGGATAACTTCTGTGTAAACAGAGAGATTTTCAAAATCAGAATTGGCTAAACCCGCAACAACCGCATTAGCCACTGAGCCTACACCCGACTGCAAAGGCAGAAGGTTTTTCGGCATACGACCAGCTTTTATTTCGTGTTTAAGGAAATCAATAAGGTGTCCAGTCATAGCCCGGGCATCATCATCGATAGCTGCCAACGGACGAACACCATCCGGAATATCGCAAGGAACTATGTAAGCAATTTTATCAGGTCCGCAAGGAATATACGGTGTACCGATACGGTCATCAGGGTTTACCAGTGGAATCGGTTGACGATGCGGGGGATCAAGAGGAATATAAACATCATGCATTCCTTCTAATTCCAATGGCTGGCTGGTGTTGATTTCAACAATAACGAAGTCTGCACTTTGCACAAAAGAAGCCGAGTTACCAAGCGAAGTAGTTGGTACAATATGACCTTCTTCGGTAATAGCACAAGCCTCAATAATAGCTACATCAACTTTTCCGCCTAAAAAGCCATAGCGAGACATCTGTGCAACATGACTTAAGTGCAAATCAGTGTACTGAATTTCTCCGTTATTAATTGATTTTCTAATTGCATCGTTAGTTTGATATGGAAGACGTTTGGCAATCCCCTTAACTTCTGCCAAAGCACCATCAAGTTCTTTACCAACCGAGGCACCTGTCCAAAGGTTTACTTTGAAATTTTCCTTCTTAATTCTTTCAGCTAGTGCAAGCGGAACTGCTTTTGGATAACCAGCAGGTGTAAAACCGCTGGCACCAATATTCATTCCTGGTTTAATACTAGCTGCCGCTTCTTCTGCGCTGACAATTTTAGCATGTAGAGCTTTGTTTCTAACACGATCTTTAATGTCAATCATTGCGCACTCTCCCTTTTAAATATTTTTTTATACTAAAATTAGGTATAATCATTGTTATTGTTAGGAAATCAGCAAAAAATATTCGAGAGCTGTTAGCCAAATAATAAAAAAGCACCTACAAGTTTATTTTGCACATTAACAAAACAAACCTAGGTGCGCACTTACTAGTTATCCAACACCGGTTAGGCACCAGACCATAAGAGCGAAGTTTGCGTTCTACACTTCCAGGTGGCCATGATTACCACCCATCCGTATATATTATAAATATTTGTTATATTATTATTGTTCTATACTATACGTATTCTACGTAATAAGACAAAATCCTTCTTATATTGAGATATTATAGAAAAAAAATAGCGTCAATTTTGACGCGAAAGATAATACGACATACTGCTAAGACCTACGGAGAGATCTTCACTAACTACCTGAATATTTGCGGGCACATCTAACTTAATAGGCGCAAAGTTCCATATTCCTCTGATTCCGGCCTCTACAAAGCGCATAGCGGTGTTTTGGGCATGCTCAGCCGGAACGGTTATAATACCAATTTGTATGTCACGCTCAGCTACTATTTCTTTCATTCTATCGATGTGGAAAATTTCTACTTCATTAATATAACGGCCAATTTTATCCGGATCAACGTCAAAAATAGCCTGAAGTTGAAAACCCTGCGGTGAAAAATTAGCATAATTCGCTAACGCCCAGCCCAAATGACCGACACCGGCAATGGCAATGTTCCATTTACGGTTGAGGCCAAGTATCTCACCGATATTCCGCATGAGTTCCCGCACATAGTAGCCTACACCTTTTTTTCCGAATTCGCCAAAGGCTGACAAATCCTTGCGAATTTGTTCAGGAGTAACTCCTATTTTTCTACCTAATTCGTCTGATGATATTATTTCTATACCTTCTTCTTGACTTAGCTTTAAGGTACGATAATACAGCGGCAACCGGTCAATTGTTGCTTTAGAAATTACAGCATTTCCTTTACTTTCTTTCATGACCCAACTCTCCCTACAGTAGTCAGCGCTCTTAATAAGCAGCTTCTGGTTTTGCATACATGTTACTATTCTCACTCATTTGGTAAATTCCTTCTTACCACACTAAAAAAAGCCTATTTATATTTGTTTATCATACCAAAAATAAACAGTAAATATGTAAAAAATACGTAAAAAATGACTAATTTTGTATCAATTCCTTACAAACGATCGTCCTAAACCGACCTCACTCAATCATGAGCAACGGTAGGGACATTCTGATTCGTAAATATAACTTAACTTACGCAAAATGCTGTAACAGCAAAAAATTAAATTGGAAACACAATCAGACA
>CAZCEN010000133.1:0-9021 GCA_964497205.1 uncultured Sporomusaceae bacterium
CCATGAATTGCGAACCCAGGACAGGTCCTATGCTCACACATATGCGGGTTCCCAGTCAGACAGTTTCTGCATATTCCACAAACACCTATATTTAATCTACTTACTACTTTGTCTCCTATTTTTACGGAAGTAACTTTTTTTCCCAGCCGTTCAACTATTCCGCAAAACTCATGTCCTACAATCACTGGTACTGTAGTTACTACATGTCCTGTATACATATGAGTGTCTGTTCCGCAAACACCTACCGCCTTAACTTTGATTAAAACTTCGTTTTCCTTAACTTCCGGAATTGGTACATCTTCCAAAAACATTTGTTCAGGTTCCAGACTTCTTCTTACAACTGCCTTCACTTTTTTCGTTCCTTTCCTCTTTGGTATAGACAGCGTATTTCACTCAGTAAAAGATTTTTCTGTTCCTGATAAACATTATATCTTTTTAATGAATAAAGAGACTTAACACAAGGACTCCCGCTAATCCCAATACGGCAATAAGCGTGCACAAACCGCACCAAACTTTAATTTGTTGTGATAAATTCAGATTGAAATACTCTTTTACCAGCCAAAAGCACGGCTCGGTAGGCGGACCACCGAAAACAGATCCACAGGCTACAGCCAACACCATAAGTTCAGGACTAATCCCCGACTGTTCAACAATTGGCAATACAATTCCTGCAGCCATAAACAGAGATATAGTAGAAGAGCCGACACACATTCTAATTAACGCGGTGATAAGCCATGCCAATATTAAGGGTGATATTGGCAATCCAGAAGTAATCTTTGCAACATAATTACCTACTCCCGCATCAACAATCACCTGCTTAAAAGCGCCGCCTCCACCCATGATGAGCAAAATCATGGCGATTGCTTTCGCTGCTTCCTCGGAGCTTTTCATTATTTCCGGAATAGTTTTTCCCCGCCGGGTGCCAAAAGTATAGATGGAAACAAGTAAGGCTATAAACAATGCCATGTCCGTGCTGCCTATGAAGCTAAAAAATTTGGTAATATTCGCTTCTTTCGGCAAAATAAATTCGGCAATCATGGCAACAACAATCAGAATGACTGGAAACAATGCTGTCAGAACACTTATGCCAAAACCGGGAAGTTCATCTTCTTTAAAAATTTTACTAATAGCCAGTCCTTTCTTCATCTCTGGATTAACGCCAATGCTGTTAATGAACTTATAAAATAACGGTCCGCTGACAACTAGTGTCGGGATGCCAATAATAATGCCGTAAATCAGCACAAGACCGATATTCGCATGGAAAATTCCAGATACGGCGACCGGACCGGGATGAGGAGGCAAAAAACAATGGCTGACGGTGATGGCAGCGAGCATTGGAATTCCAGCTTCCAAAATAGGGATTTCACCTGCTATAGCCACAGTAAATACAATTGGTATTAATACAATGAAACTAACTTCCCAAAACAAGGTTATTCCTACAATAAAACCAGTAAAGGCAACTGCCCATGCTACCTGTTTTCTCCCAAATTTGGCAATCAATGTTTCGGCAATTCTTTGGGCACCGCCACCATCTGCCATAATCCGGCCAAACATAGCACCAAAGCCTATAATCAAACCAAGATGTCCCAGTGTGCCACCAAAACCTGTTTCAATCGTAGCAATTGTTTTCATAAGAGGTAATCCTTCAGCCAGTCCCACAAACAAACAAGCAATAATAAGCGATAAAAACCCATTAAGTTTAACTTTGACTATAAGGAAAAATAGAAAAAGAATTCCGATTATCAAAATAATAAGAGGCATAGTTTCCCACTCCCGTTTATTTTTTATTTACAGAGCAGTCTTATTCGAATTCAACAAATCAATAATATCACCCACCTTAATTATACACTTTAACTCATGGCTTCCTGTGTATCACACTTGGTTTGCCGACTCTTCATACTTTTCCGTCAGCTTATATTCTTCTAGCGATAACACAGAGCCATGTCCTTGTCACCAGTTTTACCAAGTACATTCCACAATAGATAATTATGCAAATTTTGTGCCAATCTCTTTTTGCGGATTCTACAGCGGAAACAACAGTGTAGTAGAAAGTTTATGTCTCATATCTTCCACCGGCAATGATAACTAATTGAGCAATTTAAATTTGAACTGTTAAGTTTTATAGCAATAATGGCTGTATACACAAACGGTGGCCTCTTTTTATCCAATCAGAAAGTACGCATTCTGATTGGATAAGAAAAAACGCCCCAATATTCGAGGCGTTTTAAATATATTCATTGTCACCAGATGATTTCCTGATTTATTACACAACTTCCAAACCGTACGTCTTAATTTTTGTATACAGCGTATTTCTGCTAATCCCCAGGGTTTTTGCCGCCTTGGAGATATTTCCGTTATGAATTGCCAGCACTTTTTGTATAGCTTCCCGTTCTTTTATCGCAAGATAGTTAATCGTATCCTCGTTGTTTCCGGCAATTTTAACAGTCATTCTATCAGGAAAGTGCTCGGGGGTCAGAATTCCGCCGCGTGCTAATACGACAGCTCTTTCAATATAGTTTTCCAGCTCTCTTACGTTGCCCGGCCATTCATAAGCACATAACATAGGAACTAATTCTTCGGGTGAATACGTAATATTTCTATTGGCTGATGCGGCCATTTTCTGCAGCAAATGAGCAAAAAGCAAGGGAATGTCTTCTATTCTTTCTCTAAGAGGCGGAATCTTCAAAACTACAACCCCTAACCGGTAAAATAAATCAAGGCGGAAACGGCCTTCGTTCACCAATGTCTCTAACGATTTATTCGAGGCGGCAATAATCCGTACATCAACGGGAATTGCTTGCGTCCCACCTAAGGCCGTAATTTCATTTTGCTGCAGAACCCTGAGCAATTTTACCTGCATTTCCAAGGGCATACTGTTTATTTCATCCAAAAACAGGGTTCCGCCGTCAGCCAGCTCGAATTTTCCCGGCTTTCCGCCTTTTTTTGCACCGGTAAAAGCCCCTTCGGCATAACCGAAAAGTTCGCTCTCGATCAATTCCCGTGGTATTGCACTGCAATTCAAAGCTACAAATGGACCTGAGCATCTTGGACTGGCATTATGAATGGCTTGGGCAAACAGTTCTTTCCCTGTGCCGCTTTCTCCTTCCAATAATACGCGAGTGTCAGATCCGGCTACCGTCTGAGCAATAGCGATAGTCTTCGCCATTTGCGGATCTTTATGGATGATACTTTCAAAATGGAAGACTGCTTTTGCACCTGTCAACCGGTTTACCAATCGGTAAACTTCTTTCTTTTCCTTAATAATTCCGACAACACTGGCTACTTCACCGTGTTCATTCATAATTTTCCGTCCAGTAACCAATGAGGAAATATTCACGGTACGGGTAGAAAGATTCTCTTCGCGATCAAAAAACTCTTGCCCTGTCTTAAAAACGTCCAGCAATAAACTATCTTTCTTAAAAATCTCAGGAAATTTGCTTTCCTGCAGTTCAGACTCACCTAAACGAAACATCTTTTTAAATTTAGAATTACTTTCGATGATGACTCCGCTTTTATCAATAGCAACAACACCTTCAGATACCGAATCAATCACGGCTTTCAGACGTTCATTGGTCAAGCGTAATTTAGAATTCTTTTCCCGGATATGAAATTCCCGTTCGATAGCCTGTACCAGAGAAGCAACCATGCCTAATGTATGTTTATGCAGCAGGGAACGATGGCCTGACAAGTTCAACACGCCGATAAGATTACCATAGGTATCATGTATCGGTGCGGCAGAACACGTCCATTCGTGATAGAATTTTCTATAATGCTGGGGACCGGCTATCTGAACGGGTTTATTCTCAATAAGCGCCAAACTGATCGCATTCGTGCCGGCTTCCGCTTCCGACCGGTTTGATCCAATTACCAAACTGCTCGTCTTGGCTTGTTCCAGCGCGTGCCTGTCCCCCTTCACGTCAAGAATAAACCCGTCTTTGTCAACAAGAGTTATCATAAATCCGGTATTTTGAATAAAACTGTCAATTAATTCGACAAACGGCAATACAACATCCAGCAAAAGCTGGTTTTTCCTACGCAATTCGCTAATCGTTTTCTTGTCAACTATACAGGTTGTTCCGAAAGGATCTACACAAGCATTCTTAGATCTCACCCATGACGCAGCCACTTCAGTATTTAACCCCGTTATATCACCTTTCCCGCCCATAAACTGCTCCCACATATCATACAACTCTTCATAGGATTTATTATATGCCATAAACCGCCAACCTCCTGAAATATCCATAATATTAAGGCAGTTCTTGTCGATCTTTAGCGTTTAATCGTACTCCATCTTCATTATATGTGTTCTGGGTACAAAGTACAAATGATAAGTTTAGCAATAGCTCTCAACAACCTGGAAGAAATATTTTACCTATGCTAAACAAGGCTGCCCTATAGTACTTTTAGGGCAGCCTTTTAACCGGCGAGTGCTCGCCAAAGATACAGTTCTTTGTCAGAACCTTACTCTTTGGATATAATTACCGACTATTATCTGTTCTTATCATCTTTATTGGCATCTAATAGCATGGCAGCATGATAGGAGCTGCGAACCAGCGGCCCTGAGACTACCTGTAAAAATCCTAAAGAGTATCCTACTTTTTCATACATTTTATAATATTCAGGGTGAACATATTCAACCACCGGCAAATGTTCCGGGGAAGGCTGAAGGTATTGACCAATCGTTATGGCCTTTACCCCTCTGGCTGCTAAATCCTTAAGTACTTGCACAACTTCTTGTTCCGTTTCTCCTAAACCAAGCATAATTCCACTTTTCGTTAAACTGGCTCCATATTCAGCAGCCTTTTGCAAAATATCTAGCGAGCGTTGATAAATTGCCTCAGGGCGTACAAGCGGATATAGTCTGGGTACGGTTTCAATATTGTGATTAAATACTTGTGGACTGGCTTCCAGTACTACAGACAGCGCAGCCTCGTCCCCACCGAAATCGGGCACAAGTATCTCTACGGTGATTTCATGATTCAATTGTCTGATTCGTTGGATGCAGGCCGCAAAAAGTCCGGCGCCGCCATCGGCAAGGTCATCCCGCGTTACAGATGTTATGACCGTATGCTTTAGCCCCAGGGTCTTTACAGCCTGAGCAACCCGCTCCGGTTCTTCAAGATCCAGTCCCTGCGGTCGTCCTTTGGGTACGGAGCAAAACCGGCAATGCCTTGTACAAATTCCGCCTAAAATGAGAAACGTAGCCGTGCGGGCTCCAAAACATTCTCCAATATTGGGACAATCAGCACTTTGACATACGGTGTTTAGAGCAAGCTCATTCATCAATGAGCTAACCGTGTTTACACCTTCAGCAGTTACCCTTTGTTTTAACCACGGAGGCAACTTTTGTTTTGGGTTACGCATTACTACCACCTCTTCTGTTTTCCATAAAAACGTTATACATCAAAGGGCCCTTTTCATGTATTCTCGTTACATTGTAGTATTATTCTTAAGACATAGACCAGGGCAACTCTTTATTTATTTTCAATGGTGTTACGGTATTAAAAGAACATTGCAAAACCTGTTGAAACTCATAAATAACAATTTTGCATACTTCAGGCATTACCACCTCGCCAATGCCTTCATCCAAAAGACTTGTTACTCCAAAATCACGAATTCCGCAAGGCACAACTGATTTAAATATTGCTAAGTCGTTATTCACGTTGAGCGCAAAGCCATGGCTGGTTATCCAGCGACGAATAGCCACACCGATTGCAGCAATTTTTCTATCCTTTGTCCAAACACCCGTATATCCTTGTTTTCGTTCTGCTCGTATCCCCAAACACGCTATAGTATTGATAACAATCTGTTCTATGGAGCGCATATACCAATGAGTATCCTGACGCCATTTTGTCAAATTTAGTATGGGATACCCAACCAATTGACCGGGATTATGACAAGTGGTTTTTCCACCACGATTGCAATGAACCATTTCAATTCCAAGGGAGGAGTATTCTGCGGCAGGCCACAGCAACTCCTCCGGTTCATGCGTTCTTCCCAGCGTAATGACAGGAAAGTGCTGTAGTAGTATAAGAATGCCATCCCATTCCCCGGAAGCAACCTTGTCCCAAGCCCATTTCTGCAATTGAAGACCTTCTGTGTAGGTTCTTAGTCCGGCCTCAATCACTGCACATTTCCTCATCATGTATTAACCTCCAAAACCACCGTTTTCTAACTACAAAAGAGCAGGTTTTCCATTAAAAACGAGCCTGGTACATGCTAAGCACATCTTGTATCGTTAACTGCACATAGTTATTTTTCATAAGGCGTTCCTGTGCCATGGCCGCCTGGGCAAATGCCTCCAGTTCATTTATTTGAACGCCATATTCACTGAGCCTTTTTAGCGCGATAATTGAACTTAAAAGTTTTAGCAAACTAGGTATTGCCTGCTCAGTATCAGCATTTTTGATATTCAGGCAATTACAAATTATTAATTTCAGATCTTTAATTCTACCATGAGGATGAATTTCGTCATATTTTCTAAGCACTACATCAAGGAAGGCATAATTAGCCTCTCCATGAGGAACATGATATTTACCGCCAAGAGGATAGGACATTGCATGGATTGCACCTACACCCGTATTACCGAAAGCAATTCCCGCAAAGGTACTCGCAAGCAATACTTGCGCAGCATTTTTTGCCTGGGCTTCCGGACCATTCCGGGCAATATCAAGGTAGGAATTGAGTATTTTTTGAATAGCATTAACGGCAAATATTTCACTAACAGTATTAGAGGCTGGTGCCAAATATGACTCAATAGCGTGGATCAACGCATCAATCGAACTGAAGGCAAAAAACTTGTATGGCAAGCCTTTTAATAATTCTGGAACGAGAATGGCCTCATCGGGGAACACCGCCGGACCAACGATCCCTTTCTTTACATGCGCCTCAGTATCTTCGAGAATGGCTATATTGGTCACTTCACTCCCGGTTCCGCAAGTAGTCGGAACCACCAGCAATCTACGACCTTTTACCAACGGGATTCGGGCATATAAAGCATCAAGAACGTTATGAACTCCTGACAATGCAAGTACTTTAGCAACGTCGATAACTGTCCCGCCGCCCACGGCAAATACCCGGTCATAACTACAGTCTCCCAGATCCTGAATAATAGCGTTAATCATCTTATCATTCGGTTCACCGACGCCATAGTTTTCCTGAAAAACCACCCGACATTTCAAATCGTAATTCTTGAGGCAAGGTTCATAGATGGGAGCGTTGGTAATTAAAAGATCCCTTTCTGTAATGTTCATGGTTTCAAGAAATTCTGCCGTAGAATTAAACATTTTAATCTCTGTCGGTAACTTAAAAGTGTACATACAAAACATCTCCTATTTCAATATAAGATAAGCCAGTTCCGAATTACTTGGCTAGCATTTATATATTGCAAATTCTATGCCATCTACCAAACTACTAACGGTTCATATTACAGCAGCTTTCTATGCTCTATTTATATTTTGGGCTTTTATTGCAAATAACCCAGCTATTTTAGGCTGTCAATAAAAGCCCAAAAAGAAAAATCGCCGTATTAGACTCGCAATGACAGCTAGGAATTACCCTTCATTGTGCGAACAATACGCATGACAATCTTTGGCGATGGTCTTTGTCTACTTTCGGAATTGCTAAATAAATTAACAAATTTATATTATGTGTTCAATTATTTAGCAATCCAGAACGGAAGTTTACGCTTAGAAATAAGTAGCCGTCAAGTCTGGTTTTGTCAATTACCTCTCTAAAGAGACGAGAAATATAACCTGATATAATTCGATTACTCAATTCATACATCTCAAATAAGTAGTTTTCAGTGACAGAATATACGTTCTTACATCCTTTAAAATATCGGGGAAACAAATAATAGAGGGGATAGGAGTGTTAGCTCCTATCCCCTCTTATCTGCTTTAAATATAGTAAGTCCAAGACGGATTTTGAAATTATCCTGATTGTATCTAATTCTCTGCTTATCATCTTGCATTATTTACGCCAATCGAGTATTGACATAGATGGGCCCTCGTCAGTGGCTTGAGTCTATTTCTTATGGGGAATCATTCACCATGGTTCTTTTTACTAACCTTTTTACCCTTTACATTGGTAGAGGGAGCTATCCGACCATTCAGTACTGATATTTTATTAGATCAGCAAAAAGAAGATGTTGGCTCAGCGTCTTCTTTAATCAATACGGTTCATACGATTCTTGGAAGTATTGGCATGGCTATAGGGACTCTGGGCTGGAATAATCTGATAGACGGACTTGGCATTATTATTATTTCATCAGTGTCTCTGTCTATCATCATGTGGATATTTTTAATGCGGAGCAGGGTGAGAGTAATTGGATTAAAGTGAAACAGTTGTTTTATTGTTTGCTCTATGTATCTTTTAATTATATACTTTAAAGCAGTTACTTAAATTACATAAAGTTAAAATCAGAGAGGACTCAATGGACGAACAATATTATGAAAAACTACTGAATATAAAAACCTCAGGGGAACAAAAAATAGCCCATGAATCACATCACTATAACAGATATGAGCCAACCTCCTATTCTGTATTAGAAATATTATCTAAGCAATATCATTTCACAACAGACGATACTATAGTTGATTTTGGCTGTGGCAAAGGAAGGTTTAACTTTTATATAAATCACTTTTTTGATTCCACTGTTACAGGCATAGAAATGAATCCCTTCTTCTATAAACAAGCTATTGATAATAAAAGAGATTATTTAAAGAAACATAAAAAGAAATTAAATAAAATAAATTTCTTACATTGCTTTGCGGAAAAATATAATATAAACCCCTTAGATAATAAATTCTACTTCTTCAACCCTTTTTCTATACAAATATTCACAAAGGTTATAGGAAATATTTTGCTGTCTATAGAAAGCTATGAAAGAACAGTAGATATAATATTGTATTACCCCTCCTATGATTATATATACTTTCTAGAAAACAATACCCCCTTCACACTTTTGAATGAAATAAAAATACCTTATTTATATGATACTGATCCTCGTAATCGATTTTC